>NZ_JBBNJW010000010.1:0-73251 GCF_040093305.1 Collinsella sp. CLA-AA-H302
GGGGCCAGCCCCCTCTCAGGGCTACGCCCTGATTCACCCCCGGCTACGGCCCGTAGCAGAAAGCCGGGAGACGAAGTCCCAAGTGGCCCAACCGGACCCGTTCCACGAGTACGCGAAACGAAGACCGGCAATCGAGCCGTCCCACAGGCCGCCGAGGAACCGAACCAGACGGATCGTGCCCTTGACTTTGCCGCCGGAGGTGTCGAAGTAGAAGTAGTCACCGACACCGGTCGTCGCCGAGCCGCCGAGCCCCTTTCCCAAGATGAGGCCGTTGACGAACTGGATGTCGAGCATGTAGCCATCTGCCGTCGGCATGCACGCCGCCGTCGGGGTCGCCCCGTCCGCCACGGCGTTCTTCTTCTCATTGCGTGTGTCGGGGTTCACGGCGATTCCGAAGCCCGTGCCGTCGGAGACGAAGAGCGTATCGCCCATGAACTCCCACGCGCCCAGCGCCAGCTCGACGCCGCCGACCTTGAACGGGTGCTTGCCGTCCTTCGCCACCTGGCCGTCGCCCACGAGGGAATCGGTGTTGCCCGTGCTCCACGGTGCGCTCTGCAGCCACGTGTTCACGGTCGTGTCGAACGCCTTGGCGACGTCCATGAGAAGCGCCACGTTGCCGTCTGCGAGCGTCTCCTTGCCGCCGACGACCGCGCCGTCGAACACGTCGTACGCCGCCGCAGCGCCTCGGTCGGGGCACGTGGTACCCGTATCCGTGCCGTACATCAGCGACGCACCCACAGGGATGCTCGCGGCCTGCGCTGCGGTCACGACGACGCGCGTGACGCCCGTCTCGGCGAGCGCCGGGTGAATCTGCACGTTGAAGTCGGTGCAGCCCGGGAAGTCCACCTGGGAGGACTTGCAGAGCGTCTTGGTGAGCTGGTGGAAGTTGACGTACCACTGGTCGTAGGCCGACATGCCCGAGTAGCCAGTGGTCGCCGTCTTGCACAGGTCGATGAGCGAGTCGTGCGAGGTCACTCGATTGGCGATCTTCGCGCCGGAGACGGAGCGCGGACGCCCGTCGGCGTCGATGCTCATCGGGTACGTCGGCGTCAGCATGTACGGGCGCAGCGTGCCGTCCGGCAGCAGCGCCTTGGGGTTCGGCTGCGAGCCCGTGAAGCTCGTGTCCGACCACGAGACGAGCAGGTTGCCGTTCGTCAGCACCTCGACCGCCTGCCAAACGACCGGCGCGATCTCGTAGACGTTGTTGCCGTGCCCGTTGTCCACGCGCGAGAAGCCGTAATCCACGCCGTCGATGGCCTCGACCCACGGCACGCCGTCGGCGTCGGCACCGGCGTTGGCGGACACGTGGAACCACGGGCCGCCCTCGGCGTCGAACGGGTCGACAGCCGCGCTCGTCGCCGTCGCGGGCACGAACTCGGTGGAGGCCACGCGCTTCGCGGCGGCGCTCATGGGCTGGATGTCGGTGGGGCTGCCCGCCGGGATGAGGAACGTGTACACCAGCCCCGTCTTGTGCTTGTCCACCATCGCGGCGACGCTCTCGTTCTTATAGCGCCCGGTCGAGGCGTCGCGCTCGAGCGTCTTCTGGTCGCCAAGGTTCTTCACCGCGCCGACCAGCGCCCACACCGCCTTATCCGATGCCAGCGGGTCCGCGTAATCGAACCCCTCGGTTGCCTGCTCGGTTGCCTGCGTATCGGCCATTTAGGCACCTACCTTTCGCATCTGGCAAATCTTGCCGTTTACCTTCTTGAGTCCCAAGGCCGTAACCGCAGCCGCCGAGTCGATAATCGACTGGTAGTTCAGGGCTGCCGCCTTGGCGTCCTTGAGCGCCGCCTGCGCGTCGTCGAGGGCCTTGGTCGAATCCTGCTCGCGCTTGGCCTCTGCGGTCTTGCGCCCCGCCTCCGCCTCCTTGCGCTTCGTCTCGGAGGTCTTGCGCTCCAACTCGGTCTGCTTACGCTCCGTCTCGGAGTCGGCGCGTCCCTTCTCAGCAGTTTCGACAGAAGCCTTGAGCTGCTTGAACTCGTTATTGACCTTGTTAACGCCAGCCGCCGCGTCCGTCGCGGGCTTCTTGAGCTCCGCGATCTGCTCGGCGGTGAGGTCGCTATATCTCAACGCGTCGCCCTTCGGCACGCCGACGACCAGCACGTTGTTCTCCATCGTCGCCGTTGCCTCCGAGCCCGAGGCGAGCGTCGTGGCTCGTGCCCCCTTGACCTCGGCGGCGACAGCCTTGTCGCGTGCGGCCTCCGCCGCCTTCTGCGCGGCCTTGGCCTCGTCTCGCGCCGTCTCTGCGTCCTTGATGGTGCGCTGGTCGCTCGGCTCGTAGATGTACTCGGCGGGCTTGGCTCGCCTCTTCACGTCCCAGAGCGCCTCGATGCGCGTGCGTCCGCCGTATGCCTCGTCCGTGATGTAGGCCCACGCGTACACGCGCCCAGCCGCCTGGAGCAGCTCGTCGGGAATCTTCGCCTTGCTGCCGGCCACCTCGACCGTGTAGCACGTCCCCGTGGTCGACTTGGCGAAATGCACCTGCTCGCAGCCGACAACCTCGACCTCGCGCCCGGTGTCCCACTGCCACAGCTCGCCGTCAAGCACCTGCAATGCCGCCATCACTCATCACCTTCCTCGTCGTTGTCGTCGTCCTCGTCGCCCTCCTGGGCACCCTTCACGTTCGCCGCCAGGGCGGGCGGCAGCGCCGCCATGCGCTCCTCCTGCTCCCGCTGCTTGCGCTCCAAAATCTTCGCCCTCTCGTCGGGCGTGATGTTCGGCAGCTTTCGCAGGATCGTCTCGTCGTCCAGATACTCGGCCTCCAGGCACACGGTCTCGACCTGCTCCTTGGTGTTGCTGATGCGGGTGTGCGTGAACACGGGCGTGTCCTCGATGCCCTGCAACGCAAGGATGTCCATGATACCCTCGCGGATGTGGCGCTCAAACTCGGCGGCCTCCTCGTCCATCGGCTGGTATGCCGCGTCGATATGGTCGTTGGTCGCCCCCGCCGCGATGGTGTGGACGTCCAGCGCGCCGAAGTCCTCGTAGATGTCGGCCTTGATCTGCGCCAGCGTCTCCTTGCGGCCCTCGACGGGCACCTCCTGCGTGTACGGCGTCACGGACTGCCCCTGCTCGGCGTCGACCTCGGCCACGTGCGTCAGCTTGAGCTTCGCCCGCCACAGGTCGAGGTCCCTGTCGTCCATGCCGCCGGCTCCGTTGATGAGCCAGTAGATCTGTGCGCAGTCGCGCGTGTCGTTCACCAGGCCGCTCTTGATGAGGTCGTAGGCGTCGATGCTCTCGCGCATGCCGACGAGCGTGCTCTGGTGCGCGTCGCTGCCCCAGACCGCCACGATTGGCAGGCGGGAGTAGTTCTCCGCATCGACGGCCAGCTTCATCCCGTCCGCCGGTATCTCCCGATACGTGACCTTGTAGGCGCGCTTGGCCTCGGCCACCTCGAAGTCGAAGCCGCTGCCGCCCGACACCATCTCCGTGTAGCCGTCCTGCTCGTAGAGGGTCGCGTGCCACGGGTGATCGGAGTCGAGCCGCCAGAACCTCACGCCGGCGTATAGCGCCCCCGAGTACTCGTCCCACACCGGGCAGAACTCGTCGGCGGTGAACACGTCGATGTGGTCGAGGTTCCAAAACGGGAATGACACACCGTGGATGAGCGCCTTGAGCCCCATCTCCATGACGTCGTCGTCGAAGCGGTCGCCAAGCCCCTCCTTGGTCGTGTCCTTGCCGCCCGCCGAGACGTCCACGAAGCTCACGCCCTTACCGAGCGAGTACGTGCAGCGCTGGACGTTTAGGCGCTTGAACAGGTTACTCGCCAGCCTTAGCTTCGAGGCCGTGAAGTCCTCGGCCTCGGCACCGGAGCACGAGTAGATCTTCTGCACGAAACGGTTGATCGTGACGTTGTGCTGGCGGTAGTAATCGTTCGCGGTGACGGCGTTGCGGTACATCTCGCTCGAAATGTGCCGCTCGATGGCATCTGCCGCGAACGCCGTCGCCGACGCCGCCGCCTTGAGGTCGCCATCGGTCACCAAAGGCCCCTTAGACAAGCCGCTACCTCCCTCCAAAGAATGGGTTTACCTGCTCTTTCGCAGGCTTGTACATGCGCAGTGTTGCCACGCCGTAACGGAGCGCGTCGCAGCTGTGGTCCTCGACCTTGACGGGCCTGTCGCCGTCCGCCTTGGCGTCCCAGCAGTAGCCGCCGAGCTCGCCTATCAGCCCCGCGCAGGCATCGGAGATGCGTACCGTGCCGTTGCCCAGGCACACCCCCGTCTCTCGTATGCCGTCGGCCACGTCGTTGCGCGCCTTCTTGGTCTTGAAGCGCGCCTGCCGCATCGCGGCGATGAAGCTCGTGGCGCTCGGGTCGATGATGAACGTGGACGGCCTGTCCAGCCCGCGCACGAAGTCGGCCATGTCGGCCACGTAGTCGGCGTCAGTCTTCTGGTGCCCCGTGTCGCGGCCAGAGTAGCGGTACTCGTCCACCACGTGCCACACCTCGCCGTCGTACGCCCACAGCAGCGCCGCGAAGGCATTCTGCGTGCCGTAGTCGCACGACACGACATATTTGACGGCGCGGCCGTCATAGCGGCTCTCGAGCGCCTTCTCCCAATCGGGGTAGACCAGCCCCTCGGCCAGCGTCCACTTTCCCAAGATGTAGCGGTCGTAGTACACGCCGCTGCCGTAGTCCTTGACGAGGGCTTCGATGACATCCGGTGCCAGCGCACCGTCCCAGATCGTATAGTCCTGCCTGTAGACGTCGCTGTCGCTATCGAGGAATGCCTTGAACCAGTGGTTCGGGCTGTCGGGGTTACAGGTACCGTCGAAGCAGCTGTGCTCGCAGCGCAGGCGGCTCTTGAGCATCTGGAACACGTCTTCGCTCCACGTGGCGACCTCGTCGCCGTAGACCCACTCGAACGTGGCGCCCTGAATCTTGGATACGCTCGTCTTCTTGTCCGCCCCGAGGCAGTAGACCTTTCGCCCGAATATCTGGGCCGTGTTGTCCCGCCCGATCTGGCTGACGACGTCCTCGCTGTAGAGCGAGCGCATCGGCTCGAGGATGTTGCGCTCGAGCGTCGAGCGGGTGTTCCCGATCATCACCGCCAGCCCCTCGCCCCTCATGGCGAGAAGCCTCTGCGGTATGGTCACGGCTATGTCGACGTAGCTCTTGCCCGAGCCCGTCGCCCCGCACTTCACGTTGTAACGGTGCGTGCAGTTGGCGAGGTACTCGCGCTGCATCCTCGTGAGCGGCATCGGCTACTCGTCCCCGCCGATTGAGGACGGCACGGACAGAACCAGCTCCTTGGCGGCCTTGAGCACCGCGGTGTCGGTGGTATCCATGATGCGCTGCGCCTTGGCGTACTCCTGCGGGTACTTGCGCTCCAAAAGCCACGCCGCCGCCTGCCAGCTGTCGCCGCTCGCGTCCATGATGCGGCCCACGAGCGTCGCCTTGCGCTCCACCTCGGCCTTTTTTAGAACGTGACACAGTTGACGCTGATTGTCTGTTCTGGGGTGGTTGATCCAGCGGCTGTATGTCTCGCGTGCGACCCCGAGATACGCGGCGATGTCCCTGTCGGTCATTCCGGCACGGCACAGGCGGACGGCATCCTCGATGCCCTCCTTGGTCAGTTTTTCACGCCCTTTTCCCGCCACAAAATCACATTTCCGCTGGTAGATAGTCATATGGAAACGCGAACGTTCCCACCTTTTTACGCACGTGGACAAGCGCGTGCGTTTGCCCACGAGCGTAAAAAGGGGGTAACGTGTAAAGAAAAGGCCCCGGTTTCCCGGGGCCTTTCGGCTACTCGACCTTGGTCGACTTGATTCTGATTACCTCGGCCAGCCTCTCAAACGTCTCCGTCCAGCTTCTGCCGTCTGTGCGCGGCCTGGCGGATACGGTTGCTCTCCGCCTCCTCCTCGAGCCGCCTCTTGCGTTCCTCCAGATAGCATCCCTTGCAGAGCCTCCACGCCTTAGCCTGCGCCGAGGTCGTGAATACGGGCCGCGCGTCGCATACGATGCACAGACCGTCCGTCCTCGGCGGGAAACGCCCGTAGCGCTGCCGCGCGTGCCTCACGGCGCTCGGCGTCACCCTCAGCTCCGCCGCGATCTCCGCCGCCGTCCGCTCCGGGTGCGCCTGCATGGCGCGAACCATCTCGTCCGACCAAAGCACATAGGAGGAGCGCCCCTTGCGGAGCGCCCACTCCCTCGCCAAAGGATGATGTGTTGACTTTGTAGATGGGCCTTTTGGCCCATCTCCTACAGGTGGCCTACACGCCATTCGCATACCCCCTCGCGCTCGGTTTGCTTCGGCTACCATACCAAGCGCCGGGGACTACCTCACGCACGGCGCTCGATTATCGCCCCGCACTTCGGGCAATGGACGGCTTCATACGCAAGCATGTCCCCGAAGCCGATATGCTCCCAGATCTGCCCATCCCATCCGCAGTCGGAGCAGTGGAAGTAGCCGTCGACCATCCGCTTGCCCGGGATAAACGGATCCTGCTTGTGCTCGACAAGGTCGAGGCGCGTCGGGCGGTCGATTAGGTCGGCAATTGCTCGGTATGTCTCCTGTGGATTGGCGAAGTCAACTTCGCCGGTCACTGTCTCCTGCAGGCGTTGCCACCACTCGCCAAGCGAGCCGCTGCTGTATGCCACCTGCCTGCGTAGCTCCTCGGCCACCTCATGGCGATCTTCGTCGCTAATCCTCATACAGAACCTCAAGCCCGTACGCTACGGCGGCATCATGTTCGATGCGGCATCCGCGTGCGTTCTCCCAGCCTTTGCAGAAGTAGGCCGCATGGCACAGGCTCATGTTCTCGAGCGACTTGGCGAGGTAGCACAGCGGGACCTGCACCACGCCGCGCCCCTCCATGGCCTCGTCGCTGTACCACTCGTCGGTGAACAGGGTGTTTACGAACTCGTAGCCCATCTCACGCAGCTTAGCGTGCGCCTTGTCCCTCGTCTCTGCGATCTCTTCGTCGGTCTTGCCAGCCATAGGCTGCGAAATCATCGCTCGCTTATTCATTTGTCATCATCCTCAAATTGGTAATCATTCGTCCATCTTCTCCAGCTTGCGGCCGCAGAACGGGCAGAAACTGATCGGGATGCTCCATGCGAACGGCGGGTCGACAGCAATGACGTACTCGCCGTCGTTTGGCTCGTTAATCCACATCTCGACGCCCTCTTCGTCATCACCGAAGTTGAAATGCGGCTTTCCGCAGTAGGGGCAGTCGTTAGGCATCGCCCTCACCCCTCAGCTTGCGGATACGCTCCTTTATGTCCTTGAGCGCCAGCGAGTCACCATGACATGGGCCGTCGCCGTCCAAGATGCATTTGAAACACACTCCGGACTGGTTGTGGTACGAACAAAGGCCGTCCGCCTCGATGCACCTGTCCAAGTCATCCTCCAATTTCTCCCATGTGTCGGGCTCGGGCGTGGTGAGGTACACGAGTGCTGGGTCGAGTGCAAATCCACGGTCGGTAATCGCACGCCATTTGTTCGACCATCCGTCACTCAAATCAAAGTCCGTGGTGAATGTCCAGCGCACGATGCTATATACGTTCCCGTCACGGTTGAACAGCGCCACGGTATCCAGCGGAATCTCGCGCCCTTCCGTATCTTTTGGTAGCTCGATGTTTGCCATTAGTCCTCACCTCTCAATTTGCGGATGCGGTCGGCGATGTCGCGCATGGCAATTCGAACGCAGCCGTCCTCGCCACCGGGGCACGATGTACAGCCATCTTCGTCTTTGTCTCTGTGGAAGTAGGCGCAAGCCTCGTCATACCGCGCGTCACCTGCCTCGCTCAAGTCATCAAGCAGCCTCTTCCAGCTGTCGGGCTGTGTGATGTGCATGTTCTTCGGCTTGAAGCTGTTGTAGTACAGGTTGCCTTCGTACTCGGCTTTAATCGTCCATTCGGTTTTCTGGCTCTCTACCAACGTTCTGGAGAGAAACTCCTTCACGCTCACCTTTATTCCGCATAGGTCGTACAGAACCTCGGTGTCCAGCGGAATCTCTCGCCCCTCGGCATCTTTTGGCAGCTCAATCATTTACCATCACCGCACAGACAGTGAACGCGTGCCGTGACGTCTTGCACCAAGGCGTCGACGCAGTAGAAATGGTCCTTGAACTTACAGCCATCGCAATCCCTTCTCTCTCGATTGAGATACGAGCAGACGGTCCCATTTTGGTTGCGGACAAACCTGTCCAGATCGTCTCTCAGCCTCTCTAAGCTGTCAGGCGAGACAAGATAGAGACTGCCTGGATTCGTCAATACGGGGCCGCTTCCTTCCTTGATGCAGTAGAGCTTCGATTTAGCGAGAGCTTGATGGTCGGGGACCCTGATACCGGTCACGCGATAACGGGTGCCCTTCTCGTCGTAATACGTCCCGCCAAGCTCGATGTCCGCGCCGTCGGCGGTCTTGATGTCGATATTCATAGCCCAAACTCCTCGTAGTCGCGACACTCGCCGCACTCGTCCTCGCAGTACAGCAGGTTCCCCATGAGCCACGTCACGGCCCACTTTGCCAGGCGCCAGAACCCTTCCTTGCGGTCAGGCGCCTCCATGTCGTAGGCGCGCTCGAACTCGAGGTGGCAGTAGCCGTAGTCGACGTGGATGTCGCTGCCGCAGAAGTGCCTGCAGTTCCCGCACATCCTAGGCTTGCAGTCCCCGCCGAAGTGGCGCTCGATAGCGGCGTCGCTCACCCCCATCGGGTAGCCGCCGATTCTCGAATCACTCATCGCAGTCCGCCCCCCCTACGCTCTCGTCGAGCAGGTCGATGGCATCCCCGACGGTCGCCTCGATGCTCGTCAGCTGGCGGCGCAGGTTCTGCACGAGGTTAGCGTCGGCGACCTCAGCCCTTCCCGCCTCGTAGGCGCGCTCGATCATGTCTACCACCGCGACCTGCATCGCCGTGTCGTTGTAGCCGCGCCTGACGCGGTACTTCCCCAGATAGGCGTGCGCCCTGTCCTGCGGCCTGCACTCGCGGTCGAAATGGAACACCTCGACCGCGTCTGCCTTGATCTGATCCAAAGTCTCCATCACAAACGTCCCCTCTCTCGGTTCCTCTCGTTGCAGCGCTCGATTGCCATGTCCACGTCCTCCTGCGTGAACCCCAAAGCAGTGAGCAGGTTGACGACCGCCTGGACCACGTCCATGCACTCGTTGAGCACGTGGGTGTCGCTGTTGAGCTGCCACGCACCGAACACCTCGGCCGCCTCCTCGAGCGGCTTGAGCGCCTGCGCCTTTGGCGCGTCCGGCTCGTCGAACGCGCCGAACTCGAACCTGTATCCGTCGCGCATCAGATTCGTCTCCCCTCAGCCAGCGCCGAGCGCATGGCGTTGACCTCTCGGCCCGACTCGCTCCTCGTTCCGAGGTACACGTCCACGGGCCGCTTACTCTCGTTCCTGTGAGCCACGTTCTCGCACCAGCCGCAGCAGTACCGCTGGCGGGCGCCCCTCGCACGGAACCGCCTGCCGCACTGGCGGCACACGAGCACGTTGCCCCCTCGCATGTCCAACGACTCATCCCTCATGGCGCGCCTCCCAGTAGTTGCACCTCGCGAGCCCCTGCGTGGTGTGCACGAAGTCGGGGCAGCGCATGCACGTGTAGCGCTTGCGCCCCTCGCCCGACGCCGCCATGGCCGTCTCGCTCGCGGCGCAGAACCCGCACGTCTCGCAGCGGGCGCTGCGCGGCCCGTCGTCGTAGATGCTCACAGACCCCTTCGGTCTGCCCATGTTCTCGCTCCTCTCGTCGTCCAAGCTCATGACGCCCTCCTCTCGCATGCGGCCCTCGCGTCCAGCAGACGCCGCGCGTCCTGGTACGCCTTGAGCGCCACCGGGTCGGCGGTCGTCCCCCTCGGGGCCTTCACCTTCGCCGGGTCGATGCCCGGATGTTCCTCGCGCCACCTGCGCTCGAGCTCCGCCCTCGTCTGCTCGGGCGTCCTCGTCGGCTTGAACGTGGCGGCTTGAATCTCGGCGTCGGTCGGCTTGCCTCGGGCGTGAGCCTCGGCGTCGAGCTGCTTCTGCTTGCTGTTCCACAGCATCGCCGCTGCCTTGAGCGAGGTCACGGGCATCCCGCTCGAGCGGATCCAGCCCTGCGACTCGTAGTGCGCCCAGAACTTGTCGGGGTCGCCGCTGATGCAGTTGGCGGCGAAGTACGTGCGGCACTCCTCGAGCGTCGGAGGCTCGAAACCCTCGGTGGTGGTGGCGCGCGTACCATCAACACAAGCTAGGCTAGGTAAAGCTAAGCTAGGACAGGTTAGGTTAGGGTTTTCGCTTTCGGAAACCTCGGTTTCGGGTTCGGTAAACCTAGGTTTCGGGTTTTTGCTCAGGCTCGGGTTCGGACTCCGGCTCGGCCTTGGCCTTGCGCGGCCTGCCGCCCTTCTTGGCCTGCTCGCGCTTGTTCTTGGAGTTGTCGATGGCGTTCTTGAGTCCCTTGAAGGCCCTTTTGACGCTCTTGGGCAGCTCGATCTCGACCCCGTGGAGGCCGTACATGAGCACCGCGTCCGCGAGCATCATGCGCTCCCTCATGTCCTCGGGGTCGTTCGGATCGTAATCGTCGTAGAGCTCGGCTATCGAGCTGGCGAAAACCGTGAAGTCGTTGGCCATCAGAACCACCCCCAGAGAAGCGAAGAGAAGAACAGGAAACCCGCGGAGAAGGAGGCGGCGAACAGGGCCGCCTCCCAGTGGTCGCGGATGATGTCGGGTACGTGCCTCATCAGAACGGCACGTCCTCGTCGTAGAACTCGGACTGCGGGACCGCGGCGTAGGCCTGCTGGGCGCTCCACTGCGGCGCGGCCTGCGCCTGTGGCTGCACGGGCACCGTGTCCGCGAGGCTCTGCTGCGGCTGGGCCTGCGTCTGCCCCTCACGGCGCACCATGACCTCGATCTCGTCGACGATAACCTCGAGCTTGGAGCGCTTTTGGCCGTCGCGCTCCCAAGAGCTGTAGCGCAGCTTGCCCTCGATCGCGACCTTCATCCCCTTGGCGAGGAAACGGCCAACGGCCTCGGCGCGGTTGCCGAACATCGTGCAGTCGACGAAGTTGGGGTAGTCCTCCCATTCACCCGTCTGCGCGTTGCGGCGGCGGTCGTTTACCGCCACGCCAAAGGACAGGACCTGCGTCCCGCCGGCGGTGGCGCGCAGCTCGGGGTCGCGGGTCAGGTTGCCGCTGATGTTCACTCGGTTGATGCTCACTGCCCGTCCTCCTTCGCGGTCATGTTGTTCTTGATAAACGCGACAAGGCGCGGCCCCTGCATGTAGCCCAGGCCGCTCACGCGGCGACCATCGGGGATGTCAAGCGCCTTGACGATCACCTTCGCCTTGACCGTGCCGATGCCCGGGAACGAGCGGGCGAACTCCTCGACCTTGAGCCTCTGCGCGATGGGCGCCTCGATGGCCGCCTCGGGCGGGATGTTGCCCGCCTTGCAGGCGGCCTTGAACGCGGCGCGCTCGCGGCGCGTGTGGACGGCCTTCGCCATCGCCTCCTTGCGCTGCTCCGGCGTTCGGAGCGGCGGCAGGTTCTTCTCCTCCATGTCCTACATCCTCTCGACGTATCCGTGGATGCCGTTGTCGACCATGACGGCCCTCACGCGACGCAGCTCGTCCGCCGTGGCGCACTCGATGACAACGCGGTAACCCCTCTGCGGTGCTGGGGCCGCATCCTCGGCCGCATCCGGCTCGGGGCGCGACGGGACCACCCGCACACACCTCGGCACGCCCAAGGGCGGCTCAGGTTCCTCGACGGGCATCGGCTCGAGCTCGGGGTCGGGCGGCAGCGGCTCGGGCTCCGGCTCGGGCTCCGGTGCGGACGCCGTCGCCTGCTCGTAGGTCGACACGAGCGCGGCGGCCTTGGCCGCCTCCTCGCGGTGCGCGGCGACCGCAGCCGCCACCTCGCCCGAGTCCGCCGGCAGGGTCCTCGTCCACCACGCCACGGCCCATGCCTCCTCGGACTCGTCCGCGTAGTCGAGGCCGTTGACGAACTTGAACTGGTGCAGCAGCTCGCCCACGCGGCGCTCGATGATGTTCTTGGCCTTGACCTCGCCGAAGCTCGCGTTGAGCCACTTGTCGTCGGCGATGCGCTCGTAGGGCACCAGCGGCCCCATCTCGCCCGCGAGGTCGTAGTAGTGGCCCTTGAGCGCGGTGAGGCGGCGGGCCCTGCACTCGCCGTCGTATCGGTCGATTTCGGCCTTGTACTCATCGGAGAGCCTGTCGATGGGCGCCGTGATCTCGCTGATGGTCTTGTCGAACGTCTTGAGCAGGTCGCTGTACTTCTTCTTCGCGGCCTTGCGCTGCGCCTCGATGGGCTTCTTCACGTCGTTGACCGCCGCGCGGTACTTCTTGGCGGCTTTGAAGTCCTCGTCCTTCTCGATGTGCTTGACGTCCATGTAGTCCGCCAGCTTCTCGTCCACGTTCTTCTTGAGCTTTGCCAGCTTGTCCTCGAGCGTGTCGTCGATGGCGAGAGACGCCACCAGCGTGTCGAAGTCCTCCTCGAGCGGCACGGCCTCGACTGCCAAAACCTCGTCTGCCATTAGAAGCCTCCCAGAAGGTCGTCGTCGGTCGCGTACTCGGCGGGCGCGGGCTCATAGACGGGCGCGGGGTCCGGCTCGGGTGCGGCGGGCTCGGGTTGCGCCTTGCGGGCCGCGATCTCCTCCTCCATCCACGAGGCCGCGCGGCGCGCCTGCATGAGCGTCATGTCGTGCATGGAGCCCGACGTGCAGCCCACGGCGGCGCAGATGGCAGCCATGGCACCGGCGCTGTCGAGCCCAGTCGCCGCCATGAACGGCTTGAACAGGTCGCGCACGGGCTGCAGGTCGACCACGGGCTCGACGCTCTCGGCCTCGACGGCCTGAGTGCCGGCGCGCATGTCCCGCTCGACCTTCTGGTCCATCTCCTCGCCCGTGTACATCCCGCCGAACTCGTCGGGGTAGGCAAGGCGCCACGCGCCGGCCTTGGCGCACTTCTCGATCATGACGCCCGGCATCTTCGCCCAGTTGCTCTTGCCGGTGCTGTAGTCGCTAAGCGCCAGCTCCACGTAGGCCGGCTCCTTGCCGTCCTTGAACTGCACCTCGGCCCAGCCGCCGAGCAGCTGCTCGCCAACCTGCTTGTAGACGGCGCTGCCGCGCTTCTTGACGATCTGTCCCTCGCGCATCACCACGACGCCGCTCTTGATGCCGCCGTAGCTCTCCTGACGGTTGGCGCGGCGGTTGAACACCTGATAGCTCGTGATGATGCTCGCCGGGGCGTCCCTGTACTTCACCAGGTAGACCTCCTTGGTGAAGGGGTTCAGGTGCTGGCGGTTGCACAGCTCGATGCACAGCGCCAGTTCGCTTTCGGTCGCGTTCGGGCACAGGCGCTCGCGGATGTCCTGCGAGGTGAACTTGACGGGCATGCCCGCATCGTCCTTGAACTCGATGACCTCGTTACTCATCGACGCTCACCTCGCATCCGTAGAGCTTGGAGATGGTGGCGACGGCGCCGTTCTCGGCGTAGATGTCCTCGCACTTCTTGCCGTACGCGATGATGACGGCAAGGAAGTCGCGGTCGAACTCGATGGGCTCCTCGTCCATCAGTACGGGCGCGACCGCCATGCCGTAGGCGACGCCGCGAAGCACCGCGGGGTCGACCTTCTCCTCGAGCGCCTCGGCGTTGAGCTCCGTGTTGATGAGGACGTTGCCCACGGCCTGCCTCATGAGCTCCTTGAATGCCTTTCGCTTCATTTCATTCTCCGTTTCTACTTCTTCTCTTCGGCTGGGTCTGTCCAGCCGCGATATACCTGTATGTCCATGTGCGGCTCGATGCCGCGCCGACGGGGCCACTTGACCACGTGGACCTCGGCCACCTGGCTGTCGTCGCCCCAGACCGCCCCGTTCATCCCGTCCATCACGAGCTTGGCGATGTTGTCCGCGTCCGGCTTGAACGTGTTCGGTTCCGACGTGACGCGCTTCGGCCTCGACACGGGCAGCGGCTCGTACACGTCGATGCGCACCGCGACGGGCACCCTGAACGGGAACAGCAGCCCCTCGATTCCCGGGTACGCCTCCCGCATGGCCCCGAGCGCCGCGTCGCGGATGGCGGCCTCGTTGCGGATGGTCTCGTCCGGCGTGTACATCCGGGCGTGCCTGCGGTCGAGCCTGTGGCGCTGCTTGCCCGCCACGAACGGGACGGTGAACGCGAATCGCCTACCGATCACAGTACCGACCCCATCCCGAGCGCCACGCGGATGCCATCCGCCGCGAGCAGCATCGCCCGCAGGACGTAGGGCATGAGCGCGTACACCGCGAACAGGAGCGCGATGTACGCAGCGCACCTAAGCAGCCTCGATACCATGCGTTCCCTCCTCGATCCACTGCTCCACCCATTCCGGGCGCACCATGCGCCCCACCTTGCGCCCCTCGGGCAGCTGCGAGCGCAGGCGACCCGCCTTGCACTCGATACGCAGCGTGTCGTAGGGCACACCCGTCACCCTCGACGCCTCGCGCAGCGTGTACATCAGCTTGTGCCTGATGCCAAGCTCGTCGGCCATCTGCTGGAACGTTTTGGCTCTGCTAGAATCCATGAGTGACCTCCTTTCAGGTCAGGGAGCCGTCCCCGCTTCCCAAACCGGGCGGCTCTTTTTTGCTTGCTTTCGGGGCCTCGCCCCCGGCACGGCACCGGTAGGGAACGTCCCCGCGGATGGTTATTGGAGAGCCGCGGGGCAACGGTGCCGCCCCGGGAGCGGGGCCCGCGGGTTGCCTGAGCGGCAATACCCGCGTGTCTGCGTTATGCACGCGGTAGGCTTCGGCCATGATTTTGAGACGCCCGACATACCGACCGAGGCACGCGAAGCCGGAGCCGCCCTATCGCAGGGCGGCGAGGTCGACGCTGCCGCGGCTCGCGGTATCACTCGTCGCCGCGCTCCTCCCGTTCCCGTTCTGCCAGCTCGTCGAGTTCGCGTTTGATTTCCTTCACACGCTCGTCGACGAGGTGGACCCGAAGCAGGATTCCGGTCGCTAGGCACGCCGTGAAGTTCACGGCCCACGGGAGCCAGTCGGGCATTTCCGTGCCCCCCATCACTGCTCGCCGCCCAGGTAGACTTCCTCCAGGCCGGGCATGTAGACGAGCGAGTTGCCCAGCGTGAAGTAGACTTGCCCGTACAGGGCGAACGTCACGGGCGAGGCGATGTAGTACTCGGTCGCGTCGAGCTTTCCCAGCTTCTCGGTGCCCTTCTCCAAAATCTTGATGTGCTTCTCGTTGGTGAAGCCGAACGTCTCCGAGATACGGAACGCGGCACTCTTGTCGGTCTCGACATAGGAGCCGTCGACAAGCTCGAAGTCGTAGCGGACCCGCTTACCCATCGCTACTCACGCCCCTTCTGCAGCTGATACATGACCCACTCGCCCGCAGCGAGGCCGACCTCAACCGGCTGGATGCCGGGGTCGATGGCGTCGGCGGTGTTCATGCAGACCGTGCGCTGGACGTAGGCCATGACCGCCTCGCCGCGCAGCAGCCCGTCCAGGCGCCCGCGGGCGTCGAGGAACGACTCGAAGGCCTCGTGGTGCCAGCCGCCGCCAGCGTCGCACCAGCAGACGATGGCCTCGATGCCCGAGAAGCCGCTCGGGCACTCGATCTCGAAGGACTTCCCGCGTGCCTCGTACCTGATGTTCTCGCGGCGCATCTTCACGTCTCCCATGTCGCCCTCCCCTACAGCTCGAAGTCGGAGAAGTCGCGGGCCTCGACGGGCTCGGCCTCGACCGTGATGGCCTCGGGGATGTTCCAGCCGCCCAGCTCGATGTCGATGTAGTTCTCGTTCATGGTTCTCTCCGTTTCGCTTTAGGGAACTTTAATTTCCCTTGATTGGTAAATAAAAATCTTCGACTTTGCAGCCGAGATAGTTGGCGAGCATGACAGCCGTGGGAAGTTTCATCTGGGACGGGTCTTTCTCATACGCTCGATACGTCTGAACCGTCACACCCAAAGCGGCAGCTATTGACTCCTGATTGAACTTCGCCGCCTCTTCAATAAACGGCTTCTGTCGGCTCTCTCGGATTGCCTTGAGCTCTTTCATCTGACCTCCTCCCTTTCGTTGACCTAATAGTACTTTATTTTCCCTTGCATGGCAATTACTTTTCTCTAGTTTGGGAAATTATTTTTCTGTAGCATGGAAAACTAAGGAGGTAGATGGTTATGGAGTTCTCTACCAGATTGAAGCGGATACGCTTAGATTCAGGCCTTACTCAGGCAGAACTTGCCGACAAGCTCGGAATAACAAACAGGGCTGTAGGTGCCTGGGAAAGCGGCAGATCAAAGCCGCGCCTCGACAAAATGAAGGAACTTGCAGTTCTGTTCGACACCACGGTAGCTGACCTCATGGGAGAGGACGCCACCGAGACCGCGATCAGCGGCACCTCGCGCATGGTCCCCCTGCTGGGCTTCGCCCACATGGGCGAGCCGTGCGACGAGGGGAGCCTCGCCGACGAGGTCGAGGTCCCCGCCTCCATCGCCGACGCCCACCCGCGCGGGTTCATGGTCCACGCGCAGGGCGGCTGCATGGACAACCGCTTCCCCCACGACGCGCTGCTGCTGGTCGACCCCGACATGGAGCCGGTCAACGGCCAGCCGGTGCTGGCCGAGACGTCCGACTACGGCGCCGTGGTGCGCAACTACACCCGGGGCCGCTCGACCGTGATGCTCACGGCGGACAGCCACTCCGGCGAGTACGACGACATCCTCGCCGGCCCGGGCGACGAGCCCGTGGTCTGCAAGGGCCGAGTCGTCTGGTACATGGGCGAGCGGGACGAGAGGTAGTAGGAACGGAAAAGAGGTGGGACGCATGAGGCCATTAGCTTTGGATGGCGTGCGGGCATATTACGAATCGGGAAACGGCGCCACGTTCGGCGGCGAGGAGTTTAATGTCTACTGCGACGAAAGCTGCCATCTCGAGCACGATCGCTTCAAGGCGATGTCGCTCGGGGCGGTATGGTGCCCCAAATCGAAAGTCAGGGAGATAAGCAAGCGCCTCGTGGAGATAAAGGCGAGGCATGGCGTCGGGATGGGCTCCGAGGTCAAGTGGACGAAGGTGTCGCCATGCAACTACGGCCTCTACGTCGACATCATCGACTATTTCTTCGATGACGACGACCTGCACTTCAGGGGTCTTGTAGTTCCCGATAAATCGAAGCTGGACCACGCCCGCTTCAACCAGGACCACGACCTCTGGTACTACAAGATGTACTTCACGATGCTGAAGACCATCTTCTCCCGCGACGCGCGGTATTACGTCTATATCGACATAAAGGACACCCATTCCGGGCGAAACGCCCAGAAACTCGAGAACGTGCTCGCGAACGACGCGTACGATTTCAACCATGAGATCGTGAGGAGGGTGCAGCCAATACGCTCCGACGAGGTCCAGCTGATGCAGCTCGTTGACATCCTTACCGGCGCCATCGCGTATCGCCACAACCACGACGCCATCATGCCATCGGATAGCGTCACGAAGATCAGGCTCATCAATAGAATTATCCAGAGGTCGGGCCTCTCCCTCGTCAAGACCTCGCTCCTCAGCGAAAAGAAGATGAACCTGCTGATCTGGCAGGCCGGGGGAATCACATCATGAACTGCTGTTGGATACCGCCCCTGCTCGAAAGGGACAGCTCGCGTCCCTGGAGCGAATACGACGCTCTTGTCTACAGCGTGTTCAGGCGTGATTTCATCGAGGGCAAGCCCGTCTACCACGGGAAACCGGTAAAGATACGGTACCAGCCCATGCTGGAGGGACGGGCCGAGGCCTTTTGGCACCTTACCTGCAGGGACTACGATCATAAGTCGGGTCTGCCAGAGGACCGTGTGCCAGATCTCGAAAGGTGCAGGCGCATCAGATGGCCGAAGGCGTTCATCGAGAATGCTGAGAGGTGCCCCAAAAGTCCCGGCTGCGGAGGCGTTATAGCCTGGAAGGCGGAGCATCGCGCAAGGAAGAGCCGCAATGGCACCCAGATAAGGGAACGGATTAAGTTTTACCTTGAGGAAGAGAGCTACATTGTCGTATTCGAGCCGAGAGAGCACTACTGCCTGCTGATAACCGCGTATTACGTCGACAACGACCACAGCAGGAAGATGATTGAGCGCGAGATGGCGAGAAACCACGCCGAAAAAGCAGGAGGCGCTGTTTGGGCGCCTCCAGAGGACTCCTTCACACACACGGTGGATGAGCTATCCCGATTATCGCCCCATCGCGGCGAAATGTAAACCGAACACGTTGTGGAGATTGGGGGCCGCGGCCGAACTAAGACAGAAAAGGCCGCCCCGTTCAGGCTCAAATCGACCGTCGAGGGCGAGATTCCATGCGTCTACATCTAGGGAGGTGATGCCCATGAAAGCAAAGAATCTCGGGACCGCAGGCTGATGCCGCGGCCCCGAGACAAAGGAGACGGCCCCTGCACTTTGGAACGTGAGACGGGGCCGGGGTCAGAACCGGGCGAAACGGAGAATAAGCCCGCGATCTGAACGGATCTGATTATATGACAAAGAAGCAGCGCCGCCGCGTCTGGGGCTCCGTGACCGAGATGAGGCGCGGCAAGAAGTACGTCCTGCGCTGGATGCAGAACACGCCGCAGGGCCGCAGGCGCAAGACCAAGACCGTGTACGGCACCTACCGCGAGGCGTGCGCGGAGCTGGACCGCATCCACGTCGAGCACGCCGACGACGCGCCCGTGCCCACCATAGCCAAGGCCTACGAGACGTGGCTCGTCCCCAAGATGGCCGCACAGGTCGAGGCGGGGACCCTCGCCCCCAACACCCGCGACCTCGTGCTGCGGTCGTGGAAGAACTACGTCGGACCCCGCTGGGGCGCAATGCCCGTCGACCAGCTGCGCGCCGTCGAGCTGCAGGACTGGCTGCTGACACTTCCCGCCGCCACCGCCGATACCGCCCTGCTCACCCTGCGCAAGGTCTACGCCTGCGTCTCGACCTTCATCCGCCTGCCGCTCGACCCGTTCGCCGCCAGCGTCAGGTACACCATGCCCACACGCAAGACCCGCGAGCGCTCAAAGCGCGTCTACACCCTCGACGAGGCCCTGGGCGTCCTCGACGTGCTGCGCGGCAACCCCCTGGAGCCCGCGTTCATCCTCGCGTGCTTCGGCTCCTGCCGCTCGGGCGAGTCGCTTGGCGTGCGCACCGAGGAGGTATTGCGCTGGGAGCGTAGCGGTACCGTCCTCGCCTCGGCCGACATCTGCCGCCAGATGCAGCAGTCCGGCACCGAGCCGGTTAGCGCCCTCAAGACCGCCAAGTCCGCCCGCACCGTCGTGATCTTGCCACAGGCCGCCGACCGACTCGTCGAGATAGCGGCGGCGCGGGCCGCCGAGGGCCGCGAGTGGCTGAGCGACCGAGGCGACGGCCTGCCCATGAACCGGAGCATTTGCAACGACCGCTGGCGGAAACTCTGCGCCGCCCGCGGCATCGAGCACATCCCGTGGTCGAACCTGCGCAACTCGTGGCGTACGATAGCGGAGGTCGAGCTTCGCCTGCCATGGGACCTCATAGAGATGCTCATGGGCCACGCCCTCCCCGGCGTGTCGGGCAGGCACTACATCCGCCCCACTGCCGAGCAGGTCGTCCGCGCCACCTTCGACGCGCTTGGGATAAGTTAGGATATTCCCCCGCAAAGCCGCAGGTAGATGGCACGCAGTTAGTTGTGGCAGTATTAAGATTCGCAGCCCAAAACCACCGCAAAGGGGACAGGCACCTTTTGCGGTGGTTCCCACAATTATCTCGATCTGTAACAGTTAGAGCCCATTTTTTGGCCCACCTGTTACAGATCAAGGCATTCAAATTCCACTGAGAAGATAATCTCGATCTGTAACAGTAACTCGGCAAAATCGACCCTAGATGTTACAGATCGAGACAAACAATCGATATCGACCTAAATAATCTCAATCTGTAACATCTAACCCGTTTTCGGCCTTAGAACTGTTACAGATCAGGACAAGCAAACGAAATAAGCCCCCCGCAAGGGGAACTTTTGTGGTGGCT
Organism: Collinsella sp. CLA-AA-H302; assembly: GCF_040093305.1. Classification (NCBI taxonomy): domain Bacteria; kingdom Bacillati; phylum Actinomycetota; class Coriobacteriia; order Coriobacteriales; family Coriobacteriaceae; genus Collinsella; species Collinsella sp. CLA-AA-H302. Next base: position 19,952 of record NZ_JBBNJW010000010.1, read on the forward strand.
TGGGGTCGCGTTACTCACCGAGCATCTCCTGGAGCTTGGCTGCCACGGCATGTCCCAGGCTCTCATGGCTTTCGGGCATCATATGCAGATAGTCGATATCGCCCGGCTCGGCAAACTCCGCCGCATTCAAAAAGTCGCAGCCAAACTGCTCAGCTACGTGCGCATAGTATTCAGCAAAATGCTCCGAGGCCTCGACGGAACGCTCGTCAAAATCGGTCATATATACATCGGCGATTTGCGGCTTGATCTTGATAGGTGCCATCAGCAGAATACGCGGGCAGGGTGCGGCATTGGTCCAGGGAAATGCACGCACCGCGCGAATCAGCGCCATGGTGCCACGGGCAATATCGGAGGCCGTCACACCAAAGACCGTCTTGCAATCGTTAGTTCCCAGCATAATAACGATCGCATCCAGCGGCTTATGAGCCTCGAGCAGCATCGGCAGCGCGCGGATGCCGTTAAGATTGGTGTCCAGATGGCACATATCGTCGCGTACCGTCGTGCGGCCGTTGAGGCCTTCTTCAATTACATGCCAGCCCTCGCCTAAATCACGTTGGGCCACGCCACACCAGCGCACATCCTGCGCATAGCGCACCGCAGTGCCATCGCGCATACCAGCCGGATCATAGCCATAGGTGTTGCTGTCACCAAAGCACAGAACGTTTTTCATCGTAAGCTCCCCACTCAATAAAAAGCCGACGGGAGCAGCCCCCGTCGGCTCGGCATGTCGCATCACGTGCACCGTTTACAGGTACTTGCGCCAGTCCTCGTCATCCTCATCGTCCTCGGCAGCGGCCTGAGCCTGCTCGGCGGCACGGGCGGCCGCGGCGCGGGCGGCAACCTGGGCATAGGACTCCTCGTTACGCTCGGGGAAGCTTGCCAACACGTGCTCGAACTTGGCGAAGTCCTCATCCCAGCGCGTAGAAGGCACGGCAAAGAACACCTGCTTGACCTTAAAGTCGCCCGATGCGAGCTCCTTACGGAAGAGCTCGGCTACCGCCTCAGCGTCAAAGCCGTTATTGTCGCAGCCCCAAGCACCCAGCACGAGCTTCTCGCGACCCAACTCGTCGCAGATGGCGAGCACAAAGCGGATGCGGTCGCGCAGGGCATCCAACAGGGCGTCGTCGTTCACGCGGTACTCCTGGCGGGCACGCTTGACGTTGGGCGCGGCGGCAACGATCACATCGGCGTATGCGTGCACGTGGTTGCGGTCGAAGCGCACGGCGGGCACCACTAGTGCACGATTGCGGTAAAGCTCGCAGTTGATGTTGCGGCGACGGTTCTCGCCGTACCACTTGCGCTGCTTGTCGAGCACGTTGTACAGGTACGAATCAGCGCAGAGCGTCGCCTCCTGGCCCAGGTAACCCTGAATATAGCCACCGCCCGGATTGGTAAACGAGGCAAAGGCAAGCACGGCCATATCGCAGAACTGCGCATAGCCACGACCGTTGTCCAAGATGACCTGCGTGGCGGAGGCATCGAGCACAGTGACCTCGGGCAGAACCGGAGCGGGCTCCTCAGCAGGCGCGGACTCAGCTTCGGCGATTTCCTCGGCAGGCTCCTCGACGGGCTCGGGCGCTGCCTCGGTCTCGGGCGCTGCCTCGACCTCGGCAGTCTCCGCGTCCTCGACGTCCTCGGCGACCTGCTCTTCGGGGGCCACAGCAGTCTGAACCTTGGCCTTCATCGCCGCGACAAAGCCGGCGGGCATGCCGTCAAACTCGCGAACACCGGCAAGCGAACGCTCGATATCCTTGGCGCACGCTTCGGACACAGTCGCCACATGGCGCTCGGCGGCCTTGGCACGCGCCTCACGCTTGGGATTGGGCTGTCCCGCGCGGTTGGGCCTGCGGTTACGGTTCCTGTTGTCGACGTCTGCCATAAGTGGTCACCTTTCCTGTCGCTGCCGCTGTCGGCTTTTTCCCATCCATGATACCCCGCCGTGCACAAAAAAGACGGCCCCGCAGGACCGCCTTTCACATCGTTTTACCGCGTCCGACAAGAAACGCTGCAATCCCCGCGCTAGTCGCGACGACCGAGGATGTTCAGGATGCGCAGGAACACGTTGATAATGTCCACGAACAGGTTGGACGCCATGAGCACCGCATTGGGCAGCGTGGGCGGCACCGTCGTGGCAACATAGGTATCGTAGCCAATAAAGCCGGCGAACACCACGATCACGATCAGGTCGGTGATGGTCTGCGAGACGCCCATGAACATCAGCACGATCTCGACCAGAATAGTGGCGAGCAGAATGCCAAAACCGATGCCATATACGCGCTGGAAAAACTTGGGGAACGTCACGCCCAAGGCGCCAAAGACAAAGGTGATGGCGGCGGTGGCGATAAAGGCGGTGTTGATGGTGGGCAGGTCGTAGTTGGCAAGGCCAAACGACGCGGTCAGGCCAAAGGTGCTCGCAAAGATCACGTAACCCGCGAGTGACAGCCCCACGGACTGCTTGCCCGCAGCAGCCGACATCATGACGATGCCGACGATGGTCAGAATAAACGAGCCAAAGACCAGCGGCAAAGCGGCGCCGCTCATCATCATGCGGGCAAACGCCATGGTGCTCGTAAAGTAGGCACCGGCACCCATGGCGCAAAAGCCCAAAAAGATCAGGGCAGACATGACAAGGTTGTACGCACGCGGCGACATCTCCTTGGCACGGCTTGTGCCGGTCTCGATGGGGCCGTTCTGATAGCCCTGGATATCGTTCATAGCTTCGTCCTTTCAAAAAGCGCCACAACAGCGCCGTAGGTGACAAGATTCCTGCCATTGTACCCGAATGCCGCGCGCTCTTACCTGCGGCGCTCGCCCTCGAGCGTACGATCAAAAGCCCAGACCCACCAACGCATCACGTGCGCCTGCAAGCCGTCCGCCCGCTCACGCGTTTGGTCCTCCAGATACAACTCGGTCGCATGTCCGCCAAAACGTACCTTATAGGTTGCCGTACGAATGCCGTGAACCGTCAGGCCAAACCCGGTGGTCGAGATAATTTCGTCGATCGTAAAACAACGGCCGTCAACCCAGCAGACGGTGACCGGCACGACTTGTCCGCCCGCAAGGATGCGGGCCACGACGTCCACATACTGCTTGTGCACGCGTCGAGTTTTGCCATCTGTCTGTCGGTATTCCATGGTCCCTATTATCGAACGCATGTTTGTATGTTGTAAAGCGAACAGACTGTGGTTTTGGGATGTTGGGACGCGCGCACGTGTCCTCATGGCGTGTTAGCAAAAAGAACACCCGCGGTCAACAGGGCTAATATTCAATGTTAGTGCCAAAAAATTCACTTCTCCCATCAGAACTCGGTAAAGAAACCCGCAGGAGGTGATACGATTTATCATGTTTTTGTAACGTGTCTGCAAACTTCGAGAAAGCCCATATATGGACGTAACGTTCTCAACCTTCCTCGGCCAGCTTGTGTCGAACCCAGTCCTTGCCGTCACCGTGATCCTCGCGCTCGGCGCCATCTTCGTCAACGGATGGACCGACGCGCCCAACGCCATCGCGACCTGCGTCACCACGCGTTGCATGCCCGCCCGCGCCGCCATCCTCATGAGCGCCGCATTCAACTTCTTGGGCGTGCTCATCATGACGCACTTTAACGCGAGCGTCGCCAACACCATCTCACATATCGTCGACTTTGGCGGAAACAGCACCATGGCACTCGCGTGCCTCTGCGCGGCGCTCTTCTCCATCGTCGTCTACGGCGCCACAGCGTCGCGTTTTGGCATCCCCACCTCGCAAAGCCACAGCCTTATCGCCGGCCTGACCGGTGCTGCCATCGCCCTCGGCGGCGCGAACAGCGTCAACGTCCACGAGTGGATGAAGGTCATCTACGGCCTGGCGCTCTCCATCGGTCTGGGCTTTGTCATGGGCTGGATCCTGTGCAAACTCGTCTCTATTCTGTTTGCCGCCGCCAATAGGCGACGTGCCAACGTCTTCTTTAAATACGCTCAGATCGCGAGTGCTGCGGCCATGAGTTTTATGCACGGCGCGCAGGATGGGCAGAAGTTCATCGGCGTGCTCTTTTTAGGTGTCGCCTTCGCCAACGGCCAGACGAGCGTCGGCGACGCCGGCATCCCCATCTGGATCATGCTGCTGTGCTCGGCCACCATGGGCATCGGCACCAGTGTAGGCGGCGAGCGCATCATCAAGTCCGTCGGCCAGAGCATGGTCAAGCTCGAGAAGTATCAGGGCTTCTCCGCCGACCTCGCAGGCGCCGCGAATCTGCTGCTTGCCACCCTTACCGGTATCCCTGTGTCCTCCACCCACATCAAGACCTGCGCCATCATGGGCGTCGGTGCCGTCAAGCGCCTCTCGGCCATCAACTTCGGCGTGGTCAAGGACATGATGTTCACCTGGTTCTTCACCTTCCCCGCCTGCGGACTCATCAGCTTTGTCATGGCCAAGCTGTTCATGATGTTCCTCTAGCCACACCGAGCGTCCATCCGGACTGCAATGCATCGCCCACCCGTCTTCGCCTCGAAAGGACCCACCCATGGCAAAGAAACCCGATTCGTTCTACTTCGATAACTACGTCGCCTGCGCCGACCTCGCCGTCCAGGCCGCAGAGCTGCTCATCAAGATTTTTGAGAACTTCAACCCGGCGCAGATCCACGACATGCTCGAGGAGATGCATGCGATTGAGCATGCGGCCGACATGAAGCACCATGAGCTCGAGGACGCCCTGCTCACGGCCTTTATCACCCCGCTTGAGCGCGAGGACCTGGACCTGATGAGCTGCTCGCTCGACACCGTGCTCGACCGTATCGAGGGCGTCGTGCAGCGCGTCTACTTCACCAACATCCAGAGCATCCATCCCGATGCCATCGTGATCGCCCACAAGGTGACCGACGCCTGCCGCGCCATGAAAGACCTGATGGTCGAGCTGCCCAACTACCGCAAGTCCAAAACGCTGCGCGAGCTCGTCATCCAGATCAACACCATCGAGTCCGAGGCCGACGAGCTCTATATCAACGCCATGCGCAACCTGCACGTTAACGGCAAGGACCCGCTCGAGGTCATCGCTTGGCGAGACGTGTACGCCTTCCTGGAGTACTGTGCTGACTGCTGCGAGAATGTGGCCGATGTCGTGGATTCGATTGTCATGAAGAACAGTTAATTGGGGGCACGTGTCCCGGCGGCGAAGGGCCGGCCACGGTTTGCTTTCTCACTCCGGCTGCTTTGCAGAGTCGTTCGAAAGTAAACCGTGGCCGGCCCTTCGCCTTACGTACCACCATTGGGAACTTTGGCTGATAGTTATAGCGCAATAGGGGTTTGGCTGATGGGACCTTTGGGTACCCGTTCGGACACTTTGGCCCTTGATGAGCGTTTGGCCGATTGCTGCTTTGGGTACTCTTTGGGTTACTTTGGGTTTGTTTGATTTTTCATTGTTGGAGGGCTTGTATGTCTTATTTGGATCTGACTCGTTCTCGGTATTCTTGTCGTGAGTTTAAGGACCGTCCTGTTGAGCAGGCTGTGGTGGATGCTGTTATTGAAGCTGGGCGGATTGCTCCTTCTGCTTGTAATAATCATCCAACCCGTGTGATGGTGTTGGATACGCCTGAGCTTCTAGAGAAGGCTGCTGCTTGTCAGCCTCGGTTTGCTCGTGATGGGTCTATCTTTGGGGCTCCGCTTGTCTTCCTTATTTGCAGCGTTACCGATGATGCTTGGGTGCGCCCGTATGACCAGATGAATTCCAGTGAAATCGATACGTCCATCGTGTGTGATCAGATGATGATGGAGGCCACCGAGCAGGGCCTGGGAACGTGCTGGGTATGCCATTTTAAGCCTGAGGTGGCACAGGAGCAGTTCAATCTGCCCAAGGGCGTCTATCCCTATCACATGCTCGTCTGTGGCTATCCCGCCGACCACATCGCCGATCCCGAGCATCGCGAGGCCCGCACCATTCCCCTCTCCAACTTCCTCCTCAAGTAGATTTTTGGAACATGCCTTAAAATCTACCTTCTACCGCTCACCCGTTCGCCGAGTTCTGCGTCATCGCACGCAGAGCTCGGCGTTTCGTTTCCCAACCCGTATACAGCCACAAAAAAAGGAGCCCGCAGGTGCGAGCTCCTCTTAAGGACACTAGATTGCAGATCTGGTGCTAGTCCAGGTCGTCAGCGGCGAAGTTGTCGATCGGGGCGAAAGGGTCGGCCACGGGGACAACCGGATCAGCGACGGGCAGCGGCTCGGCGGCAGGCACGGTCACGGCAGGAGAAGCGGCAGAACCGACCGGCGTGGAGGCCATGAGGTCGGCCGGGAAGGAATTCTGGGCATCGTCCATGAAGTGCTGGATGAGCTTGAGGTACTCGGCCTTGAACTCCTCGCGGGAAGCCTTCAGACGGTCGATCTCCTCGAGCTCGGCCTGCTTCTCGGTCAGGGCCTGACGGATGACCTCGCGGGCCTTGGCGTCGGCCTCGTTGCGGATACGGTCAGCGTTCTCGTTAGCGTCGTTGACAATTGCCTCGGCGGTCTGCTGGGCCGCAATGAGAGCGGCGGAAATCTGACGCTCCTGAGCGGAGAAGTCAGGGGCGGGAGCAGCCACGGGGGCGGCAGGAACGGCCTGAGCGGTGGTATCCTGGGCCTGGGCAAGCTGAGCCTGCGCGTCGGCAAGCTGCTGCTCGGTGGCGGTCAGGCGACCCTTAAGATCAACGATCTTGGCAAGCATGGCGTCAACCTCTGAGGACAGCGTCTCCAAAAAGACGTCGACCTCGGCGGGATCATAGCCGCGCTTGGCCTCAGAGAAAGTCTGAGCCTGGATGTCAGCAGGGGTAATAGCCATAACAAGTTCTCCTTTATCATCGCCTTGGCGCCGGGCGCCCGACGTAAGCTACTGAGACAGTTCTATACGAGTATACCTATAAGAAGCTGCAGAATCAGCCTCTGCACCAACTGCAACGCAATAATCGCAACGACCGGCGAAAAATCAACGCCGCCCATCGGCGGAATAAACCGACGAAAGAGGTTGAGCCACGGGCCGCAGACGCTATCGAGCACTGCAGCGATATCCTGCAGCAGGCCGCCCTGCTTCATGGGAATCCACGTCATAAAGCAATAGACCACGATGAGCGTGGAGTAGAAGTTGAACAGCGTGTTGACCAGCTGGACGATAGTGTAGATGTTGATGGGAATCTCCTCGTCTTGTCTTTACTTAAGGTAGCCGTCGGCGCGAAGCTTCTTGAGATCGGAATCTTTGACCTCGCAGCCGGCGGGCAGCACCATGAACACGCGGTCGCCCACCTCCTTGACCGTGGCACCCAGACCGCAGGCAAAGCCGTAAGAGAAGTCCAAGACGCGCTTAGCAACTTCGGTGCGTACGCCCACAAAAATCAGTGCGACTGGCTGCTTGGTGCGAACGCGGCGCACCACGGTCTCCACGTCGTCATAGCTCTCGGGGCGCAGAACATAGGCCGGCAGCTGCGGCGTGGCGTTGATGATATTGCTCGCATAGGCCGAGGCATCGCTCGGTGCAGGCGTGGGCGCAGCGGCGGCACGGGCGCGGGTGTTCTCGGCGTAGCTCGACGGCGTGTCATAGGCACCAGGACGATAACCGCTCGCAACGCTGTCCTGCGAGCGCGAAGGCGGGTTATACGTCGTGGCATGGCGGGAGTCATCGCCGACCAGCTGACCGGAGCGCGTATACACGGCAACCGACTCAGCTTCACCACGGCGCGTCTGACCAAGCAGGCCGTTGCTCGGCTCATCTTGGGTGTAGAAGCCCTCGCCCGAAGCACCGCTGTAGCCGTTGCCCTGATAACCATCGTCATAGCCGTCATCGTAGCCGTAGTCGTCGTCCTGGCCATAACCCTGGTCGTAACCCTGCTGGCCGCCCAGGTGCATCTTATTTTTAATCTCGTCAAGGAAGCCCATGGTTGTGTCCTCTCGCGGTTTAGTGCAGGCGCCCCGATAATCAGTGCGCACTTCAGAGCCTTATTTTACTGCAAACTCCGGGCTAAATACTACCCTGCCCAGGCGAACGAGCGTAGAGCCCTCCTCAAGGGCAGGCTCAAAGTCCTCGCTCATGCCGCAGGAAAGCTCAGGCAGGTTCAAATCGGGATGTGCCGCCTCCAGCTCATCCCTCAGCTCACGAAGCCCCGCAAAGGTGCGGCGTGCCACATCCTTATTCCCCCGGGGCGCCATAGTCATAAGCCCCTGCACGCAAATTCCCTCAAGCTCCGCAAGCTCACCCGCGGCGGCGCGAATCTCATCGGGCGAAAAGCCTCCCTTCGACTCCTCACCACTCACATTGACCTCAACGAGCACACGCTGGGGGCCGGCGAGCTCGCCTGCCTCAATCTTGCGGACAGCACGGCTCGAGATAGCCTGCGCCAGATGCAGCGAACCCACCGAGTGAATCAGCTCGGCTGAGCCCAGCACCGCATTGATCTTATTGGTCTGCAGGTTGCCGATCATATCGAAGCGCACCTCGGGCAACTCCGGATGCTCCGCCAGACCCGTGAGCTTGCGAACCAGCTCCTGCGGGCGGTTCTCGGCAAAATAGCGATACCCCGCCTGGATGGCGGCAACGGTCTCATCGACACCAACGGTCTTGGACACAGCGATCAAGCGTGCGGCATCGCGGGGCCTTCCGGCGCGATCGAGCGCGGCATAAAAGCGCTCGAGTATCTGCTCGCGGCGAGCACGCATCAAGTCCAAATAGTCATCCATTGCCAATCGCCTCCGCTGACAGCCAAACAAGTAGTCCCATGCTAACGCAAGAGCGCGGCCCCGCATGTGCAAGGCCGCGCTCACTTAGGTATTTACAATCTTTCGACGAACGGGGCTACTTACTCCTCGTCGTCCTCGCCATCGTCCTCGTCCTCAAGATGATCGAGCAGGTAGCGAAGACCCTCGCTGACCTCGTTTGCGGGCACCTTGGCAACGTAGTGCGCGTCGACGGCGGGCCTCATGATAACACCCTCGCCCGAAGGCACGCGCATGCTCTCGAGCTCATCCTCGTCCACACGGGCGATATCGCCGGCGTTCATACGCTGACCAGTCAACAGGAAGGTCAGACGGCAAGCGGCATCGATGGAAATCGAAGCGATGCGATCGAGGTAGCGCGAAACCATGATGGCGCGGCGCAGGTCGTCATAGTTGCTGTCGTCGTCCATAAAGTCGCCCGTATCCATACGGTTAAAGGTGCGGAAGAACTTCTCGTAGGCGGCGTGCACCGGCTCGTCCTCGACGGCCAGGTTGCAGATGATGGACATGTCATTGGTGACGAGCGCAGAAAGCGAAGAGCCCAGCACCTGGTAGACAGCCTCAGCCTCGGCCTCGACCGTGCCGACAAGCTCCTTAGGCAGCGAGATGTCGGCCTTGATCATATGACGCGTGGCACGGCAGATCTGACGGACCTTATCGGTCATGCGCTGCAGGTTAAAGTCGACGTAGATGATCGTCTGCAGCAGGCGGAAGTCGGAGGCCACCGGCGACTGCGTGGCGATCAGGTTGTAGCACACGGCCTCCAGATTGGCGCAACGAGCGTCAATAGAGAGCGTGCGCTTCTTGGTCTTGGTGGCGAGCTTGCGGTCATCGGTCACATAGGCCTTCACGGCATCGTGGAGAGCCAGATCGACGGCCTCATAGATGCTCAGCATCTCGTGACGGGCCTCGATGAGCTGACGGGAAAACAGTTTGCGCATGGTTCACTCCAATCAGTTGGGTGCGGTCATGCCGCCCGCACAGTGAATACGCACCGGACCAGGTCCGATCGGCTTGGGACTAGTCGCACCGATCAGCCAAAGCGGCCGGTGATATAGTCTTCCGTCCGCGAATCCACCGGGCTGGTAAAGATCGCGTCGGTTTGACCATACTCGATGAGCGTGGCGGGCTCGCCGGCAACTTCCTGCAGGAAAAATGCGGTGTAGTCGCTAATGCGGGCTGCCTGCTGCATAGAATGCGTGACGATGATGATCGTCATCTCGGGCGCCAGCTCGGCCATCAGATCCTCGACCTTAGAGACGGACGTGGGGTCGATGGCGGAGCAGGGCTCGTCCATCAGAAGGACATCGGGTTGCACCGCAAGCACGCGCGCGATGCACAGACGCTGCTGCTGACCGCCCGAGAGCGCCAAACCATCCTTGTTGAGCTGATTGGATACCTCTTTCCAGAGGTTGGCGCGCTTGAGCGATTCTTCCACGATGTCATCGAGGTCGCTTTTGCTAGTCACGCCCTGCAGACGAGGGCCAAAGGCGACATTCTCGTAGATGGATTTGGGAAACGGGTTGGGCTGCTGAAAGATCATGCCCACGCGACGACGGAGGTCGACCGGGTCGACGCCCTCGGCATAGATATCATTGCCGTCGAGCGTCATGGTGCCCTCGACGCGCGTACCCTCGATCAGATCATTCATGCGGTTGATGCAGCGCAAAAACGTCGACTTGCCGCAGCCCGAAGGGCCAATGAAGGCGGTGATGGCGTTTTTGGCGATGTTGAGGTCAAGCCCCGTCAGCGCATGAAAGTCACCGTACCAAAAGTTGAAATCCTTGGCCGTGATGGCCGCTTGCTCCAGCGTGGGAGCGGACTGATAAACGGACATGGGACTCCTTAACTAGCGACGCTTGCGCGACAGGAAGCGCGCAAACAGGTTGAAGGCCAGAATGATCACCATCAGCAAGAGCGCGGTGCCGTAGGCTGCGTTCATGTTGATGCCGTCGTTGGCAAGCAGGTACAGGTGAACCGTCATGGGGCGGCCGGAATCGAGCGGAGAAATAGGCAGGTTGATGGCTTGGCCCATGGTGTAGAGCACCACCGCGGTCTCGCCAATGGCGCGACCGATGGCGAGGACGATGCCCGTGGCAATACGGCCAAAGGCAGAAGGAAGCACAATCTTGGAAACAACCTGCCACTTGGTGGCGCCCAAGCCGTACGCGCCCCAACGGATATAGCGCGGGACGGCGCGAATGGCCTCTTCGGTGGTGCGCATGACGATGGGAAGCATCAAGAGCGCGAGCGCCAGAGCTGCCGAGACCATCGAAAGGCCCAAGCCCATGGCCTCGACAAACAAGGCGTAGCCAAACAGGCCCATAACGATGGAGGGCACCGAGGCCAAAGCGTCAGCAGCGTAGCGAATGAGCTCGACGACCTTGCCCTGCTTGGCGTACTCGGCCAGATAGACGGCTGCCAGCACAGCGATCGGCGTGCAGATAAGCATGGCGAGCGCCGTCACGTAGACGGTCGAGACGATCGTGGGCCAAATGCCGCCCTCGGCGTTGACGCCCTGGGGCCAACCGAAGATAAAGTCGAGCGAGATATGCGGCAGGCCGTTAATGACCACGTAGGCGATGATAGCGACCAGCACCAGCGTGGTGATGTATGCCGCGGCACGGAACACGCCAAGCATGATCTTGTTGGACAGGTCCTTGTTGATGCGGCCCTTCTTGCCGTGGGAAAGGGCACGCTTGATGCGCACGCGCGACGAGGTCGTATCGACCGTCGTGTCAACGGAATCGGACATAGCCTACCCCCTCTTCTTCTTGGAAATCAGACGGACGATTCCCACCAGCGCAGCGGAGATGATAAACAGGACCACGCCCATGCCGAACAGCGCCGAGCGGTGCAGACCCGAGGAATAGCTCATGTCGAGCGCGATCTGGCTCGTGAGCGTCGAGATGGGGCTCGCAATGCTGTCGGGAATAACCGGGGCGTTACCCACGACCATGAGCACGGCCATGGTCTCGCCGATGGCACGGCCCATACCCAGCACGATCGCATCCACGATACCCAGCTTGGCGGCAGGTAGCACGACCTTATAGATGGTCTGCCACTTAGTAGCACCCATGGCATACGATGCCTCGCGAATGCCCATGGGAATGGAATTGAGGGCATCGATGGTGAGCGTGGTGATGGTAGGGACGATCATGATGGCGAGCACGAACCACGCCGTCAGCGCGCCAAAGCCAAGACCACCGGTCAGTTGCGCGATAAACGGGCGGATGATGATCATGCCAAAGAAGCCATAGATGATAGAAGGGATGCCGGCCAACAGGTCAACGGCGGGGCTGATAAGCTTGCGCACGCGCTTGCCGGCGATCTCGACCAGATACACGGCCGTGCCCACGCCTAGGGGCACACCCATGGCGAGCGCACCGACGGTCACCAGGCCCGAGCCGGCCAGCAGCGACATAATGCCGTAGTGGCCCTCGGAGGGCGCCCACGTAAAGCTAAAGAAGTCCGCCAGACCAATGTCGGTAAAGACGGGCAGCGCCGAGTACGTGGTAAAGACAAAAATCAGGATGACGGTAACAACCGCCAAGAACGCGCAGGCAAAGAAAATCCACTGCAGCGCCTTCTCCTTGATATAGGTGCTGCGCGATACGAGCGCCAACTCGCGCTTCTTGGGCGCCTGAGCATTCTGCTCAGTCTGGGAGTTTTCCCGTGCTTCCATGCTACTCACTCCCCTTCTCGTCGTTGGTGACGGGAATAAAGCCCGCCTCGCGAATCTGCTTGTCCATCTTTTCGGACGTCACGTAGTCGATGTAATCCTGCGCCTGCTGCGAAGGCGCACCCTTCACAAAGAAGTAAAGGTCGCGCGAGATGGGATAGCCGCCACTCGCGACCGTCTTCTCGGACGCCTCAACATGATTGACCGAGACGGCCTTGACCGAGGTCTTGGCGTTGAGGCTCTCGACAAAACCCAGCGAGATGTAGCCAATAGCGCCACGCGAGCGGGACACGACATCGCGCACCTGGCCCGTGCCCGAAAGAACGGCCGAGCGACGATCGAACGGCGTGCCGTCCATCACGATGGTACGGAAGGCCTCGCGCGTACCGGAAGCCTCGTCGCGGTTGATAACCTGAATCTTCAGGTCTTCTCCGCCGACTTCCTTCCAGTTGGTGATCTTGCCGGCGTATATGTCGCGGAGCTGCTCGGTCGAGAGATTGTCGACCGGGTTGTCATCGTTCACGATAACCGCGATGCCGTCGTGCGCGATCACGATCGGGGTCAGGCCCAGATCCTGCTCATCGGCGTTGAGGCCGCGAGATGAGCTTGCAATGTCGGCCGTGCCGTTGCTGACGGCCTCGATGCCCGCAGAGGAGCCAAGACCAGAGACAAGGACATCGATGCCAGTCTCTTCCTTAAAGCCCTCGGCAGCAATCTCGGCGATAGGAAGGCAGGTCGTGGAGCCGGCCACGGTAATGGAAGAGGTAGAAGATCCCGAAGAACAGGCGCACAGCGTAAGCGTAAGCACAGCGGCGCTCAGGACCGATACGATCTTTCTCATAACATCACGCCGATCGCAGCATGGCGCCCACAGGTGCCGTCCTCGTTACGGTAGGAATAAAAGCGGTCATTCTGACGAATGGTGGAAAGATTGGTGTCCACAATGCCGTTCGCATCGACACCGACGTCCACCAGCGCCTCGCGAATGGCGGCGGAAAGATCGAGCATGCGAGAAGCGGTGGCATCGATGCACGCAAACTCGGCGGCAAAGCGATCCATGAGCTCCTGAGAGACCTCGTACTCGTCGCCCAGAATATGAGGCCCGATATAGGCAGAGACGTCATCCGGTTTGCAGCCAGCCGCCTCGCAGAGTGCCTGGCACGCCTTGGCACAAATACGCGCAATCGTGCCCTTCCAGCCAGAGTGCACCACGGCAAATCCGCCGGGGGCCACCAGCACCACGGGAACGCAGTCGGCAAAGCAGAGCAGCACAGGCACGTCATGGGCCGTACAGACGATGGCGTCGCAGCCCTCGGCAATCTGCTCGCGAACGTCCTCAAGGTCATCGGCGCCGTTCGAGGCCACCGCAACGATATGGTCACCATGGACCTGATTGGGCACGAGCAGGTTACGCTCGCACTCAGTGGCGCCCATAGCCTCGAGCGCGCGACGACGATTTTCTTGAACAGCAAAGGGGTCATCGCCAACATGCGAGCCCAAGTTGAGCGAGGAGTACGCATCTTCAGAAACGCCACCGGTGCGCTCGGTAAAGGCAAAGCGGACATCGGATGTCGCGCCCTCCACCAACGTAACTCCATCATGGTCGACACGCGAAACTTTGTCCGCACGTGCTGCCATACTAAAGCCTCCTAATAACACAAGTACCGCGGCATCGCCGCTACAGCCCGCGTTTATACGGCTGTCATACTTCCTTAAAAGGATACCCGCAGCGGTAGGGACCAAACGTAAAGGGAACGTAAGGAGATTGGAGGCTTTCGTTTACAAACGAGAAACAAAACGGGGTGCATCCAAATGGACACACCCCGTGCAGGTCGTTGAGAAAAACGAACTAGAAGCTACCGCGCTTCAGGAAGTCGGGAAGCTCGAACTGGTCGTTGCCAAAGTTGGGCAGCTCGGTACCACCGACGTTGCGGGTCGGAGCGGCCTGAGCCGGGCTGGCAGCCGGAGCGGTGCGCTGCGGCTCAGCGGAGGCAGCGGCCTTGCTCTGAGACTGCTGAGCAGCAAAGAGCTCGTCCTGACGGTTGACGTTGGAGTCGGAGAAGCCCGTAGCGATGACGGTGATACGCACCTGATCGCCCAGGGACTCGTCGACAACGGTACCGAAGATGATGTTGGCCTCGGGGTCGACGGCGTTGGCGACAACGTCGGCGGCGTCGCTGATCTCCTGGATGCCCAGGTCCTTGGAACCGGCGATGGAGAGCAGCACGCGCGTGGCACCATCGATGGAGCTCTCGAGCAGCGGGCTGGAGATGGCCTGCTGGGCAGCGTCGACGGCACGAGTATCCCCAGAAGAGGTACCGATACCCATCATGGCGGTACCGGCCTGCTTCATGATGGTCTTAACATCGGCGAAGTCCAGGTTGATGATACCGGGGACGGTGATGAGGTCGGTGATGCCCTGGGTGCCCTGGGAAAGGACGCCATCGGCAATCGCGAAGGCCTCGAGCATGGTGGTCTTCTTCTCGGCGATGTCGAGCAGCTTATCGTTAGGAATGACGATCATGGTGTCGACGCAATCGGAGAGGGTCTTGATGCCCTCCTCGGCGCTCTTCTTACGCTTGCGGCCCTCGAAGGTGAAGGGCTTGGTCACGACAGCGACGGTCAGTGCGCCGACCTCGTTCATCGCGATATCGGCAACGATGGGAGCAGCGCCGGTACCGGTGCCGCCGCCCTCGCCGCAGGTGATAAACACCATGTCGGCGCCAGCGAGCGCCTCGGCGATGTCGTCACGGGACTCATCGGCAGCCTTGCGGCCAACCTCGGGATTGGCGCCGGCGCCCAGGCCGCGGGTAAGGTCGGTGCCGATGTGCACCTTGATATCGGCATCAGAGATCGCGAGTGCCTGAGCATCGGTGTTGATGGCAACAAACTCGACGCCGCGGATGCCCTCTTCGATCATTCGATTGACCGCGTTGGTACCGCCGCCGCCGACGCCGACCACCTTAATGACGGCAAGGTAGTTGTTGATCTCTGTCTCGTGCATGTCGGTCCTCCGAACAAAGGTTATAGCCATAGCATGGGTCGACCCCTGCGCACATTAACCTTCAGGTTGAAAGTAAATGCAAAGGTAAACCGTATTATGTTTGCACATTATGAACGTATCAGTCAAATAATTGACCGTGAAAACCAAACAAACCAGATAAACGGCGTGGTATGGCCCCTCAACAAAGCATCAACCAGCGCTACGAGGTCGGAGCATTCCTAAATGTGTAGTTGCCCGGAGAGCGCACATTGATATACGTTACGCCCTCTACCTGCGAAAGCAACTTGGTGACTACGCGTTCCTTCTTGGCGATATCGTCCGAATCGCCCAGCGACACCTCAATGCCGTTATTGAGGTTTGCCGAGATGGCTTCGACCGAAGGCGTGGAAATATCCTTGACTTGTCCCAAGAACTCGCTCGAAAAACCACGCACATAATCCAGGCCGGCCTTAACGGCTTTGGAGTTCACCGCCTGGCCGGAAACCGGAGCGACATCCGCCGAGACATCAGTCAACAACACCGCGCCATAATGCTTGGCGAGCGCCAGCGCGGCATCGATTCCGGTCAAGGTATTTGAGCCCTGCCCTGTCGTGATGACGTTGCCCTGGTCGTCCACTTCGACCGACGTCGACAGCGGGGCGATCCAGGTGTCATCGTCTCCGATAGCCCAGGCAAGGTCGTCGGAGCTGATATACGCAATGGCGATAACTTTACGCTCCGTCGGCGTGATGATAAGCGTATGGGGAAACTGGCGCTGGACATCCACGCCCGAAACCCACGGGTTCTGCTTGAGATCCTCGGTAATCTGGTCGGGATCGACGTTAAAAAGCGACGTTCCCTCGGGCAAGTCGATCAGCTGGATAGCATCGTGCTTCGTCACATGCTCGCTGCCTTGAATCTGAATATCAGTGGCAGTAAACAGTCCAGAGTTGATCACCACGATGGCAACGACGACGAGCACGGCCAAGACGGCCAGAACGCCGCCCACGATTTTGCCTTTGCCTGTAACGACAGAAGCGGCGTCTGATGTTTTATTTGCCATCGCTCCAAGTGAAGATAACGGGTTGAAACCTTTTTTACTCGAAGGCTTCTTGGCGGTAGCCGGCACCGATGTCAGCGAGCGCGGTTTCGATGCGCCCAGCGTGCGACCTGGACGCGCCGCTTTAGTTCCCGTCGAGGGCTTGGGAGCCGCCATGGGACGGGCAGGCTTGGCGCCCATAACAGGCTTTGACGTCATCGAGGGACGCGAGGACTTTTTTGCGGCCGGACGATTACCGAGCTGCGAGCCGACGACCGGACGACTGGTCTGTCGAGCATACCCGACAGACTTAGAGTGCGCGACGGTATTGCGTTGAGGTTTGGCAGGCGCGCCGGAACGCCCTCCGGCGCGGCGGAAGGTGGGTTTCGATGCTCTAGAAGCCGAGGAATTTAACTTCCGGTCTGAGCTCGATGCCATACGCCTCCCTCACCTTTCCGTGCACATGTCTAATAACCGCGGCAACGTCATCGGCCGAGGCAGTTCCGTTATTAACGATAAAATTAGCGTGAACGGGCGAAACTTCCGCGCCGCCAATCGAAAAACCCTTTAATCCACAATCCTCGATAAGCTTGCCCACACTCGCATCGGGCGGGTTGCGAAAGACAGACCCGCAGGATGCGCGACCCATGGGCTGCGTACGCTTGCGCCTTGTAAGGTACCGCTCCATGCGCTCGCGAATGTCGGCCTTGGGCGCCGGTTTAAGCTTGAACACGCACTCGAGGATGATCTCATTGCGGGGAAGGCTACATTCGCGGTAGTCCCAAGTGATCTCGGACCCCGCATAATGCTTGATACCGGATGCCGGGTCAAACGTTACGACATCCTCAACCAGCGAGCCAATCCACTCGGTCCGTGTGCCGGCATTCATGGATATCGCACCGCCGACCGAACCAGGAATGCCAACGGCAAACTCAAGGCCCGAGAGGCTACGCGACAGGGCATCGTTGACCAGGCGCGCAAACATCACGCCCGCACCGACCGTCAGCGTACAACCGTCATCGGCAACAACCGTGCGCTGAAACTCACGTCCGAGCGAAATGACGGCACCGCGATAACCGCCATCGGCAACCAGCAGATTGGAGCCCTTGCCGATGATGACCCACGGCACCTGCTCGCGATCGAGCACCGCCACGGCGCGGCGGAGGGCATGATAGCTATGGCACGTCACAAAGAGGTCGGCCTTGCCGCCGATACGATAGCTCGTATGACGCGCAAGGCGCTCGTCCTCGATCACATCCGTGTCGATCATGCCCGAGAGCGCCATGACGGCGTTAAACAGACCCATTAGACTTAAGCGTCTTTCTTGGCAGTCAGATACTCAATGAACTCGGGACCGACGGTCGTAACGTCGCCGGCACCCATGGTGAGCAGCAGGTCGCCCTCGCCCACCATCTGCTCGAGCTCCTGATTGAGCTCAAGACGGCTGGAGCAGTACACGACCTCCTTGCCAGGATGCTTGGCGCGCACGGTATCGGCGAGCATCTTAGAGGTGACACCCGGAATGGGCATCTCGCCAGCCGAGAACACATCAATCAGCAGCAGTTTATCGGCATTGGCAAATGCATCGGCAAAGTCGTCGCACAGGGCCTGCAGGCGCGAATAGCGGTGCGGCTGGAACACGACATCGACGTGCTTGTAGCCCAGCGAGGAAGCGGCAGCAAGCGTCGCCTTGATCTCGGTGGGGTGATGGCCGTAATCATCGACCACGGTGATGCCATCGATATCGCCCACGTGGGTAAAGCGACGGCGGACGCCCTCAAAGCTCGAGAGCGCCTTGGCGGCGGCGTCGATGTCAAGGCCCAGGACATGGGCGACGGTGAGCACCGCCGTGGCGTTGAGCATGTTGTGGCGACCGGGGTTGCTCTTAATCTCGACAGCGTGCTCGGTGCCGTCCTCAAAGCGAACGATAAAGTCACTCTGGATGCCCTTGACATCCGGGTGCACGCAGACGATGTCGTTGCTCTCGGCAAAGCCGTAGGAAAGCACGTGACGGCCCGTCGACTTGGCAAGCTCGACCAGATGCGGGTCCTCGCCGCAGACGATGACGGTGCCGTCCTCGCCCACCAGGCTCATGAATTTGGCGAAAGTTGCCTCGATCTCCTCGATACCCGAGTAGTGATCGAGGTGGTCGGCCTCGACGTTGGTCACAATGACTACGTTGGGGTTCAGGAACAGGAAGGAGCTGTCGGACTCGTCGGCCTCGGCGACAAAGTAGTCGCCCGAGCCGTTCTTGCCGTTCGTGTCATAGCCCTCGACGATGCCGCCGATCAAGAAGCTCGGATCCAGACCCATGCGGTCGAGCATGGTGGCGCACATCGAAGACGTGGTGGTCTTGCCATGCGTGCCGGCAACAGCGACGGTAGTGTAGCCGTGGCCCAAAGCAGAGAGCATCTTGGCACGGGGCCACACGGGAATGCCCAGCTCGCGAGCGCGCACGAGCTCAGGGTTGGACTCCGGAATAGCGGTGGAGACAACAACCACGTCGGGCTTGACCTCGTCGATCGTGGCTGCCTCATGGCCCACATGCACCTTCACACCAGCGCGTGTAAGCTGGCGGATATAACGTGATGTCTTAAGGTCGGAGCCGGTAACGGCATAACCGCGCTCGTGCAGAACGAGGGCGATGCCGCTCATGCCGGCGCCGCCGATACCGATAAAGTGGGCGCTCTTAAACTCGGGCGCGGAGGTTGCAGTCTGGGAATCAGCCATGTGCTCGTGTACTCCTTGCGTAAACACTGCCTGTAACCCGTTAACTGTACCGCACCTACCGCATCAGCGCGAGGGCGACCGACGATATCCCGTCTAACTAACGCAAACCCTCTACCGCATCGGCCAGAAGAGCGGCGGCCCTATCCTGAGCCAGACCACGCGCCGCCTGACGCATGACGTCGCGCTCTGCCGCGTCATCGACCAGGTGCAGCAGCTCATCGGCAAAGGCAGAACCGTCGATATCGGCATCGGCACAGAGCACGCCGGCCCCGGCGTCGACCAGATAACGGGCATTGGTGGTTTGGTGGTCGGCCGTCGCATGCGGATACGGCACGAGTATCGAGGGCACGGCGAGCGCAGCGATCTCGGCCACGCTCGATGCACCCGAACGCGAGAGCACCAAATCGGCAGCAGCCAGCATATCGCCCATGTTGTCGATGTAAGGCTGGACGCGGTAACGCTTCGCCTCCTCGGGCGTCAGCGCCAAAGCGCGCTCGGTCTCCCCAAAGCCGTCGGCACCCGTCGAATGCAACACATAGAGGTTCTTGCGCGAAAGCAGCTCGTTTTTGAGCGAAGCCACGCGCTCGTTGAGGTGCTGGGCGCCAAGTGAACCGCCAAAGACGAGCAGCAGCGTAGCGTCCTCGGGAACGCCAAGTGCCTTGCGGCCGCGAGCGCGATCGCCCTCGATCACCGAGCGACGTACGGGGTTGCCGGTCATGAGCACGTGGTCAGGGTCACCTTCGCGCTCAAAGACCGAGCGCGCTGCCGGCACCGAGATGCACACGCGAGCGGCGTGGGAGTTCATCATCTTGTTGGCCAGGCCCGGAACAGAGTTCTGCTCATGTAGCAGATACGGAACGCCTGCGCCCTTGCACCACCCCAGCAGCGGAACCTCGACATAGGCACCAAAACCGATGGCAGCATCGGGCTTGCCGACCTTTGAGAAATGACTGGCGAGCGCACGCTTGGCCTTGTTGACACGCCACAGCGAGGTCAGCGCCGTCCAGGGACGGGAGCGGTCGAAGCCCGTGACCGTAATGGGCACAAAATCAAACCCAGCCTCGGGGACCAGACGACCCTCGAGCTTGCGCGACTGGCCCACGAACACAACGTGGTGGCCACGGTCATGCAGCTCCTCGGCCAAAGCGAGCGCGGGGTTAATGTGTCCTGCCGTGCCGCCGGCTGCAATAGCAACGGTCATCTTATCGGTCATGGTAGTCCCTTCGTACACGCGGTCCCTGGTCGTCGGTGCGCAAACGCGCCGACGGGTCCGAGTTCAAATCGATTCGATTATATCCGCCGCCCGCGCTGCGAGGGCTGGGGCGCTGCGGACGACCTTGCGGCGCCGTCCGCGGACGTGGACGAGCTGCCGGCTCGGTCGCAGAGCCATCCAGAACGGTAAAGCCGTTACGCGAAGATCGCTCGCCGCGTACGTGGGGCACGCCGGCGGTACTCTCATCCATAACGGCAAAGCTCTCGCGGCGACGGTCGTACTCATCGCGACGGGCGCTCTCGTACGAAACGCGCAGGATCAGACCGGCAAGCATAAGCGACACAATAATCGACGAACCGCCATAGCTAATAAACGGCAACGGTTTGCCCGTCATGGGAAACACGTTGAGGATGCCCAGCGCATTGATCAAAAACTGCACCGCGAGAATGACCGCAGAGCCAGACGCCATGAGCGCGCCCCGACGATCGGTCGCCTGCTCGGCAATGCGAAACGCCGAGTAGATCAGCATCGCAAACACCAAGAAGAACAGGACGGTTCCGACAAAACCGACTTCCTCGCCAATGATGGCCAGGATGTAGTCATTGTGCGCCTCGGGCAGATACGAGTACTTCATGGTTGAGTTGCCGATGCCACGGCCGAACAGACCGCCCGAGGCAAAGGCCATGATGGCAAGCGTGGCCTGATAGCCGTCACCATACTCGTCGGCCCAAGGGTTCAAGGCAACCTGAATACGCACCATACGGTATGGCTCTGCGACAAGCGCAATCACGATCACGAGAATGCCGAAGATTAGCACGCCGATGATAAATCTGGGGTCGAGACCCGCAAACAACGCCATGCACATGAGGGTCAGCAGGATGATCAGGACGGTACCGAAATCGGGCTGGATAAAGATCAGAAAGAGCGAAATGCCCAGGTAGATGCCCATCTTGCGAAGGAATTCGTTGATGTTGCCACCGGGCGAAAAGAAGCGATCAAGCATGATGGCCGAATACGCAATGGCAAATGGCTTTAAAAACTCGGAAGGCTGGAACTGAATGCCGGCGATGTTGAGCCAGCGCGTGGCGCCACGGCTGCCGCTGCCCACCAAGAACACCAGAAACAGTAGCCCTATCATGCCTATGAGGAAGATCCTGAGCACATCCTCCCCAAACCAGCTGTCCGGCAAAACGCGCACGATGGCAATCAGCGCCAGAACACCGACCACGGCAAACGCAGCCTGTCGACCCAGAAAAAACGTCGCTGAGCCATTCTCGTGCAGTGCCTCGACCGAAGACGCCGAGTACACCATCAGCAGGCCAAAACACACCAAGATAAACAGACAGGCCATGAATATCAGACGGGGGCGCATGATGCGGGCGGGAACGCCGGCAATATAGCGTTCGCTAAACGACTGCCCGCCGCGACCGGAACGCGGTGTGCTACGCCGCGAGGAAGCACGGTCCGAGTCGGGCCTCCTCATACCTTGTCGGGGGCTCTCCTCTCTCACCGGCAACCCCTATTCCATTTGCGATTTCGCTGCAGCGGCAAGCTGGGCCACATAGTCCTTAAACACGCGGCCGCGCTCCTCATAGCCCGAGAACTCATCGAACGAAGAGCAGGCAGGAGAAAGTAAGATCACGTCGCCACGGCTCGACAGCGAACGGGCAACGTCCACGGCATCGCGTAGGTCATCCGCCTGGGCGATATCCACATCGCCATCGACATCGGCCTCGTCCATAGCGGCGGTGAAGCGCTCGCGCGCATCGCCAAAGCAGACGACC
The DNA here is from genome assembly GCF_040093305.1 of Collinsella sp. CLA-AA-H302. Classification (NCBI taxonomy): domain Bacteria; kingdom Bacillati; phylum Actinomycetota; class Coriobacteriia; order Coriobacteriales; family Coriobacteriaceae; genus Collinsella; species Collinsella sp. CLA-AA-H302. The sequence continues at coordinate 42,092 of NZ_JBBNJW010000010.1, forward strand.
GAGCGCACGTTATCCATAACGACGCGCGCGAAGTCCGTGAGCGGCGTGCCCTTATCGTGGCCGCCGAGCAGCAAGATCACGTTGTCGTCGGGAAATGCCGTCAGTGCCTTCTCGACCGCGTCGGTGTTGGTCGCCTTGGAATCGTTGACGTAGCGCACTCCGTCAATCTCGCCGCACGGCTCCACGCGGTGCTCGAGCGGCTGGAACGAGGCCAGACCGCGGCAGACGCCATCGACATCGGCACCGACTGCCAGGGCAGCCGTGGCAGCGCACAGGGCATTGATAACATTGTGATGGCCCGAGATCTTGAGTTCGGACGTGGCGACAAGCTGAGTCTCGACGCCCTTCAGGCGCACGACCATTTTGCCGTCGCGCACAAAGGCGGCGTCTGCACCCTCGGGCTCGTCAAAAGCGACCTTGCAGATGCGGCGACCCGGCGTATAGATGTACTCATCGAACTCGTGAATGCCGGCGTCTTCGACGTCGACGACCACCAGATCGTCATCGACCATATTGTCAAACAGTTTGATCTTGGCAAGCGCATAGTTCTTATGGCTCTTATGCCAGCCCAAGTGGTCGGGAGTGATGTTGAGCAGCACCGCCACGCGAGGGTGGAGCTCGGTGGTCGTAGCAATCTGATAGCTCGAGAGCTCAGCCACAAACCACTCGTTGTGGGCTCGGCCGTCAATCTCGTTGATAGGCGGCTCGCCGATGTTGCCGACAGCTACACTGGCCTCACCGGAAGCCTTGAGCAGATAATCGGTCAGCGACGTGGTGGTCGTCTTGCCGTTGGTGCCCGTGATGGCAATCCAGTTATCGGGCGACAGGCGATAGGCAAACTCGGGCTCACCCATAATCTGGGCGGCATGCTCGCGCCCGGCCTTAAAGAAGCCCGAGAACTCCGAGATGCCCGGGCACGTCACGCATACGTCATAGGCGCCCTCGACCTGTTCGGTCCCATAGACAAACGACGCACTGGCAGCCTCGAGCGCACGCGTGGCGTCATTGGGCTCAGAGGTGCCGCCGCCATACACGGTAACGGCGCTTACGCGCTCTGGATGTGCCAGCGCCCAGCGGGCGACATCGAGACCGGATTTGCCCTGACCCAAAACGAGCAGGCTAAAGACATCAGCAAGAGGCATGAAAGACCACTATCCCAACTGGAAGAACAGGGCAAGGCCAACGGCACCAAATGCCGCAGCGATAATCCAAAAACGGATGACGACCTTGGTCTCGGCCCAACCCTTCTTTTCGAAATGATGATGGATGGGCGCCATAAGGAAGACGCGCTTGTGCGTAAAATGGAAGTAGACAACCTGAATCATGACCGACAGGGTCTCAACGATAAACAGGCCACCGATGATGAGGGAGACGACCTCGGTGTTAGTCATGATGGACGTACAGGCAAACGCGGCGCCCAGAGCAAGCGAGCCGGTATCACCCATAAAGATGCTCGCCGGATAGCAGTTGAACCACAGAAAGCCCAGGCAGGCACCGGCACACGCGGTGCAGAAGATGGACAGGTTCACGTCTCCGTGCAAAAACGCCATGGCAGCCATGGCGAGCATGGCGATCATGGAGGTGCCGCCAGCAAGACCGTCAAGGCCATCGGTCAAGTTCACGGCATTAGAAAGACCGGCAATCATCAGCCAGCAAAAGACAATATAGAGCCACGGGAACGAATAGCCGCAGATGGTAGTCGAAAGCACGCCAAGGTCAATCGTCAACCCACCGGGAAAACGAATCTCGGGGGCGACGCCGCACCAGTTGACGGCAAGCACCGTAAAGGTGACACAGATAATGGTTAGGCCGATCATCTTGGCATGCGGCGTCAGACCGAGCGAGCGCCCATGCGTAACGGAGGTCAGATCGTCGATCAGGCCCAGCACGCCGGTCGCCAGCGTGGCGAGCAGCACGAGCACGAGCTCGGTGGTGAGCTTGCCCATCAGCAGGCAGGTCAGCGAGATCGCGACGAGGATGACAACGCCACCCATGGTGGGCGTTCCCTGCTTAACCAAATGACGCTTGGGGCCGTCGGCACGAACCTGCTGGCCGATACCCTCGACCTTGAGCAGCTTAATCCACCACGGCATGAGCAGCAGCGCAATGGCTGCGGCGATGCCAAGCCCCAAAAAAGCCTGATACGTTGGATACGAGGGATTGCCGAACATGGGCTAGCACACACCTTCCACAAAGCGGTCGAGCTCAACAAAGCGGGAACCCTTGACCAGTACAACATCATGTTTTTCAAGCGCGCCGCCCATGCGGTCGAGCACCTGCTGATAATCGGAGAACACCTGGATGCGGTCCTCGTCCATGCCCATCATGCGCGCGGCATCGGCCATAAGCTGGGCCAGCTCACCACCCACGCACGCCAGCATGTCGAGCTTCTTGGCGGCGGCATAGGCGCCCACGAGCTCATGCATGCGAGGAGCCTCATCGCCCATCTCGCCCATCTCGCCCAGGATCGCCATGCGAGACCCCGTGCATGAAAGCGAGCACAGCAGATCGAGGCCGGCTGCCATCGATTCGGCGCTGGCGTTATAGGAATCGTCGATGATGCGTGCACCGCTCTTGGCGCGCTTGATCTCCTGGCGGTGCCCGGTGATCGTAAGACCCCTAAAGGCAGCATCGATCTGCTCGGGCGTCACGCCCAGGCGATAGGCAACCGCGGCGGCCTTAACGGCATTAGGAACGGACTGCACGCCGGGGATGGCAAGCATGGTATCGATTGTCTCGCCCTGACCAAAATCGAGCGTAAAGACCGGACGGCCCTCGTCATCAACGCGAACGTCGCGGGCGCGGACCTCATCATCGTCAGAGACACCGGCCAGCATCACGTCGATACCAGCAGGCTGGGCGAACGTATCGCGAATGAACGGCGTAAAATCGTCCTCGCCGCCCAAAACCAGCAGCGGCAAATAGTCGCCGGCGGCGCACATGCCCTGGACAATCTCGGCCTTAGCGCGGGCGATGTTCTCGCGACTGCCCAAAATGCCGATATGAGAGGTGCCGATCTTGCTCACGATGGCAAGGTTGGGATTGGCGGACTGGGACAGGCGCTCGATCTCGTGGAAATGGTTCATGCCCATCTCGAGCACCAGGACCTCGGTATCGGCCGGAGCGGAAAGCACCGTGAGCGGCATGCCGATCAGGTTATTGAAATTGCCCTTGGTGGCCCAGACACGATAGCGCTTGGCGAGCACAGCGGCGAGAACGTCCTTGGTCGTCGTCTTGCCGATGGAACCGGTAATGCCAACGACCAGGCAGCCAAGCTCCAGGCGATACGCGTGCGCCAAACGCAGCAGAAACTCCTCGGGATCATCGGTCAGCAAGATGGCACAGCCCTTGTCCTGCGCCAGCGAGACCAGCTCGGCCTCGGGCTCACGCGTCATCACGACGGCGCCGGCACCCGACTGGACGGCACGGGAAGCAAAATCATTGCCGTCGACGTTTTCACCGGGAAAGGCGACGAAAATCGTCCCTTCCTCGACCTGGCGCGAGTCGATAACGCACCCGCGGCATACCCGATCGACTTCTCCCGTCACGGTTCGGGCCCCTGTTGCGGCCGCGAGGTTGTTGACGGCGATCTCTATCATTGCAGCTCCCCTGTAAACCTAAATAATGCTATCGGCGTATTGTATCCCAGCGCCGCGCATGCGTGGTGCAGGGCATGTGAACACCCCTCATATGGGACAACAAACCACGCCCCAAAGATTGTAACCCCCTACTTCGTGTGTGGGATACCCAGCACGTCGAGCGCGTTGGCCATAATGGACTGGAACGGCACCGCAGCGGCATCTGAGCCGCTCGGCGTTCCGTCGAGCGTGATATAGCACAGCACCTTGGGCGATTGTGCCGGTGCAAAGCCCATAAAGGACGACATGTAGTTCTCCTTGAGGTAGCCGCCGTTCTCGTCGGCACGTTCGGCCGTACCGGTCTTACCCGCCACGTCATAGCCGTCAACCGCGCCGCCAACGCCCGTTCCCTCCGACACGACCGTCTGCATGCACGATGTCACCTGGGATGCGGCGTCCTCCGAAATCGCGCGCTCGCCTTCGCCCCAGTCCTTCTCGTCGCCTTTGCTGGACTTATAGAAGTGCGGGGTCATCATCACGCCGCCGTTGGCGATGCCGCCCACGGCACGTGCGATCTCAATCGGTGAGACAGACAGCGCCTGTCCAAAGCTCATCGAACCCAGCGTGGCGCCGTCATACTGGTCACGCTCCTTGACGATGCCCAGGCTCTCGCCCGGAAAATCGACACCAGAGCTGTGACCGATGCCCCACTTGTCCACATAGGCAGCAAAGTCGTCGGCACCGATCTTGCGCCCCACCAGGACAAATCCCACGTTGGACGAACGGCGCATCATCTCGCGCACATCCATGGTCATGGCGTAATCGCGCTTGTCGGCATCGGTGACGGTATCGTCGCCCACCTTGATGCTCGCCGGCACCTCAAACGACGTACTCGACCGCACGACACCCAAGTCGAAGCCGGCGCCCGCCACGAGCGTCTTAAAGACCGAGCCGGGCTCGTAGGCGTCGGTAACCAGGCGCAAGTTCATATCCTCGGTCTTGGCGTTTTCCAAATTGGTCTGGTCGTAGGTCGGATACGAGCAGGCTGCCAAGATCTCGCCTGTCGTAGGATCGGTGACCAGCGCCGAGCCGTTCTTGGCCTTTGTCTTCTCGACAGCCTCTGCCAGGGCATCCTCGGCCGCACGCTGGATATTGACGTCGAGCGTCGTCACGATATCAACGCCGTCGACCGCAGCCACCTTTTTATAGGCACCGCCCGCGATATAGCTGCCGTCCCTCGCGCGCTCGCGTACGAGAGAACCGTTCGTGCCGGTCAGAAGCTTGTTGTATTGCTTTTCGAGACCCGTCAAGCCGTCGTTGTCTACATTCACTACACCCAGCACCTGCGATGCCAGATTGCCGTATGGATATACGCGCTTCATGGCCTGCTCAAAAAGCACGCCGGGCAGGTTCTTCTTCTCCAGCGCCGCAGCGTCGTCTTCGTCCACCTGACGCTTGATATACACCCAGGTTCCATCGGACTCAACGAGCTTGCGGCAGGTCTTTTTATCGATTCCAGTTGCCTTGACCAGCGCCGACACCGTCTTGTCAACATCCTCGACAAGCTGGGGGTTCACGGCGATGTTGCGACATTCGACCGACGACGCCAGCACGTTACCGTTGCGGTCGTAGATGGTGCCACGTTTGGCATAGAGGGTCTGCGCAAGCAGGCGGCGCGCATCGGCACGCTCGCGCAGTTTATCGGCTTCGACAATTTGATAGTCGGCAAGGCGAAAGACGCCCAAGCCCAAGCCAAGCCCAATGAAGCCCATGACGGCTTTGCGGCGAGGCAGAGGCGTGCCCGTGAGCCATTCGGTCGACGAACTCTTGCGCGACCTGGTGTTATGCACTTGAGGGCCGCCCGAGCCGCGAAGTCGCGACGCCGGGTCGTTGCCACGGGACTGCCCGGCGTTGTAAGATTGCCGACCCGTTCCTTGATAACCAGAACGCCCCCGCGACGAGGGACGTCCAGAACCGCGGCCCCCATCGGAACCGCGGCGATAGTCATTTGTCATACTCAGCTACCGTCTTGCTACTGAGCGGTCGCGGTCGCGTTGGCGCCCGCGGCTGCATCCTGCGAAAAGTCAAGTGTAACGCTCTCGCTGGGCTCCACCATGCCGTAAGCGCCCGCAAGGTCGCGAATGCGCGTGTCGGCGCCATAGACCGAATGCATGACCTCCAGGTCGGAGCTCTCATCGGTCGCCTTTTCGAGCGTGTTGGTAAGCTCGGCGTTGCTGTTGAGCACCTGGGCCGTAACGCCGGCGAGCGCCACGCGGGCGACGCCGATCGTCATGAAGATGGCCGCAATGATGCAAAACGTTTTAAGAACGCTCATGAAAACCGGGCTTACCGCCTGGTTTGCCTGACGGCCCGCGCCCGTGTAGACATCAAAGCGCGGCGTGCGCTGCTCACGGGGAGCAACGGGGGCCTGCGGCGTCTCACGATAGGCGGGCATGGCGTTCATATCATAGGCGAGTGCTGCGCTTGAAGTGTTGTAGCCCATGATATGCCGCCTCCCATCCCGAGTACGTTGGTAGTGTGTTTAAGCTTCGTTTATGGTGCGAGCGGGAGGTCCAATATCGCGCGGTCGTGCCTACAGACGCTGCGCCACGCGGATTTTGGCTGATCTCGCCCGAGGGTTGCGCTCAACCTCATCAGGCTGGGCAACCAAGGGTTTGCGGGTGATGACCTTGAGTATCGGCACGTTGCCGCACACGCACACCGGAATCTCCGGCGGACACGTGCACCCCTGGCTCATCTCCTTAAAGTGGTTCTTTACGATACGGTCCTCGAGCGAGTGATACGAGATGACGCAGATACGTCCGCCCGGGTTGAGCCACCTGGTGGCGGCATCAAGCCCTCGTTCGAGCACATCGAGCTCGTGATTGACCTCGATGCGAATGGCCTGGAAACTTTTCTTGGCCGGGTGTCCGCCATGCCGACGAGCGGCAGCCGGGATACCCGCCTTGATGATCTCGACAAATTGGCCGGTGGTTTCGATCGGTTCTTGCTCGCGGCGGCGCACGATCTCGCGCGCGATCTGCGAGGCGAACTTCTCTTCGCCGTAGACGCGTAGAATCCGGGCGAGGTCGTGTTCGTTATAGGTGTTGATGACCTCAGCTGCGTTTAAGGTGTTATTACCCGGATCCATCCGCATGTCCAATGGGGCGTCCTCGTTATACGAAAAGCCCCTGCCAGGGATATCGAGTTGCGGCGACGAAACGCCCAAATCGAACAGGAAGCCATCGACCCCGGGCACCTCGGCCGAGCAAAGCAGCTCGTCCAAGTCGCCGAAGTTGCCCTTCAGCAGCTGGTGCGGAACGCCGGGAACCTCGCGGTCCAGACGGGCGCCAGCGGCCTCGAGGGCCATGTCGTCCTGGTCGACGCCGAGCAAAAGGCCCGTCTCCCCCACCTGCGCGGCCATCTTTACCGAATGGCCGGCACCGCCAAGGGTGCAATCGCAGACAACGGAGCCGCTCTTTAGCCGCAGCGACTCAAGCACTTCGCCGAGCATGACAGGTTCATGCCGATATTCTTGTGTCAAGATCCCACGCTCCATCCGTTACCCGTGCCTTGCCCTTACGAGAAGAAGAGGTCCAGCAGGGCCTCATCGTCATCGTCCTCATCGGCCGCGGCGCGATCCCAAACCTCAAGGTGGTCGTAGTTGCCCACAACCGTGACCTCGCGGTCGAGGTTCGCCTGCTTGCGGAGAGACTCAGAAAGACCGATACGACCGGCGCTGTCCACGTCCATCGACGTGGTGCGCTTGTTGATCGCCCTCATGAGCTTCTGGTCATTAATGTCACGCGGGTTAAAACCCTCATGGCCCTCACGACCCGCGAAGAGTCCTTCGACCCACTTATCGAAGGCCTCGGCAGAGAACACGTACAGAGCATCGACATCCAGGGCTTTAAACACGCGAACGTGCTCTCCAAGCTCCTCACGAAGGGGTGCAGGCAGGGACAGACGACCTTTTGCATCGAGATTGCGCTCGTATGCACCCGTCATTCCCATGTGCGCCCTCCCCTCGGTTACTCAGATGGCACGTACGCGGGGAACCACCCCGCCTGTCGACGTCATCAATAATATGGGGAACCGCCCCATTTTTCAACACCTTTCCCCACCCCTTCCCCCACGCCACCCCAGCACTCCACCCTCAATATGTTGTAAAACACCCCCGAGCATATGTTCGAAAACACAATATGTTGTGTTTGCAGCAAAGGCGGGATGCCACCTGTAGAACCACGCCCGCGAACCTCAACCTTCAAGTTGACCTTGAGGCGATTTTTACGTCCCTTTACACACCGTTCACATCGCCCCCAAACTCCCCCACCCACGGCACACACGGCCCACCACCGCGTCGGTGTCTGGCAAAAAATGGGACGGACCCCAGATTGCCCATGCACGCAAAAGTGCGTCTCGGCAATCTGGGGCCCGTCCCCCTTACTATGTATAAATATGCAGGTCAGCGGGGTACTAGCGATGTGCCAGCGGATGCGCCGCCAGATAGACCTCGGTCAGTTGCGTGCGGTCGACATGCGTGTAGACCTGCGTGGTCGAAATATCGGCATGGCCCAAAATCTCCTGCAGCACACGCAGGTCGGCACCGCCCGCGAGCATGTGGGTGGCAAAGGAGTGGCGCAGGGTGTGGGGATGGAGCCCCACCAGCCCCACCTGGCGCCCATACCGCTCGCATATCGCATGCACGGCCTGGCGCGACAGGCGACGTCCGTTCTTATTTAAAAAGACCGCCGAGGTCTCCGTCCCGTGAGCATGGGCGGCCAGGAGCGTGCGCCCGTCACCTATATAGTGTGTCAAGGCGCGAGCCGCGCTTCCCACCAACGGGGCCAGACGCTCCTTGGAGCCCTTACCGCGCACCAGGACAAACCCGTCATCGATATGGATATCGCCCACATCGAGCCCAACCAGTTCACTCACGCGCAAGCCGCAACCGTAAAGCACTTCCAAGATGGCATGGTCGCGCAGACCCATCTCGCCCTCGGGAAAGTCTTGATCGAGCAGCGCCGAGACATCCTCCACCGAAAGGTATTCCGGCAGGCGATCTGCCTTTTTGGGCAGGCGCAACGCCGCCGTCGGGTTTTGGGCCACGGCCCCATCGCGCACCAAAAAGGCATGCAGGCCCTTCACGGCAGCAAGCGCGCGCTCCACCGAGGCGTCGGAATAGCCTCCGTCGCGGCGATCGGCAACAAAGCCCTCCACGACCTGACGGCTCACATCTTCAAAAGACGCAATGTCAGCCCGCTCCAGATAGGCGCAGTACGTCGTCAGGTCACGACGGTAGGCCGCAATCGTATTGCGCGCCAAACCCCGCTCGACCGCAAGGTAATCGAGATACTCCCCCGCCACCACAGCGAGCGACGAGGGAGTAGCTTCGGTATGTTCTTGGTTCGCCGGCACCCTTAGTCCGTAGCGAGGTTCATGGGCGTCACCTGCAGGCGATCGACACCCTCGTGCTGACCGATCGAGGCACGCACGAACTCTCGGAACAGCGGCTGCGGGTTGGTCGGACGGCTCTTGAACTCGGGGTGAGCCTGGGTTGCCACATACCACGGATGCACGTCGCGCGGCAGCTCGACCATCTCGACCAGGCGCTCGTCGGGCGAGAGGCCAGAGATAACCAGACCGGCGTCCTCGAGCTGGTCGCGGAAGGCGTTGTTAAACTCAAAGCGGTGACGGTGACGCTCGTAGACGAGATCCTCGCCATAGGCCTCGCGCGCGAGGGAATCGGCAGCAAGCTTGCACGGATAGGCGCCCAGGCGCATGGTGCCGCCCTTCTCGGTCACGTCCTCCTGCGAGCTCATCAGGTCGATGACACTATACGGGCCATCCGGATCGAACTCGGAAGAGCTGGCGCCGGCAAGGCCGACGACGTTGCGGGCAAATTCGCACACGGCCACCTGCATACCCAGGCAAATGCCCAGATACGGAATCTTGTGCTCGCGGGCGAACTCGGCCGCGAGGATCTTGCCCTCCAGGGCACGCTTGCCAAAGCCGCCAGGGACCAAGATGCCCGAGGCGTCACCCAGGACCTCGGAGACGTTCTGCTCGTCGAGGCTCTCGCCATCGACCAGCTGCACGTCAACGTGGCGATCGTAGAACACGCCCGCGTGGTGCAGGGCCTCGATAACCGACAGGTAGGCATCAGGCAGCTGCGTATACTTGCCCACGACGGCGATCTTCACCTTGTCGGCGTGCTGGTTGGCATGGTTCTGCTTGCGCAGGAATTCGTTCCACGCACTCATGTCGCGCTCACGCGGGTCCAGACCCAGACGCTCGCAAATGCGCAGGTCAAAGTCCTGCTCGGCAAGCAGCTGCGGAACATCGTAGATGCTCGCGCAGTCCTCGTTGGTAAAGACACAGTCGGTGTCGACGTCGCAGAAGCTTGCGATCTTGCCGCGGATGGCATCGTCGATATGGTGGTCGGAACGCAAAACGATAATATCGGGCTGGATACCAAAGCTGCGGAGCTCCTTGACGGAGTGCTGCGTCGGCTTGGTCTTGACCTCGTGGGCGGCGGCGATATAGGGAACGAGCGACACGTGGATGTAGCAGACGTTCTCGGGGCCGGCCTCCTTGCGGTACTGACGAATGGCCTCGACAAACGGTTGGGACTCGATGTCGCCGATCGTGCCGCCCAGCTCGGTGATGACTACATCGGAGCCGGTCTGCTCCTCGATGCGGCGGAACTTATCCTTAATGGCATTGGTGACGTGAGGAATCACCTGCACGGTACCGCCTAAAAAGTCACCGCGACGCTCGCGGGCGATTAGGCTTTTGTAGATGGCACCGGTCGTAAAGTTGGAATCGCGGGTCAGGTTCTCATCAATAAAGCGCTCGTAATGACCCAGGTCCAGGTCGGACTCGTAACCATCCTCGGTTACAAAGACCTCACCATGCTGGAACGGGCTCATGGTACCGGGGTCGACGTTCAGATACGGGTCGGCCTTCTGCATCGTTACTTTGTAGCCACGCGACTTGAGCAGACGGCCCAGCGAGGCCGCGGTGATACCCTTGCCCAGGGACGAAACCACGCCGCCGGTTACGAACACATGCTTGGTCATATTGAGTTACCTGCGCTTCCCGTAGAAGTTGTTTATCCACATCTTACGGGTCTTCATTGTAATACTCGCGCCGCGGACCGTCCGCAATTTTTCTCGCGTGCGATTGCATTTCTCAATCTTGAAACAAAACGCCGCCCGGTTTCCCAGGCGGCGTCGCTATGGCAAGGGTTACATGCTGCTATCGATCAGCAACCTCGTCCTCAAGCATTTCTTGAACGAGCATGCCGGTACGGACGCCCTCAAGATACCACTCACCACGTTCGGTGAGGCAAATGCCATTTGCAAGCTGACCGCCGTCGTCGCTATAACGCGAGACGACATCAATCATGCCTTCGGAATCCAAGCGATCGATTGCGGCGCGGGCACGATACGGCGAAACCCCCACGCGCTCGGCAAGCGTTTTGCGCGAGAAACCATACGGCCCGCCATTGTCTTCGGTTTGCTGGTCGATCTCCATCAACACCAGCACCTCGACACGCTTCATATCGTTGACACTCGCACGACCCTTGCCCGCCATAGCAGCCTCCTCAAACCGAGCACGAGCATCTAACGCGCCGTGCGCGACCGACACACCTCACGATGGCAGGTAATATCCATCATGCGGCATCCCGCTAAGGATGAAACAGTTACGGTTATTGTATACCGCTCAAATTGTTTCTAGGCAGGTAAACAGCTATTTTTCGCCGAAATAGGCGCTTTATTGATCAAAAAGCCGTACCGGGCGCTAACCCGATACGGCCAAAATGCAATGCAATTACCGCGGTGCTTCAAACTTAGCGATGGAAGAAACCGCGGCGCTCAAACTTGGGCTCGCAGCACACGTTGATGCCCAACTTGCGTAGTACCGTCTCGTCCGTCGGCGAGATAATCACGCTAAAGAAGGCATCGCAACCGCGCAGCTGCTCCAGGCCCGAAAGGACACGAGCGGCCGTCTCGCTCGTAGCCGAGGTGATCGACAGCGCCATAAGCGTCTCGTCGGTGTGGAGGCGCGGGTTTTTGCTGCCCAGGAAATGCGTCTTGAGCTTGCTGATGGGCTCGATCGCCTCGTCGCTGATGACCTCGAGCTCAAGGTCGACGCCCGAGACATGCTTGAGGGCGTTCATGATCAGCGAACTCGCAGCGCCCAAACGCGTTGAGGTTTTACCGGTCACAACGGAACCGTCCGGCATGACCATGGCGCCCACGGGACCGCCCGTCAGCTGCTCCCTAGTAAGGGCGGCCGAGCGTGCCGGCGAATAGTTCTTATCGATGCCGGCCTTCTTCATAATAATCTTGAGACGATCGACTTGCTCATCGCCCACGCCGGTACGGCGCACATTTTCGACCGCGGTAAAGTAGCGGCGGACGATCTCCATCTTGGAAGCGTCGCGGCAGGCATCGTCATCGGTGATGGCAAAGCCGACCATATTGACGCCCATGTCCGTGGGGCTCTGGTAGGGGCTCTTGCCCAGGATCTTTTCCATCAGGGCACGGACCACCGGGAAGGCCTCGACGTCGCGGTTGTAGTTGACCGTGGTCTTGTTGTAGGCCTCAAGGTGGAAGGAATCGATGATGTTGGCATCGTCGAGGTCCGCCGTGGCGGCCTCGTAGGCAATATTGACCGGATGCGTCAGAGGAAGATTCCAGACCGGGAAGGTCTCAAACTTGGCATAGCCGGCGGCAGTGCCGTGCTTATGCTCGTGATACAGCTGCGAGAGGCAAGTGGCGAGCTTGCCCGAGCCAGGGCCGGGCGCCGTCACGACAACGAGCGGACGCGTGGTCTCGACGAACTCGTTCTTGCCGTAGCCTTCGTCAGAAACGATCAGATCGACGTCGTGCGGATAGCCCTCAATGGGATAGTGCAGCTTGGCGGGAATGCCGAGCGCATTCAGACGATTGCGGAAGACGTCGGCAGCGGGCTGACCGGCATACTGCGTGATAACCACGGCCGCGACAGCAAAACCGTTGCCGCGGAACAGGTCGACCAGGCGCAAGACGTCCTCGTCATAGGTAATGCCAAGGTCACCACGAGCCTTGTTTTTCTCGATGTGGTTCGCGTTGATCGCGATGATAACCTCGACATCGTCGGCGATGCTTTTGAGCATGCGGAACTTGCTGTCCGGCTCAAAACCCGGTAGCACGCGGCTGGCATGATAGTCATCGAACAGCTTGCCGCCAAACTCCAAATACAGCTTGCCGCCAAACTGCGAGATGCGCTCCTTAATGTGAGCAGCCTGCAGCTCGATATACTTCGCGTTGTCGAAACCCTGGCGCATGTATGGCTCCCGTCCCGTTTCGTAAATTAAGTTCCTACGCGATTATAACGGAGCCTGCCCTCCCCGATGCCCAGGCCATCAACAGGCACCAACCAAACACGCCATCGATAAGTTGCGGTGAAATAGCTCCTGTTTAACCCCTCAAGACGGCCAAACGGGAACTATTCCACCGCAACTTCCCCTTTTGGCGCAAAGTAACCTGACCCCTTTGCACCAACAGCAGAAACGTCGCGGGCAGAGAACGGACAGCGAACAGACACCAGAGCGAGCAAGCCGCCCCCTGCGCCAACAATGGCAGCGCCGCAGGTTGAGCATAAGTCAGCGAAAGCCCACCAGAGCGAGCAAGGTGACGTGAAAGAGGAGGGCATAGGCCTTTTGGCCATGCCCGACGATTGAACGTCAGATTGCCGCTCTGGCGGGCTTGCAGCGTCGAGTGGTTCCGGCGTTTGGTAAAACGCCGGAACACAAGAGCGCCCCCTCCCGCGCACGGAACGGGAGGAGGCTAAAGGTAGGAGTCTACCGGTGGGGTTACCCCACCGGACAGACGATGACCAGGTGATCCTTTACAGGATCGTCATGGTTTCCGTGGGGTACCCAAGGGGTACTTAGAGCATCACGCAAGCGACGGTCAGGATGATGGCGCAGACGACGGAGAGAGCGACGATGAGCTTAAGAGCAAACTTGAGCCAGGTCGTCCACTCGATCTTGGCCAGAGCAAGACCGCCCATGATGGCGCCGGAGGTCGGGGTGAACAGGTTCACGACGCCGATGGCGGCGGAGAAGATCATGACCATGACCTCGGGCGAGAAGCCGAGCTTAACAGCCAGCGGTCCCATGATGGGCATGGAGACAGTAGCCATACCGGAGGTCGAGGGGATCAGGAAGGACAGGCCGAAGTAGACCAGGAAGCTCATGGGAGCGAAGATCACGCCGGACAGGCCAGCCAGAGCATTGGCGGCAGCGTCGAGGACGTAGACGTCGAGGCCGGTGCTAGCCATGAGGACGGAGATACCACGGGCGAGGGCGATGACGAGGACAACGGACATCATGTCGGCAGCGCCGGTGATGAAGGTGTTGACGATCTGCTTCTCGGACAGGCCGCCGATAATACCGATCAGGACAGCCATGAGGAAGAACCAGGTGGAAGCCTCGTCGAAGTACCACTGACCAATGGGCAGGCCGGTGATCAGGGCAGACCAGCCCTGAACGATGGCGTTACCGTCAGCGTCATAGACAGCGCCAGCATCGAAGAAGTTGGCGACGCCCTCGTTAAGGTCGGCCAGCGGGATGAAGCCGACGATCATGACGACGAAGGTGAAGGCAAAGGCGATCAGAACACCCTTCTGACGACCGGTGAGCTTGACCTCCTTGTGAACCTCGGAAGCAGCCTTGCCGTGAGCCTCTTCGGCGTCCTTGAGCTCCTGCATCGAAAGGATGGTGGAACCCTTGTCAGCCTTGACCTTCTTGGCATAGCTCATGACGAAGAAGATGGACATGGCGGTGGTAACAATCCACAGGACGGCACCGAGGCCGATGATGATGGACTGGTTGACCTCAATGCCAACGCCAGTCAGAGCGTCAACGGCAGCACCGACGGCAAACGGGTTAACCGTGGAGCCGAGGCAGCCGCAGCCAGCGCCGAGCAGGACGGTAGCAGCGCCGACCATGGGGTCGAAGCCAGCAGCCATCATGGTGGCGGCGAGCAGGGCGTAGAAGGGAACGGTCTCCTCGCACATACCATAGGTGGTACCACCGAGGGAGAAGATGAGCATCAGCACGGGAATGAGCATGATCTCATTGCCCTTAAGCTTCTGCACCAGAACGGCAATGCCGTTGTCCAGGGCGCCGGTCTCGGTCATCATGCCGAGGAAGCCGCCGAGGATCATAACGAAGAGGCAGACGGGCAGAGCGTCAGCGAAGCCCTTGACCGGGGCGGTGCAGAAATCGCTCAAGCGGGCAGCGGTAACCGCGCCACCGGACGTACCGGAGACGATAACGGTAACAACCGCGACGATTGCCAGCAGAGCAAGAAGAATGGTGAACGATGAAGGCATACCGCGCTTTTTCTTAGCGGTCTCAGTCATAGTTCTCATCCCCCCTTCATAAATCAATTACTGATCTCGCCCGAAGCGGCTCTTCCGTGCCGTGCATGTCGCTCGATGCGAGATTTTTACCAGACAAAAGCGCTCGGGGTGCGCAGCAATGCACCCCGAGCGAGATGCTAGATGCTCTTACTTGAGCGTAGCGTACATGACAGCCTTGATGGTGTGCATGCGGTTCTCGGCCTCGTCGAAGACCTTGGAAGCGGGGCTCTCGAAGACCTCGTCGGTGACCTCCTGCTCGGTGATGCCGAACTGCTCGCACTTCTCGGCGCCAATCGTGGTGTTGGTGTCGTGGAAGCTGGGCAGGCAGTGCAGGAAGATGGCACCCGGGTTGGCCATAGCCATGACCTCGGAGGTAACGCGATACGGGGTGAGCTGAGCGATGCGCTCGGCCCAGACCTCGTCGGGCTCGCCCATGGAGACCCACACGTCGGTGTAGAGAACGTCAGCGCCGGTGACGCCGTCCTTGACGTCGGTGGTCAGCTTAATGGTGCAGCCGTTGGCCTCAGCGATGGGCTTGCAGGCCTCGATGACGTCGTCAGCGGGCATGCACTCCTCGGGGCCGCAGGCCACGAAGTTCATGCCGAGCTTGGAGCAGACGACCATGAGGGAGCGAGCGACGTTGTTCTTGCAGTCGCCCATGAAGACGAGGGTCTTGCCCTTGATGTCGTAGTTGAAGTTCTCCTGGACGGTCAGGATGTCGGCGAGCATCTGGGTGGGGTGCCACTCGGTGGTCAGACCGTTCCACACGGGCACGCCGGACTTAGCGGCAAGCTCCTCGACGTCGTCCTGGGCAAAGCCACGGAACTCGATGCCGTCATACATGCGGCCGAGAACGCGGGCGGTGTCCTCGATGGACTCCTTCTTGCCCATCTGCGACGAACCCGGATCGAGGTAGGTGACGCCCATGCCCAGATCCATGCCGCCGACCTCGAAGGCGCAGCGGGTACGAGTGGAGGTCTTCTGGAAGAGCAGGACGATGTTCTTGCCCTCGAGATAGCGGTGAGGAACGCCGGCACGCTTCATGTCCTTGAAGTTCTTGGAGAGCTTGAGCAGGTACTCGATCTCCTCGGTGGTGAGGTCGAGGAGCTTGAGGAAGCTACGGCCGGAGAGGTTAACACCCATGGTTCGTATCCTTTCGAAAAAGTGAATTACTAAAAAGTGGTGCCCGTTTGACGGGCGAAACCGGTGCGGTTGTAGGGGGACCGCACCGGAACCGATAAAGACTTAGAGGTCCTCGCGCCAGAAGGGCATGCTCATGCAGCGCGGGCCGCCGCGGCCGCGGGAGAGCTCGGCGGAGGGCACGACGAGAAGGTCCAGGCCCTCCTTGTACAGCACGTCGTTGGTGACGGTGTTGCGGGCGTAGACGCAGATCTTGCCGGGCTCGACGCACAGGGTGTTGGAGCCGTCGTTCCACTGCTCGCGGGAGGCCGCGATCGGGTCGCCGCCGCCGCAGGGGATCAGCTTGACCTGGTCGACGCCGGTGGCGTCCTCCAGGACGTGCTCGAGGGTGTCCTCGATCAGGCGGATGTTCACGTCGCCCGGGTTCTTGCCGGCGGTAAGCTCGTAGACGCGCAGGGTGCCCATGATGGCGGGGTGGATCGTGAACTTATCGACGTCGATCTGGGTGAAGACCGTGTCGAGGTGCATGAAGGCGCGCGAGACCGGGATGTCGAAGGCCAGGATGCGCTCGACCTTGGAGTCGGAGTTCCAGAAGATGTTCTGGGCCATGACGTCGATAGCGGCGGCCTGGGTGCGCTGGGAGATGCCGACGGCGAGGGTCTTCTCGTTGATGTTCAGCACGTCGCCGCCCTCGGTGTGGAACTGGCAGTCGCGGCGGAAGTACAGGGAGACGTCCTTGTAGTCGGGGTGGTACTTGAAGACGTACTTGCCGTACAGGGTCTCGCGGTTGCGGGTGACCGAGTACATGCGGTTGAGGTTGACGCCCTCGCCGACGACCGCGAACGGGTCGCGGGTGAAGTAGAGGTTGGGCATCGGGTCGATGATCAGGTCGGACTCGGACTCGGAGTTGACCAGGGAGTCGAGGGTCGTGGACGCCGTGAGGGGCATGTCGATCTCGGCCTTGGTCATGCCGGCCATGGTCTTCTTGACGAACTCGAGGTTGTCCTCGATGGAGTCCAGCTTCTCGCGGACGATCTGCGGCATCTGCTGGCCGCGGATGCCTGCCTCGGCGATGTACTGGTCGGTGAACTCGGCGCGGGCGCCGGGGACCTGGTCGAACACCTCTGCGACGAGGTTCTCGAGGTAGAGGACCTCCACGCCCTGGTCCCTCAGGATCTGGGCGAAGGTGTCGTGCTCCTGCTGTGCGACCTCCAGGAACGGGACGTCGTCGAACAGGAGTCGCTCGAGCTCGTCGGGCGGCAGGTTGAGGAGCTCGTCGCCGGGACGGTGCAGGCAGACCTTCCTGAGCTTGCCGATCTCGGAAGGCACGTGCAGACCTTTCGTCATGGCCTCCTACCTTTCTTTCGGGCCCTTGTCGGGGCCGATTCGTTAGCGCCCCTCCGTGTGAGGCGTTATTGCTGACGACATATTTATATCCAAAATCAGCCCATACTTCCACCTTGCCCCCGAACGGTTTTATATGAGGGGTGAACGGCATACACATATACTTCACGCATGGTACACTTTGACTTAATAAAGTGTATTTACGTGCTTAAATGCCTTTTTAACCGAAAAATCAATTGGAACTAATCTTTCTTAAACCACCCTCGATTTGCATATTTCACGCAAAGGTATGAATAGAATTCGCAATTCTTGCTACGTCTCAACCATTTTGATTTTTATTCAGAAAAAAGTTCGTCCTATTCATTTTTGCAAACAGGCTACCGTTTACCAGACGTTGGATACCGTTCACCGGAAGCTCAGTATAAGGCCCATCGAATACACCGTCTGCTTTGCGCCTCCATTTGTAACAAGTTGATTTTTTCGGCGGTAAAGACAAACAGACCCGCCCCCAAGGGAGCGGGTCTGCATTCGGTATATCTAGGGCCCAGAAAGGTTTAGGCCCTCGAAAGCCTCAAGGGGCTAGCGATCGAACTCGGCCAGCGCCTCGCCCAGAAGCCTCAGGCCCTCGCGGAGAACGCCTTCGCTCGCGCAGTAGCCCAAGCGCGCGCCGCAGGGAAGCTCAAAGCGGCTACCGGGAACCAGCAGCACTCCCCTCTCGGCCAACAGGCGCTTGCAGAACTCCTCGTCGTCCTCGGGAATATCCAGTTGGATAAACGAGGTGGACACGCCCTGCGGGGCCGTCCAGGAGACACGATGCTGCGTATCGATCCATGCCTGAGCGATATCACGGTTGCCAAACACGATCTTACGGTTGCGCCCAAGGATCTTATCCCTGTGCTCGAGCACGTAGGTCGCCAGAGCGTCGTTGAACACGCCGCCGCAGATCATGGTGTAGTCACGATAGGTGCGGATGCGGTTGGACACCTCTTCGTCGGCCACGACCCAGCCCACGCGGGCCGCAGGCGTCGAATAGGTCTTGGACACCGAGTTGGTGACAATGGCCTTCTCGTACACGTCGACCATCGACATAAAGGACTCGGTGTTCTCGAGCGGCAGGTACACCTCGTCGCACAGCACGTAGGCGCCCACCGAACGGGCAATCTCGGCAATCTGGCCGAGCGTATCGGCATCGAGCACCGTACCGATGGGGTTCGATGCGTTATTAATGCAGATGAGCTTGGTGTTGGGGCGCACCGAGCGCTTGAGCTGTTCGATATCGGGCTTCCAGCCGAGCTCCTCGCGGAGCTCCCAATACTCGACCTCGGCACCCAGCGTACGCGGGATCTCGTAGAGCGGCGCATAGGTAGGCCACTCGGCAATCACGTGATCGCCGGGCTCCACAACGGACATGATGGCGTTGAGGTTAGCGCCCGTGCAGCCATTGGTCTGCAGAATGTGATCGGGATTGACCTCGCGACGATACAGCTTGGCAACCTCGGCCTTAAACTCCGGAGAGCCCTCGATCCAGCCGTAGTTCATCTTCTCGCGGTCCAGGCGCTCGTAGAACGTGGCGCCGTCCTGCTCATCGAGCGCGCGCAGCTCGCCCATGGTGAGCGACGAGATCGTCGACTGGGCGATGTCCCACGTGGCGCTCTTCTCCCAAACGTTGAGCCATTCCTCAACGCCAATCGTCTTAATGTCCATGGCCAAGCTCCTTACAAAAGCAGTCATCCAACCGTGTTGACGTTCCTCATACAAGATTGGGGCGGCGCGAAAACCCGCACCGCCCCAATGGGAGACATCTAACGTCAGCTAGATGTATGTATTAAGACCTATACGGGTCCTAGAAGACCTTAGAGGTCCTCGCGCCAGAAGGGCATGCTCATGCAGCGCGGGCCGCCACGGCCGCGGGAGAGCTCGGCGGAGGGCACGACGAGAAGGTCCAGGCCCTCCTTGTACAGCACGTCGTTGGTGACGGTGTTGCGGGCGTAGACGCAGATCTTGCCGGGCTCGACGCACAGGGTGTTGGAGCCGTCGTTCCACTGCTCGCGGGAGGCCGCGATCGGGTCGCCGCCGCCGCAGGGGATCAGCTTGACCTGGTCGACGCCGGTGGCGTCCTCCAGGACGTGCTCGAGGGTGTCCTCGATCAGGCGGATGTTCACGTCGCCCGGGTTCTTGCCGGCGGTAAGCTCGTAGACGCGCAGGGTGCCCATGATGGCGGGGTGGATCGTGAACTTATCGACGTCGATCTGGGTGAAGACCGTGTCGAGGTGCATGAAGGCGCGCGAGACCGGGATGTCGAAGGCCAGGATGCGCTCGACCTTGGAGTCGGAGTTCCAGAAGATGTTCTGGGCCATGACGTCGATAGCGGCGGCCTGGGTGCGCTGGGAGATGCCGACGGCGAGGGTCTTCTCGTTGATGTTCAGCACGTCGCCGCCCTCGGTGTGGAACTGGCAGTCGCGGCGGAAGTACAGGGAGACGTCCTTGTAGTCGGGGTGGTACTTGAAGACGTACTTGCCGTACAGGGTCTCGCGGTTGCGGGTGACCGAGTACATGCGGTTGAGGTTGACGCCCTCGCCGACGACCGCGAACGGGTCGCGGGTGAAGTAGAGGTTGGGCATCGGGTCGATGATCAGGTCGGACTCGGACTCGGAGTTGACCAGGGAGTCGAGGGTCGTGGACGCCGTGAGGGGCATGTCGATCTCGGCCTTGGTCATGCCGGCCATGGTCTTCTTGACGAACTCGAGGTTGTCCTCGATGGAGTCCAGCTTCTCGCGGACGATCTGCGGCATCTGCTGGCCGCGGATGCCTGCCTCGGCGATGTACTGGTCGGTGAACTCGGCGCGGGCGCCGGGGACCTGGTCGAACACCTCTGCGACGAGGTTCTCGAGGTAGAGGACCTCCACGCCCTGGTCCCTCAGGATCTGGGCGAAGGTGTCGTGCTCCTGCTGTGCGACCTCCAGGAACGGGACGTCGTCGAACAGGAGTCGCTCGAGCTCGTCGGGCGGCAGGTTGAGGAGCTCGTCGCCGGGACGGTGCAGGCAGACCTTCCTGAGCTTGCCGATCTCGGAAGGCACGTGCAGACCTTTCGTCATGGCCTCCTACCTTTCTTTCGGGCCTTTCGGCCGAATCTCTCAGCACCCTTCCGTAACGGGTGCTGCTTGCTGACAGCTCTAGTTATATCCAAATTCCAACCGCAATTCCACCTCGCCCCCGAACGGTCAACAAAGTTCGATGAACGGTATATCGAATATGATTCCCCCATAATGCACTTCGGCGTTCTAAAGTAGCTTTTCTAAGGTAAATGCTCTTTTTTCTTAAAAAATATTTCTGATTGCATCTCTAAGCTTTTGATTCAAAATTGCATAGCTAAACCGATTTTATGTATATAAATGACGCTTGTTCGCCATTCTGCCTGTATTCGATGATATTCAGCTCTCTATCATTCTTATTCACACATACGCTCCGGTTGAATGAGGATATAGACCGTTTACGTAACGAGCCGGGCGTTAGCTCTTACACTTGTCGGCGTAAGAAGTAGGTAAAGATACCGTTCACGCGATACGTCCGTGCCACAGGTCGACTAAATTGAGACAATAGTGAAAAGTGTTAGGCAACCGTCCCCCACGGGGACTGAACGGACAGATGCATATGCCGAGCAAAATCGAAAAAAAGCAAGCCGCCGCAAAGCTGCGCAAACCGCCGCGCGACTTCTCGTACACGCAGAACCGAGAGCTCAGCTGGCTGCGCTTTGATAACCGTGTGCTTGACGAAGCCTTCGACGAGACCGTTCCGCTGTTCGAGCGTCTAAAGTTCGTGTCGATTTTCGAGTCTAACCTCGACGAGTTTCTCATGGTACGCGTGGGCGGCCTGTCCGATCTGGCGGAGCTCAAAAAACAGCCTGTCGACAACAAGAGCAATATGACCGCCTCCGAACAGGTCGATGCTGTCATGACCGAAATGCCCGGGCTCCTTACCCGATGGGAGTCCATCTTTAAGAGCATCGAGGGCAAGCTCGACATCCTAGGCGTTCACCGCGCCTGCATCGATTCGCTTACGCCCGAGGAGCGCACCTTTGTAACCCGTTACTTCCAGGCCTACGTGTCGCCGGTCATCTCGCCGTTGGTCATTGACCCGCGCCATCCCTTCCCCAACCTGCGCAACGGCGCACTCTATCTGGCCTGCGGCCTGGACGGCGTCACCGACGAGGAAAGTCTGCTGGGCCTAATCGAGATTCCCGCCTCGATGAACCGCGTGGTCGAGATCCCCTCGCCCACCGGCACCTACTCCTACATCTTGCTCGAGGACGTCATCCTCGCCTGCCTGGACAGCTGCTTTGGCTCCTACAAGCCACTCGACCGCGCGCTCATCCGCGTCACCCGCAACGCCGACATCGATCCGGACGGCGAGGGCGTCGAAGAGGAAGAGGACTACCGCCAGCACATGAAGCGCATCCTCAAGAAGCGCCTGCGTCTGCAGCCGGTAGTGCTCGCGGTCTCGGGGTCGCTCGAGAAGGCGACGCTCAAGACCATCCGCAAGGCGCTCGAGCTTTCGCGCCGCTCTGTCTTTACCTGCGATATCCCGCTCGACCTGGGCTACGTCTTTGGCATTGAGAGTAAGATTCCCGAGCACCTGCGCAACGAGCTGCTCTTTACGCCGTTTAAGCCGCAGCCCAACCCCACCATCGATATGACCCGCTCCATCCGCGAGCAGGTACTTCAGCACGACAAGCTGCTCTTTTATCCCTATGAGGCCATGAACCCCTTCCTGGATCTGGTGCACGAGGCCGCCTACGACCCCGAGTGCATCTCACTGCGCATCACGCTCTACCGCGTGGCCAAGCAGAGCCGCCTGTGCGAGTCACTGATCGATGCCGCCGAGAACGGCAAAGAGGTCACGGTGCTCATGGAGCTCCGCGCGCGCTTTGACGAGCAGAACAACATCGAGTGGGCCGAGCGCCTGGAAGAGGCCGGCTGCACCGTCATCTACGGCTCCGAGGGCTTTAAGTGCCACTCCAAGATCTGCCAGCTCACCTATCGCGAGGGCATGGCGCTAACGCGCCTGACGCTGCTGGGCACCGGCAACTTTAACGAGAAGACGGCCAAACTCTACAGCGACTTTATGCTCATGACCGCTCACCCCGGCATCGGCGAGGACGCCAACCTGTTCTTCCGCAACCTGTCGCTGGGCAACCTGCGCGGCGATTACCGCTTCCTGGGTGTGGCGCCCGTCGGACTGAAACCGCTCATCATGCGCGGGCTTGACCGCGAGATCCAGCGCGCCCTCGCCGGCGAGCCCGCCCGCGTGTTCTTTAAACTCAACTCGCTCACCGACCGCGAGGTCATCGACAAGATCGCCGAGGCATCGTGCGCAGGAGTCCGCGTGGACATGATCATCCGCGGCATCTCGTGCCTCAAGCCGGGCGTTCCTGGCAAGACCGAGAACGTGCATGTCCGTTCTATCGTCGGACGCTTTTTGGAGCATGCGCGCGTTTACGCCTTTGGCGTGGACTCGGACATGATCTATCTGAGCTCGGCCGACATGATGACGCGCAACACCGAGCACCGCGTGGAGATCGCCTTCCCCGTGCTCGACCCCACCTGCCGCGCCCTGGTGCACGAGTACATGAGCATGCAGCTGCGCGACAACGTGAAGGCCCGCAGCCTCACGAGCGACGGCACCTGGGTCCCCGTGGAGCGCGCAGAGGGTGAGAAACCCTTCAACTCGCAGGAAGCCCTGCTGGAGCGTGCCTACCGCAACGCCGAGGCCGCGCCCGAGCCCGTCATTGAGGCAAAGCCCGCCCCTGCTCCTAAGCCGCAGCCGGCCACACCCAAGGTTCAGAAGGTCCAGGCGACCGTCATTGAGCCCGAGCCCGCACCTGCACCTCAGCCCGAGCCGCAGGCAGCTAAGCCCGCACCCGAGACGAGCGCCTGTCGCGATAAGCCCGCCGGCAAGACCAAGGCCATCGAGCGCCATCGCCCCGGTCGTGTGCGCATGGGCCTGGGCCTGATCGGCCTGGGTCTTAAGACGCTCATTACCGGCAAGACGAAATAGTCGTTTGTAGAAGCGGTTTGTAGAAGCGCCCCGCATTTGAGGAAAGCCTCGGATGCGGGGCGCTTTTCCCTGCTACCATGGTGCGGACAACAACGCGAATGACAGGCAGGGATATGAAGCTCACTATAGAATCGATGACCTACGGCGCCGACGGGCTGGCGCACGCCGACAACGGCAAAGCCGTCTTTGTGCAGGGTGCCGTGGCAGGCGACACCGTCGAGGCCGAGGTCGTACAGGACGGCAAGTCGTTCATGCGCGCCCGCACCACCGAGATTCTGGAGCCGAGCCCCGATCGCATTCAGCCTCCCTGCCCCTACGTGGGCATCTGCGGCGGCTGCTCGTGGGGCAATCTCTCACGCACGGCACAGCTCGCCGCCAAGGAGCAAAACCTGCGCTCCACGCTCGAGCGCATCGGCAAGTTCAGCCCTGAGCAAGTCGACGAGCTGGTGCAGCCCATCTGCCACACCAAGGACGACTGGGGCTACCGCAATAAAATCGAGCTCGAACCGACCGTCGTCAACGGTCGCGTGCGCCTTGGCATGCACGGTGTCGACCCCAGCAAAATCGTGACCGTCGATGCGTGCCCGCTGTTCGATAAACGTTTTCCCAAGGCGCTCAAATCGGTCGTCGGCGCACTCAACTATCTAAGCGGCAGCCATGACTTGGGACTCGAACGCGTGGGCATTCGTGCATCGCGCCGTACCAAGGCACTCGAGGTCGCACTCTGGACGTCTACAGGCTCTTTTCCGCGCTCGCAGGTCTCCCGCGTGCTGGCGGACGCCGCTCATCCCACGAGCATCGTGCGTGTGATGAGCAAGGGCGAAAAGAAGGCCCGCCGTGTCTCCAAGGTCGAAATGCTCGCCGGAGAGGGCTCATGGACCGAGAATATCGCCGAGGGTCAGATGCGCTTGTCTGCCCCGTCGTTTTTCCAGGTCAACACCAAGGGTGCCGAGATTTTGATCGAGCTTGTCATGGAAGCGCTCGACCCGCAAGAAGACGAGCTTGCCGTGGACCTGTACTGCGGCGCCGGAACCTTTACCCTGCCGCTCGCCCGCCGCTGCGACTTCGTCGCCGCCGTCGAGGCCTACGGCCCGGCCGTGCGCGACCTGCGCCGTAACTTGGAGATCAACAAGCTTGATAACGTCGACGTCATTGGCGGAGACGCGGTGCGCGAGTTCCCCGACCAGGATGCCGACGTCTTGGTGGTCGACCCGCCGCGCGCAGGCCTCGCCCCCGAGGCGATCGACCTTATCGCCAGCACGAGTGCTCGCGATGTCGCCTACGTGAGCTGCGACCCGGCCACCCTGGCGCGCGATCTCAAACGCTTTGTCGAAGAAGGCACCTTCTCCCCCGTCAAGATCACGCCAGTCGACCTGTTCCCGCAAACCTTCCACTGCGAGACCGTCGTCCACCTTAGGCGCAACTAGTCACTCAATCATTGCTCAGGTAAATCATTGAGAAATCGAGCGTGGCAAGCGGAGGTCTTCGGGGTATAAGACGGCTAATTGTATGCCGCCTATGAAAGGAACCCTCATGCCCAGCGTTGCCGTTCTCGCCGCCGATGGCTTTGAAACTATTGAATGCTTGACCATGGTCGATGTCATGCGTCGCGGCGGTGTGCGCGCCACGCTCGTCTCGATTATGCCCACACGTGAGGTCGTAAGCTCACTGCAGATCCCCGTGACCTGCGATGCGCTCTTTGATGAGATCAACTTTGACGAGTACGACTGCGTCGTGCTGCCCGGCGGCTTGCCCGGTGCCACCAACCTGCGTGCCGATCAGCGCGTCTGCGACGTGGTCTGCGAGTTCGCCGCGACCAAGCACGTTGCCGCCATCTGCGCCGCCCCGTTTATCCTGGGCGAGCTCGACCTACTCGAGGGGCGCCACGCCACGTGCTTCCCTGGCTTTGAGAAAAGCTTCCCCGAAGGCGCCTATACCGGCGAGAAGGTTACGCAAGACGGCAACATCATCACCGCCAGCGGCATGGCCCAGTCGCTCCCCTTTGCGCTTGAGCTGCTGCGCACGCTCGCCGGCGACAAGGCCGTCGAGAAGGTCGCCGAGGGCATTCAGCTATGATTTTGGCTTCGCAATCACCGCGCCGCATCGAGTTGATGCGCGAGGCGGGCTATGACATTCGCGTGATTCCCGCAGATATCAACGAAACGCCTTTTGATGGCGAAGCTCCGCTTACACTCGTCGAGCGCTTGGCGCGTGCCAAAGCCGCCGCCGTTGCCGCCGAGCATGCCGAGCCCAACGAACTGACCGTCGCGGCCGATACTATTGTCACCTTTGACGGCCAAATTTTGGGCAAGCCGGCAGACGGGGACGAGGCGCGCACCATGCTCCGCGAGCTTTCGGGCCGCACGCACCAGGTCGCAACCGGCGTCTGCATCGTTAAAGCCGGCGACGCTACAGCTCCGCATGCCGCCGAGAGCCTGTCGTTTGTCGATGTGACCGACGTAACGTTCTATGAGCTTACCGAAGAGCAGATCGAGCGCTATGTTGCCTCCGGCGAACCCATGGACAAGGCCGGGGCCTACGGCATCCAAGGCACAGGCGGCCGCATGCTTGTGCACGATATTTCGGGTGACTTCTACAACGTGGTGGGCTTGCCCATCGCTCGCGTCGCACGCGCGATTCAAAAACTCTCGTAATTGCATCTGGCGCTGGGTATCCCCCAGCGCCTACAATTTTGCCGTACCGTACGGATCCCGACCGGGCATAAGGCCCGGCGGAAAACCGATAGGAGAAAACATGGACACACTGCTCGAAGCCATCGATGTTTGCAATGTCGATGGCTTTTGCTTTGGCAACTATACGGACGAGGAGGCTGGCACCGGCTGCACCGTAATCGTGGCGCCCGAGGGTGCCACCGGCGGCGTTGACGTTCGCGGCGGTGCTCCAGCATCGCGCGAAACCGACCTGCTGCGACCCGAGAACACCGTCGACAAGGTTCACGCCGTCTGCCTTTCGGGCGGATCGGCCTTTGGCCTCGAGGCTGCAAGCGGCGTCGCTCGCGAACTCGAGAGCCGCGGCATTGGTCTGCCCGTCGGCCCCACGCAGGTGCCCATCGTGTGCTCCAGCTGTATCTTCGACCTTGCCTTTGGCGACCCCACCGTACGCCCCGACATTGAGGCCGGCATCGCCGCCGTGCGCGAGGCACTCGACAACACCCCCACCACGCTCGAGCAAGGCAATGTGGGCGCCGGCACCGGTGCCACCGTAGGCAAGCTCATGGGCCCTGCCACCTGCATGAAGGCCGGCCTTGGCACTGCCGCCGTGGCGCTCGGTCCCGTTAAGGTAGGCGCCGTGGTTTCGGTCAACGCCTGCGGCAACGTTGTCGACCCCCTCACCGGCGAGTGGGTCGCCGGCATGCGCGCCTCAGCCGATAGCGACCAAATCGTCGATATGGAACTCGCAGCCTTTGCCGCCGCCGGATCCATGCAGATGCCGCTCGACCGCACCAACACCACCATCAGCTGCATCGTCACCAACGTGGAACTCACTAAGGCACAAGCCACCAAGGTCTCCCAGATGGCCGCAGACGCCTACGCACACGCCATCCGTCCCACGCACACCACCAACGACGGCGACACCATCTACACCCTCGCCAGCGGCAAACTGGGCGCCCAGGCAAGCGCCACCGTTCCCCTAGACCTGCTGGGCATGCTCGCCGTAAGGGCTTTGCAAACCGCCATCGTAAACGGAGCCAAAACCGCCAAAACCTCCCACGGCATCCCCGGCGCCGCGAAGTAATCTCACTCGACCGCCCGCCTCCGACCGACTACCAACCAAAACCTTTTCAGCCCAGGCCCCTGTGTACCGCGCGTCCAAGATCTTCAAATTCAGCTTGCTGACATAAAGCAAGACATAACAGAGGACCCCTGGTCCTTAACTTGATACGAGTTCCGCACGCAAAGGAGGCGCCAGTGGCGCCTCCGTCTTGCGCAGGACTGTTCGAAGTAGCAAGTTAAGGACCAGGGGTCCCCGTTACCCGAGCGTTTCTGCCCTAGTTGAATTTGAAGATCTTTGAGGCAAGACGGTATAGGCCAAGTGTGGTTTTGTCTCCGGCCCGTCCACGCAGGTTGGTAAAGAATCCGACCACGCCGTAGCGAGCGCGACGATACATGCGCTCGTCGTACTCCTTCAGGTCCTTCCACAGCGTCTTCAGGCGCTCATCGGCACAATCTTCCTCGGAAAGCTTGGTGAGCACCGAACAAATCGCCATCATCATGGTGAAGTAGCCCATCATGTACGAACGCAGACGCGAGGACTCAACGTCCTGGTACAGATGGAACGATTCCATCATGATGCGCGTTACGCGGAACTGCTGGCCCAGGCGCTTGACCATCGTGGCCTCGTTGACGCTCTGGCCCTCGCGACCGATAAAGTAGCGATAGAGGTCGATGTCGGCGTAGTACATGGTCTTGCAGCGCGGCAGCGGTACGTATGCGTAGATATTATCCACGTAGAACGTGTGCGCCGGCATAGGCAGATTGGACTCGCGCAGCACATCGGTGCGATAGCACAGGCTGTGCATGAGCAGGTTCTGATCGGGACGGAAGTGTCCGATCTGGTCCCAAGAGAAAATCTTTTTGCGCGGCAGGGCAAACTTGTAGCCAATAGCGGTATGCGTGCCCTCGTAAACCTTCTCGTACACGTAGTTCGAGATAAACAGGTCGACGCGCTGGTCGCGCTCCTCAAAGCCACGCAGAATCGACAGCATGGTCGAGAGCGCCGCACCGTCGAGCCAGTCGTCCGAGTCAACGACCTTGTAGTACGTACCATGCGCCTCGCGCAGGCCCGAGAGAACGGCGATACCGTGGCCGCCATTCTCCTGGTGCACCGCGCGGATGATTCCGGGATAACGGGCCTCCCACTCGTCGGCCTTGGCGGCTGTCTCGTCCTTGGAGCCGTCGTCCACCACGATAATCTCGATATCGGTGGCGTAATTGCTCCCCTCCAAGATGGAGGTGATGCAATGGTCCATATCCTTGGCGGCGTTATATGAGGGAATACCGAATGTTATGACTTTATGCATGGCAGGCGATAATCTCATCCGAAAGATCGAGGGCAGAATTGGTCACGGCGTCCATATCGTAGTAACGATACTCGGCCAGACGACCCACCGGGTGGAAGTTCGTCAGGTTCTGGACGCGCTCAAGATAGCGCTCGTAGAGCTCACGGTTCTCGGGCTCCAGGATAGCGTAGTACGGCGTCTCGCCCGAGTCGGGCGTATAGGCCTTGGAGTACTCCTTCATGATGGTGGTCTTGCCGGGCAAAACCTGACCGGTCATGTTCTTAAACTCGGTGATGCGCGTATAGTCCTCGCTCGTGGTGTAGTTGACGGTGCCCACGGGCTGGAACTGGTCCATATCGAGCGTCTCGAACTTCATATCGAGCGTGCGGTACGGCAGCGCGCCTAGGTCGAGGTTGAATAGCTCGTCGAGCGGACCGGTGTAGACGATCTCGCCACCATAGACCTTGCCGTCGATCTTGACGGTGGTCTCGTCGATTTCAAAGAGGTCACGGGCGTCTACGTCACAGAATACGTCGATCAGATCGTGATCGAGCATATGCTCGAACAACGCGGTATAGCCGTCCTGCGGCATGCCCTGGAAAGGAGCCTGCGGGAAGTAGCGATCGTCATCGCCCACAAAGACGGGAACGCGGCCGGTGATCGAGGGGTCGATCTGGTCGGGCGTCTGGCCCCACTGCTTCATGGTGTAATGCAAAAAGACGTTCTCGTAGACATAATCGGCGACCTCGGCAAGATCCGGGTCGTTCTTCTTGCGCAGCTCCATAATGGGCACCTTGACGTCCTTGCCAAAGGTCTCCACGAGCTTTTGGTACAGCTCCTCGCCGCGCTCATCGCCAAAGGCGAGCTTGAGGCTCGCATGGTTAAAGGGCACGGGCATAAGGGTGCCGTTGATGTTGGCGAGCACCTTGTGCTGATAATCCGTCCACTTGGTAAAGCGCGACAGGAAATTGTGCACGCGCTCGTTAAAGGTGTGATAGATATGCGGACCGTACTCGTGGATCAGGATTCCGGCCTCGTCAGTGCAGTCATAGGCATTGCCCGCAATGTGGCTACGGCGCTCCAAAACGGCAACACGATAGCCGATGGTCTCGGCAAGACGGCGGGCGCAAACGGCACCGGCATATCCAGCACCGACGACAATCATGTCGTACGCGCCGGCGTTAAAGCCTTCAGGCAGGCCTGAGGTAATCTGCATCGATACTCCTTGTCAAAAGCCACGGGCTCGTTAGCTGGGCTTTTCTCGAACATTCTTCGAGACATATTTATCAGAGCGATTATAGCGCTAATGCGTCCTATAATGAGCTTGCCACACAAGGAAAGCTCAAGCACCGCGGCGTACATAATTGAAAGGTAAACCCGCTAGCAGCGGGTTTATTCGTGAACAGCCGGGCGCCTGGAGCTTAGCGAAACGCTTGCAAGGAGTAACATGAGCGATTTCCTAAACCGTATGAAGTCTGCCGCCAAGGCCGACCTTAAGACCATCGTCCTGCCCGAGGGCGAGGATCCGCGCACCATCGTCGCAGCCAACAAGATCATCGAGGAAGGCCTGGCCAACATCGTCATCCTGGGCGATCCCAACGAGATCAACGTCCCCGGCGCCACCGTCATCGATCCGCGCAATGCCGAGAAGCACGAGGAGTACGCACAGAAGTTTGCCGAGCTCCGCGCCAAGAAGGGCGTTACCATCGAGCAGGCTCGCGCCCAGGTGATGGACGCCACCTACTTTGGCACCATGATGGTCAAGATGGGCGACGCCGACGGCCTGGTCTCCGGCGCCTGCCACTCCACCGCCGACACCCTGCGCCCCGCGCTGCAGATCCTCAAGACCGCCCCGGGCACCAAGCTGGTCTCGGCCTTCTTCGTGATGTGCACCGACACCCCGCAGTTCGGCACCGACGGCACGCTGATCTTCGCCGACTGCGGCCTCAACATCAACCCGTCCTCCGACGAGCTCTCCGAGATCGCCATCGCCTCCGCTCACTCCTGGTCCACCTTCATGGGCAACGTTGAGCCGCACGTGGCCATGCTCTCCTACTCCACCATGGGCTCCGCCGGCGGCGAGGTCGCCAAGAAGGTCCAGGAGGCCGTGAAGTTCTGCAAGGAGAAGGCTCCCGAGCTCGCCATCGATGGCGACCTGCAGCTCGACGCCGCTATCGTCCCCACCGTCGCTCAGCTCAAGGCTCCCGGCTCCTCCGTTGCCGGCAAGGCCAACGTGCTCGTGTTCCCCGACCTCGAGGCCGGCAACATCGGCTACAAGCTGGTCCAGCGCTTCGCCGGCGCCGACGCCTACGGCCCCATCCTGCAGGGCATCGCCAAGCCGGTCAACGACCTGTCGCGCGGCTGCTCTGCCGACGACATCGTGGGTGTCGTGGCCATCACCGCCGTCCAGGCTCAGATGGCTGAGTAGCGGACTTATCCCCTCGGGACCCTACAGGGTAAAGCTCTGAAAACGTCCTCGGACATGCATGAAACCCCCGCTGCGCACTTCGTGCGGCGGGGGTTTCATGCGTCCTGACGCTCCTATTTGGCAAGGTGTTTTTTAGAATCCATTTTGCGCTCGGTCTCGAAGGCCCGCCTGTCCC
>NZ_JBBNJW010000011.1:0-66577 GCF_040093305.1 Collinsella sp. CLA-AA-H302
GATCTGACGTTCTTAAACGACTAGTCAAACAAGAACGTCCCCAACGACTAGGGGCTAGACGATGTGGAGAGGGTTAGCGGCGTCGACGGCGTCGGGGGCGTCAGAAGGGCCGTCGGGGGCAGCGTCTGCCGGATCCTCGTCGGGGGTCTCGATCTGCTTGATCATGACCTCTTGGCCCTGGAGCAAATAGGTATCGCCACTGCCGCAATGGGGGCAGGTCTTGCCGTGCTCGACTGTCGCATAGTCGCGGCCGCACGCCTCGCAATGCGTCACGGCCTCGACGGGCTCCACGATAAGCTCCGCGCCCTGCGTGATGGACTTTTTATCTGCCGCCCAGCGCCAAGCGTCGAGCAGCAAGTCGGGAACGACGCCCGAGACCTCGCCCAGCAGCAGCGTGACGCTCGAAACGCGACGCACGCCATTGGCGCGCGCCACGTTCTCAACATCGCGAATAATGTGATAAACGATTCCCAATTCATGCAAGGTAGAAACCTTTCAACAACGGTTGATGCGATGCAAACTCAAAGCAAGGGGACGGCGAAATCTAGTCTGCGCCGTCCCCTTACCCGCCATGGTTACCTATTTACGACCGAACTTGATTTTGATTGCACGCTTTAAAGCATACTTGCCCAGGCTGGGGAGCTTTTGCTCGTATTTGACCATCGTGGAGCACTCGGGGCGATCGCGATCCAGATGGATGGCATCGAACGCACACTTGGTGGTGCACAGGCCGCAGCCGATGCACTTGTTGGGGTCGACGATCGAGGCACCGCAACCCAGGCAACGGGCGGTCTCGGCGCGCACCTGCTCCTCGGTAAAGGTCTCGACGTACTCGCTAAACGGCGCGGCCTTCTCGCGCTCGCGGTCCACATGGGCAACCTCGCGGCTCGCGTTGTCGTAGCTCTCGATCACAACGTCGTCGCGGTCAAGCGCGGTGTAGCGGCGCTGGTTGCGGCCGATCGTGAGTGTGGAGCCCGGCTGCACAAAGCGATGGATGGACACGGCGGCCTCGTGACCGGCGGCGATGGCATCGATGGCAAAACTCGGACCGGTGTAGACGTCGCCGCCCACAAAGATGTCTGGCTCGGCGGTCTGGTAGGTCTGAGGATCGGCAAGGGCACCCTGACCGCGGCCAAGCTCCACCTTGGAGCCAGCCAGCAGGTCGCCCCACACAATGGACTGGCCGATGGACATGACCACGCGGTCGGCATCGACGCGGCGCAGGTCGCTCTCGTCGTACTCGGGCGCAAAACGGCCCTCGTCGTCAAAGACGCGCGCGCAGCGCTTAAAGGTGATGCCACATACGCGACCGGCCTCGTCCAGGTGGACCTCCTTGGGGCCCCAACCGCAGCTGATATGCGCGCCGTCCTCGATGGCCTCGCGACGTTCTTCCTCGCTGGCGGGCATCTGGGCCTCGCTCTCCAGGCAGAACATCTCGACGTGCTCGGAGCCCAGGCGGCAGGCGTTGCGCGCGACATCGATAGCAACGTTGCCGCCGCCCACCACGATGGTGCGGCCGGGCAGTGTGTCGATCTTGCCACTGTTGACCTCGCGCAAAAAGTCGACGGCTACGGTCACATCCTCGGCATCCTCGCCCGGAATACCGGCAAGGTGGCCGCCCTGGCAGCCAATGGCCACATAGAAGGCCTTAAAGCCCTGCGCGCGCAGCTCGTCGAGCGTCACATCGCGACCGACCTCCACGCCATAGCGGAACTCGGCGCCCATCAGGCGAATGATCTCGACCTCGGCCTCGATAACGTCCTTCTGCAGCTTAAAGCTGGGAATACCGTAGGTGAGCATGCCGCCCGGGCGCTCGTTCTTCTCGAACACGACGGGCTTGTAGCCCTTCTCGGCCAGATAGAAGGCACAAGACAGACCGGCCGGACCGGCACCGATGATGGCGATCTTCTGGTCGAAGCCGCCAGCACGCGTCGGGGTCACCACGGGCGGGACATAGCGGGTCACTGCGTCCAGATCGCGCTGGGCGATAAACTTCTTGACTTCGTCGATAGCCACGGCGGCGTCCACACGGCCGCGGGTGCAGGCATCCTCACAGCGGCGGTTGCACACACGGCCGCAGATAGCGGGCAGCGGGTTCTCGCGTTTAATGAGTGCTAGGGCCTCGTCATAGCGACCCTGCGCCGCGAGCTTCAGATAGCCCTGAACGGCAACGTGCGCGGGGCAGGCCGTCTTGCAGGGAGCGGTGCCGGACTCATGCGTCTCGATGCGGTTGGCGTTGCGGTAGTTGGGCGACCACTTGGTGTGGTCCCACTTGGCGGCATCGGGCAGCTCCTGGCGCGGATACTCGGGCACCTGTCCGCCGGCCTTTTTGCTGCAGAGCTTCTGGCCCAGCTTGGCGGCGCCGGCCGGACACACCTCAACGCAGCGGCCACAGGCCACGCACTTGTCCTTCTCGACCTTGGCGACATAGGCCGAGCGCGACAGGTTGGGTGTGTTGAACAGCTGCGAGGTGCGCAGGGCGTAGCACACGTTGACGTTGCAGTTGCAGATGGCGAAGATCTTGTTCTCGCCGTCGATGTTGGTGATCTGGTGCACAAAGCCGTTTTCCTCGGCCTGGCGCAAGATGTCGTAAACCTCGTCGCGGGTCACATAGTGGCCGCGGTCGGTCTCGACCACGTAGTCGGCCATATCGCCCACGGCAATGCACCAGTCGGCGGGGTCGTCGGCGCAACCCTCTCCCATCACACGACGGCTCGCGCGGCAGCTGCAGGTGCTGGCGGCATACTTGCCCTCGTATTTGTCGAGCCAGTGCTCGATATGCTCAATCGGCACCGAGGTGCTCGAAGCATCGATAGCCTTCTCGACCGGAATGACGTGCATGCCGATACCGGCGCCTCCGGGCGGCACCATCGGCGTGGCGCGGGACAGCGGGCCCTTGGATGCCTGTTCAAAGAACTTGGCATAGACCGGGTGCTCCTCGAGCTGGCTCACGCGCATGTTGAGGAACTCGGCGGAACCCGGCACCAGCATGGGCAGCACCCACTGCTTGGCGCGCTCGGGGTTTTCCCAGTTGTACTCGAGCAGACCCGTGTAGCTCATGTCGTCGAGCATCTTCTCGATATCGGCCTCGGGCATGCCGGTGAGCTTGACCATCTCGGGCAGCGTATAGGGACGGCGCATCTTCATCTTGCAGAGCACTTCGGCCTGCTCGTCGGTTGCGGCCTCGGCAAACGACCAGTACTCGTAGCCCAGCAGCTCGTCGCGATGCAGCAGGCGGTTGGTGCAGTGCTCGCACAGCTTGACGATTGCCTCGCGCGGATGCTCCGGCAGCGGCGGCACGAACTCCGAACCGATGTCGGGCTCGGTGTAGCTAATTCCCGGTCCGTTGAGAATCATGGTTGTCCCTTCTCTTGCCGCAGCCCGACGAGGCCGCAGCGCCCCTCTTTTTTTGCAGGCCGGACATGCCCCCATGCCGTTCACCCGCCATTAGTTGACATTGTGTCAAAAATAGTATTGACGAACCGTCAACAATATTCAAGACTGTTAGGCGAACGGTCAGGCAAAAGAGGATGGAAGGAGGCAAAACATGGGCGACAACACAGCAGATACCTCTGTGGTCGATGCCGTCCCCGCATCCGATAGTGCGGCAAAGCGCCTGACGGGCGACGAACGCCGTCGCGAGATCCTCGATGCCGTGCGCACCGTAAGCTCCGAGCTGGGCGTGTCCCACCTATCGGTATCGGCCGTGACCAAACGAGCCGGCTGCACGCGTTCATTGTTCTACCACTACTTTGCCGATATGGACGCCGCCGCCACCGCTGTCATGGACGAGGCGATCGACGGCTTTATCTCCGAGCTCGAGCAGTGGAACGCCAGCCGCACGGTTGGCGACATCGAAGGCGCGCTCGACACCGTCGCCCCGCTCTTTAAGCGCCTGGTCGTGAGCGGCCACGAGCTGCCGAGCACGCTCACCTCGAGCAGCGGCGCACTCTACGGCGGCTTTCTGCACAACGTAGTCCAGCGCGTGGCGCAATACATTTGCGACACCACCGTGGTTGACTTTGTCGCCCATCATGACCTGCGCATCGACCATGTCTACGAGACGTTCTACACCCTCATCATGGGGCTGTTGATGTATATCCGCACGCACCCCGATGTGCCCGACGAGACGGTCAAGGAAATCATCGCCTCGACACTCCACATCGAGGGCTATACCGCCAAGTATCCGGAGCGCAAGCCCCAGAACTGACGACATTTGGCCAAACTGCCCGCGATCGGAAGAGGGGCCGCGGGCGCGTGAAAGGAGAGCAGCATGCTGTTCGATGTTTGGGGTAGCGATACCCTTATCCACTGGGCCGGCTGGGCCATGGTCTTTATTGGCCTGATCGTGCTCAACGAGGTCGGCCGCCGCACCAAGCTCGGCGCGGCCATCATCTTTGGCGTGGCTCCGCTGGCCATGACCATCTACTGCGTCGCCATCGCCATCGGCGTCTCGCAGGGTGCCGAGTGGGCGCTCACCAACCCCACCCATGTGTACCAGAACAGCTGGTTCCACTACGCCAAGGTATACGCGGCGCTGGCCGGTTGCTGGGGCTTCATTGCCATTAAGTACCAGTGGGGCAAGATCGGCAAGGCGCATTGGTTCCGCGCGTGGCCGTTTGTGATCGTCGCTATCAACATCATGATCGCCGTCGTGTCCGACTTCGAGAGCGCCTATCACTTCTTTGTCCTGGGCGAGTCCACCTGGGTCACCTCCGAAGGTGCTACGCAGCTGGCCGGCTGGAACAACGTGTTCAACGGCATCGCCGGTATCATCAACATCTTCTGCATGACCGGTTGGTGGAGCGTCTACGCCTCCGAGGACAAGACCGACATGCTGTGGCCCGACATGACCTGGGTCTACATCATCGCCTACGATATCTGGAACTTCTGCTACACCTACAACTGCCTGCCCACCCACTCCTGGTTCTGCGGCTTTGCGCTGCTGCTGGCGCCCACCGTCGCCGCCTTTATCTGGAACAAGGGCGGCTGGATCCAGAACCGCGCCTTTACGCTTGCTATTTGGTGCATGTTTGCCCAGGTTTTCCCCTACTTCCAGGAGGAGTCCATCTTTGTGACCCACTCCACGCTCGACCCCGGCGCCGCTACCGCGGTCTCGATCGCCGCGCTGGTCGCCAACGTCGCCGCGATCATCTACATCGCCTACCGCGCCAAGAAGCTCGGCCGCAATCCCTACAAGCAGGATGTCTTTGAGGGCACCAGCGATTGGGAGAAGGCTACCGCCCGCCGCGCCAAGGTGGATTACGCGCACGCCGAGTAACATGCCCGGCGCACATGCCGCTTGAATGTGAAGCAGCACAGCCGGCTCCGCGCAACTCAACGCATTGCAGAGCCCCCGGAATGTGATTCGTCCGCGTTCCGGGGGCCTTTTGCTGCCGCGAGGATGCGGCCGAACGATGCGCTCAGGTTAAATCGGATCTTATATTTCGTATGCGCTTTATATGGCTCCATTTTTGGGTACAGTGTTGAGCCGATATTGCATTGGGGGATATATGAGCGATGAGACGTATGGCCGCGAGGATGCGGCCCAGGATGCGGAAGCATGTGCCGAAGCCCTGGAGAGCCTTGACCGGATCGCGCTAGACGAGCTCTCGTTTAGCGATTCGGTCATCGACGCGCAAGACGAGGTGCACGAAGACACTGAGGACGAAGACAGCGACGCCAAAGACGCTCCTGACGAAGCCGAAGAGGACGATAGCGAGGCCGGCAATCAGCCCGAATCCGACACGAGCGAGGAAACCATCTTGCTCGACAACTTGCCGGCCGAAGATTCGCTGACCCGCGAGCTCCCTGGCTTAGGCTCCGCACCAGCCGTGGACGAGACCATCGCCATGGGCGATATTCCCCTGCCGTCCGTTCCCTCGGCACGCGAGGCCGAGGTTCGCCATCGCAAGATGTCGCCCAAGCGCCGCAATCTGATGGTTGCCGGCGTCGTAGCCGTCGCGCTTGTCGCCGGCGGCGCAGGCTACGCAGCCTGGAACGGATATCAGCAAGAGCAGGCTGCCATCGCCGCCGCCAATGCCCACACGATGATGTCGGTGCAGATTGGCGTACATGCCGCGGGGCTCGACTGTTCCACCGGCTCCAAGATCCCCGTACAGGTGAGTGGCCAGGATTCTGACGGATCCTCCGTAAGCGAAACACTCTATGTTGACGAGCACGGCCGTGGCATCAAACTACTACCCGGTGACTACACGCTCTCCATCGCTGCCTCCCCCATCGCGGCCGACGGCACCATCTATACCGTCCCGAC
The DNA here is from genome assembly GCF_040093305.1 of Collinsella sp. CLA-AA-H302. Lineage (NCBI taxonomy): Bacteria > Bacillati > Actinomycetota > Coriobacteriia > Coriobacteriales > Coriobacteriaceae > Collinsella > Collinsella sp. CLA-AA-H302. The sequence continues at coordinate 6,275 of NZ_JBBNJW010000011.1, forward strand.
CACCAAGACGCAGGTCACCGTTAAGAGCGATGGACAGGATTTAAGTGCCCAGGTCACCTTTAAGCTCAAGGTGCCTTCGGCCGACACGGTAACCGACGACCAGATCGATGCCGCCGCCAAATATGCCGAGGAGGGCGGCGCGAGCTCCGCCGCCACCGCCAAGGTGCTCCAGCAGGCGGCAACCGCGCGGCGCGACGCCGCCGTCAATGCCGTGAGCGCGCAAAAGGCACAGGCGGCCCGTGATGCCGACGCCCGTCACAAGGCAACCGACCTCTACCAGTTCGATATCCCCGTCGAGTGGTACGGCAAGGTCGAGACTTGGCAGAATGGCAGCACGCTATGCATCTATCTTGCCGGCGACAGCGATACGCCGATTGTGACGCTCGTCGCAGTGCGCGAGGGCGAGAGCTTTACGCCCGATGAGGGCGATACGGTTTTGGGTGCGGCCAACCTAGGCAACGGTTATACCGTCTACGCCAGCGGCCCCGTCTATCCGTACGTGGTGCCCCAGACCATCAACGGGCGCACGCAAGACCCCGTGTCGACCTACCCCATGGACCAGGCTATTGAGCTTGTCGAGCTCACGACCGGCAACCGCTATACCTATAGCCAGATCAAGAACGTACTGGTCGACAAAGACGGCAAAGCCGACGCCGCGACCAAACTCGAGACCGACTACCTCGCCCAGATTCTGCTGCCAAGCATCAAGGCCCAGGACTAGCGGACCACTGTCCTGGGTAGCTAATAAAGCCCCGTCCCAAATTAGCTACCCCCGATTCTTGATTAGCCGGAAAGCAAGATTTATGCGTATCTTGATTAGTAGCTAAGCAAGTTTATCTGTTGCCGCTCCCCCGTCCCAAATGAGCTACTTAGCGCCAGGGGTCGGCTTCGAAGAGGGGCTCGCGCTCGGGGCGGCGATCGCTGTAGGGGTCGTAGCCGTCGTCGTCCTCGTTCTCGGCACGGATGTAGGGGTCGCACGGCTTGGGTGCCGGTTTAGGCGCAGGCTTAGATGCGGCCGGCATGGCATCGGCTGCCGGCATATTCGTCTCGTTCTCGTTTTTCATCTGCATAGCTCCTTGCCATGTACTCACGCTCATCATCATCGATTGTCGCACGAAAAAGGGCGGCGGACCCCATTGGATCCGCCGCCCTTGGCGTTCGGCTCAAAAGGTAGATTTTGAGGCATGTCCCAAAAATCTACTCGGCGTCGGGGACCTCGTAGGTGGCCGCCGGCGTGTTGTCGCACACGACGGCAAAGCCGCCGTCCTTGTCGACATCGACCGTCACCTGATCGCCCTCGCGCACCGTGCCGTCGATGATAGCGGCCGCGATGGCATCCACGACCTCGCGCTGGACCAGACGCTTGAGCGGACGGGCACCAAAGACCGGGTCCAGACCGCCCACGGCGAGCATCTGCTTGGCCGCCGGGGTGATGGCAAGCGTCATGCGCTCCTTGGCCAAACGCGCGCGGACATCGGCGAGCTGGATGTCGACGATCTTTTCGATCTGCGCCATGCCGAGCGGATGGAACACCACGATATCGTCGATACGGTTGAGAAACTCGGGGCGGAAGGTCTGAGCCATGGCGGCGTCGACCTGATGGCGCATCTCCTCCTCGTCCTTACCGGACAGATCGGCGATGGCCTTGGAGCCCACGTTGGACGTCATGATGATAATCGTGTTCTTGAAGGACACCTGACGACCCTGGCCGTCGGTCAAACGGCCGTCGTCGAGCACCTGCAGCAGCACGTTGAATACATCCGGATGAGCCTTCTCCATCTCGTCGAGCAAGATCACGGAGTACGGACGACGGCGCACAGCCTCGGTGAGCTGACCGCCCTCGTCGTAGCCCACATATCCCGGAGGCGCACCGATCAGACGCTGGACGCTGAACTTCTCCATGTACTCGGACATGTCGATACGCACGAGCGCGCGCTCGTCGTCGAACAGGCACTCGGCCAGCGCCTTGGCGAGCTCGGTCTTGCCCACGCCGGTGGGGCCCAGGAAGAAGAAGCTGCCAATGGGCTTGTCCGGATCGGAGAGACCCGCACGGCTGCGGCGCACGGCCGCGGCCACGGCGGACACGGCCTCGTCCTGGCCGATGACGCGCTTATGCAGCTCGCCCTCCAGGCCCTTGAGCTTGTCGAGCTCGCCCTGCATCATCTTGGACACGGGCACGCCGGTCCAGGCGCTCACGACCTCGGCGATCTCATCGGAGGTTACCTGCTCGTTGAGGCCCTCGCCGTCCTGCTGCTTTTGTGCCTCGAGCGCAGCCTCGGCATCCTGAATCTGCTGCTGCAGACCCGGGATCACGGAGTAGCGCAGCTCGGACGCACGGCCCAAGTCGCCGTTGCGCGTCGCGCGCTCCTCCTCGCTCTTGGCCTCGTCGAGCTGCCCCTTGAGCTCCTGCACGTGGTCGATGGCGTTCTTCTGGTTGAGCCAGCCGGCCTTTTGCACGTTGAGCTTTTCCTGGACTTCGGCAATCTCCTGGCGCAGGGCCTCCAGACGCTCCTTGGAGGCGTCATCGGTCTCTTTCATGAGCGCCTGCTCCTCAATTTGCAGCTGGGTGAGCTGACGCGTGGTGGCATCGATCTCGACCGGCATGCTGTCGAGCTCCATGCGCAGGCGGCTTGCGGCCTCGTCGACCAGGTCGATGGCCTTGTCGGGCAGAAAGCGGTCGGCGATGTAGCGATCGGAGAGGTCGGCGGCGGCCACGAGCGCGCTATCGGTGATGTGTACGCCGTGGAAGATCTCGTACTTCTCCTTGAGGCCACGCAGGATGGAGATGGTGTCCTCGACGGTAGGCTCGCTCACCATAACGGTCTGGAAACGACGGGCGAGCGCCGCGTCCTTCTCGATGTACTTGCGATACTCGTCGAGCGTAGTCGCGCCGATCGCGTGCAAGTCGCCACGGGCGAGCGCCGGCTTCAGGATGTTGCCGGCATCCATGGAGCCCTCGGTGGCACCCGCGCCCACAATGGTGTGGAGCTCATCGATGAACAGGATAACCTTACCCTCGGACTTCTGTACCTCCTTGAGCACGGCCTTTAAACGGTCCTCGAACTCACCACGGTACTTGGCACCGGCGACCAGCGCGCTCATGTCGAGCTCGATGAGGTCGCGATCGCGCAGGGTGCTCGGCACGTCGCCGGCCACGATACGCTGGGCGATGCCCTCGACGATGGCCGTCTTGCCGACGCCCGGCTCGCCGATGAGCACGGGGTTATTCTTGGTGCGACGGGACAGAACCTGGATGGTGCGGCGAATCTCATCGGTACGGCCGATGACCGGGTCGAGCTTGCCGGCGCGGGCCAGATCGCAGATGTTGCGTCCGTACTGCTCCAGCGCCTCAAACTGGGTCTTGTCCTCGGCAGACGTCACGCGGTCATCGCCGCGCAGCTCCTCGTAGACTTGCTCGATGCGCTCCTTGGTCACGCCGGCGTCGCGCAGCACGCGACCCGCCTCACCCTTGTCCTCGGCAAGCGCCATCAGCAAATGCTCGGTCACCACAAAGCTGTCGCCCATCTTGGTGGCCTTCTTCTCGGCCTTTTCTATGACGCGGACGAGCTCGTTGGACAGGCCCATCTGCTGGCCCTCGCCCGAAACCTTGGGCGCGCGGTCGATGGCATCTTGTGTGGAGCGTGCAAGCTGGGCCGGGTCGGCGCCGATGCGCTCGATGATCACGGAGATATTGCGCTCGCCGGCACCAAGCAGGGCGGACAGCAGGTGAATCGGCTCCACCGCGCCGGCCTGCGCGTCGGCAGCCGTGCTCATGGCGGTCTGTAGCGCCTCGCGCGACGTCATTGCTAGCTTATCGATTCTCATGGAATCACCTCTCTTGGGGCGGCCGCCCTACGGGGCGGCTTCACGTTGTTCGAGAAGTATTGTTGCCAGCTTTGCGCGATCTTATACACAAATCTAAGTCTCTATATATAAGATTTTCTGAGTGCTCTCATGACATGCGAACCACCACAAAGGGGACAGGCACCTTCGTGGTGGTTTTCGCTCCAACACACCCCACTGTCTCAATCTGTAACATCTAGCAGCCCTTTTCGGTCCCAGATGTTACAGATTGAGATGAAATGACCGGCGGCGACCGTTTGTCTCAATCTGTAACAACCACTCGGCAAATTGGGGCCTAAATGTTACGGATTGAGATGAAGTGCAGAGCCCCGTCCGAAAATCTCAATCTGTAACAGCAGGCCCGCTTCTAACAGCCAAGATGTTACAGATCGAGACAAACGGGACCACCACAAAGGTGCCTGTCCCCTTTGTGGTGGTTTTAGCCGTCTAGCCGACGAGTGGCAGATAGGCGCGGAGGTAGCGATGATAGTGCTCGCCCTCGTGCACGCGGGCCACGAGCACGCCGTGAATCGCTCCCGCATGTCTAAGCCCACGTGCATCGGCTTCGTCGATCAGGCCCTGGAAAAGCGGGCGCGAAAAGCTCCCGCGCTCGCCGGCATCCAGATAGGTCATGAGCGCGGGCCCACCGGCGAGGCGCTCGTAGCGTCCCATGCCCACGGGCTCGCCCAGCGCCTCGTATGTGGAAGCACGCATTGCATAGCCCCAGTGGTAGTGGAACTCGGAGATATCGGGGAACCAGAAGTAGGGAGCCATGAGGCCGACGTTTCTGTTAGCGAATTCGATCGCCGGGGTCACCTTGGTGTCAAAGCAGTGGTCGCGGCGCTTGGGCACAAACAGACAGCCCTCATGCTCAACAACCCTATAGGTACCAAGCGAGCCCTCGATCTGCCTCATGTTATCCAGTTGATGCTCCGTCTCGCGCAGGATCAGCCGCTTGATGCGCAGCTCGCGTTCAAGCTCCTCCGTACGCTCCGCTATGCGCCCGCGAAGACCGTCGAGCGTCTCGCGCTGGAGGATCTCCTGCACCTCGGCCAGGCTAAAGCCCATGCCCTGGTAGTATTTGGCGTCCCAGAGCAGGTTGACCTGCCAGTCGTCGTAGTAGCGGTACCCGTTTTTGGGATCGACCTCGGGCTCGATGATGCCACGCTGCTCGTAGAAACGCAGTGTGTCGCGCGAGAACCCCAGTCGCTCCCGGATGTCTTTTTGCGTATAGCGCATCTGGCTCCCCCGATTCTCCTTGACCTGGGGGTTACCCCCACCCTGAGCATTATCCCAGAACAGCCGGGTAGGGAGGCTTCCCGGCATATCGCCAAAAGGAGTGAATATGAAACTCGACGCCCTGTTTTCGCCGATGAATATCGGCAGCTGCGAGATTCCCAACAGGCTCGTAGTCCCCGCCATGGTCACCAACTACTGCAATCTTGAAGGCACCATCACCCCGCGTTACCTGCGCTATATGGAGGAGAAGGCCAAGGGCGGCTGGGGCCTGCTCATCACCGAGGACTATTGCGTGCAGAAGAACCGCAAGGGCTACACACGCATCCCGGGCCTTTGGAACGACGACCAGATCGCAGGCAACGTCGAGCTCACGGCTGCCGTCCACAAGCACGGTTCCAAGATCTTCTGCCAGATGTACCACCCCGGCCGCCAGGTGATGCCGCAGTCCACGTTTGGTATGCCGCTCCAGGCGCCGAGTTCCACCACCTGTCCTGCCTGCCAGGGCCTGGCCGAGGAGATGACCGTTGACGAGATTCACCAGCTCGTCGCCGACTTTGGCACCGCCGCGGGCCGCGCCAAGCAGGCCGGCTTTGACGGCGTGGAGCTCCATTGCGCCCACGGCTACCTGCTGGCCGAGTTCCTCTCCCCCGCCGTCAACCGCCGCGTGGACCAGTACGGCGGCTGCTTCAACAACCGCGTGCGAATCGTGGACGAGATCATCGCCGCCATGCGAGAGCAGGTGGGCGAGGACTTCCCCATCATCGTGCGCGTGTCGAGCGAGGACCTCGTGCCCGGCGGCCGCACCATCGCCGAGACCCTGCAGCTCTGCCGCCACCTGGAAGAAGTTGGCTTTGACGCCATCAACTGCTCCAACGGCATGTACGCGAGCAAGCCCACGGACCAGGTCATCGCCCCGATGTTCACCCCGCACGCCGTCAACATGGAGCGCAGCGCGCTTATCAAGGAGGTCGTGAGCATCCCGGTGATCCTTTCCAACCGCATCAACGACCCCGAGATGGCAGACACCCTGCTCAAGATGGGAACGGCAGATTTTGTTGCCATGGGCCGCGGCTCCCTGGCCGATCCGCACCTGCCCGAAAAGGCCAAGTGCGGCAAGACCTGCAGCATCCGCCAGTGCATCGGGTGCCTACAGGGCTGTGAGTTTCCGCTCTACATCGACTCCGAGGTCACCTGCCTTGTCAACCCGCGCGTGGGCCGCGAGTACGAGAACGAGATGGAGCCTATTGCCGAGAATGAGCGCAAGCGCGTCATGGTAATCGGCGGCGGCCCGGCTGGCCTGCAGGCAGCTGCAACTGCCGCACGCCGTGGCCACACCGTCGAGGTCTTTGAGGCCCAGGAGCAGCTGGGCGGACAGTTCCGCTCCGCCGCGTACCCCGTGGGCAAGGGCGAGCTCTCCACGTACGTGAGCAGCCTGCGCGCCGAGCTCGAGGAGCTCGAGGTGCCCATGCACCTGGGCGCCGAGGTCAACGAGGCCGCCATCGAGGCCTTTAACGCCGACGCGATCGTGGTCGCCACGGGCGCCAAGCCTATGAACCCGCCCATCCCCGGCATCGAGAATGCCGTGGCGGCCGAGGACGTGCTGCTGGGCAAGGCTATCGTCAAGCCCGGCCCCGTGGTTGTCTGCGGCGGCGGCGAGGTTGGATCCGAGACGGCCGACTTTGTGGCCCAGTACCGCGACGACGTGACGGTGCTCGAGATGCGCGACGGCCTGTGCCTCGACATGATGCCCATCACCAAGGGCGCCTTTATGGAGATGATGACCGCGAGCGGCGTCAAGTCGCATGTCAACGCCACCGTCAAGAGCATTGAGAGCGGCGTTGAGGTCTCGAGCGATATCGCCAGCTGGAGCGGAGAGGCCGGCGGCAGTGAAGATGCCGGCACGGGCTTTGCCGTGCACTTCACCGATGCCGAGGGCGCCGAGCACGCGCTGCCCGCAGCCACGGTGATTAGCGCCTTTGGCTACCGCGCCTACAATCCGCTCGAGGATGCCGCGCGCAAGCACTGCAACAACGTGCAGGTCGTGGGCTGCGCCATCAAAGCCGGCAACGCGCTCGTCGCCTCGCGCGAGGGCTACGAGGCAGGACTTGCCATTTAATCGCAATCGGACATGCCCGCTTCACGATGCAAGAAACCGCCGCAGGAACCATCCCTGCGGCGGTTTCTTTGGGTTGGTAGGGACCAATCGCCGGAGTTGAAGGCCGTTTTTAGTCTCTGATGTTGGCTTTTGGCCCCCTCAAGCTATCCGACAAATATCAATATCTTGATAGGATTTCATTCGAGCTCTTAAGCAGATATTCGCGCAGCAATAGAATCGAGAACCTCACCACGCCGCGCGAAGGCGCATCGATTACCTGAGCTTTTATAAACTCACGCCGTGTAGACGTTAGGCTCGTGGCGGGCAGGTTCAGCCTGTCTGCAATCTGCTTGGTCGATACGTTTCCCTCGCAGCTCGCCATAGCGATGAGGTACTCGATTGCCATGGTGAGGCAACGGCGCAAGGGCGACATCCAGAACGGAGCTCTCGAACTCGTCATATGCCCGCCTGATGCCCTTTCGCGCATCGGCGACGGAAATGGCCGTGTCCTCACTCGCATGGCGACGCGCGTTGGCAAATACACGATAAAAATGACCGCCGGCGACCGTTTGTCTAAATCTGTAACAACTACTCGGCAAATTGGGCCCCAGATGTTACAGATCGAGACAAACCGCGAAGGCCCATCTGAAAATCTCAATCTGTAACAACTAACGGCACATTTTGTCCCCAGCTGTTACAGATCGAGAAACAAACGGACCACCACAAAGGGGACAGGCACCTTTGTGGTGGTCCCAGTCTATTTTTAGCGTCTCTCAAGACCCAGCGAGAACGCAGCGATGAAATCGAGAACCGACAATAGCCCGTTCGCACAGATAGAGGCGGAGATTCAAGGTCAGAGTCCGGCTTAAACGGCTTAGCTATCGCACGTCACAATGTTCTCGTCGTCCTCCCTATCGTATTTATAGTGCTTATAGTGAAAATAGTGAGTTTAGTGAGAATAGTATCGCTCAAGACTCGTGGACTCAATTATTGACCTCTCGCCCAGAATGAGTGGGGCAAATATTCCTATTAGAGGTCAAATCGAAGCCCAATAGGGCCTTTCAGCCCCCTCATTCCGGGCGGTCGCTTTCTTTTGAATATTGTCGTAAGCTGGCATCACTTATGTTAATGAATGCATACTGTTTGCGAGGTCCTCGCCGTGAAACGCTCCACCTATATCGGCCTGCTCGTCTTAGCGTTTGCGATTACCGCAGTCGGCGTGGGCATCATCTATCTCGCATTTCTCCCCGCCTCTGCAACGCAGGCGGTGATTGAGACCGTAAGCTATCCCATCGAAATCCTCACCGATATCGTCAAACCCGATTTAATCACCGTCGATTTTGACGGTACGCCCGCAGCGCTTGGGGTCAGCAACTATCCCCGTATCGAACTTGGGGCCAAGCGCTATACCAAAGATGAGCAGCTTATCGGTAAGGCGGCCGAGTTGCTCAAAGGCAAGACGTTTAAGCGGTGGTACGGCGCCGTAATATATCGAGCCAAGAACAGCCAAATGAATGGCGGGTATTATTCGACCCTTGAACTCGATGCGGCAAACGGGAGCAGACTGTGCAACGTCTCATACGACCCCGGCTACGTGGACAACGAAGGGCCGGGAGTCTATATCTCGGATGGCAACGTGATCTACGTCATGGAAGGCGACCAGACGGCAGTCGTCGATTTTATGGATCGGTGTACCGAGGATGCCTACGAACAAACCTGCGAGCCCGATCCGCAGACAGCGCGCGACAGTGGCTCGGCACGCACTTGGCTATTTGACGATGAAATAACCTGGACCCCATCGAAATAAGGACCCGCCGCGCAGGCACCTTTGTGGTGGTTTCGGTTCCGATGTTCCACTGTCTCGATCTGTAACATCTAGCGACCCTTTTCGGTCCCAGGTGTTACAGATTGAGATGAAGTGATCGGCTGCGGACGTTTGTCTCATTCTGTAACAACTACCCAGCAAATAGGGGGCTAGATGTTACAGATCGAGATGAAGCGCAGGGGCCCGTCCGAAAATCTCAATCTGTAACAGCAGGCCCGCTTCTAACAGCCAAGATGTTACAGATCGAGACAAACGGGACCACCACAAAGGTGCCCGTCCCCTTTGTGGTGGTTTTCGACAAAAAAGAAACCGCCCCAATAAAAAGAGGCGGCATCGAGCACATTCTTTTTTAGCGTCCCTCAAGACCCAACGAGAACGCAGAAATGTAGCCCGGGGCCACCCTTTGCCGAACGCGACCCTCGCGAAGCGCGTGAGCGGGCGGGAAAGGGTGGCCCCGGGCGGACAATGAAGTGCGTTACTCGGCAGCGGCCTTGAACTTGTTGTAGTTGATCAGGCAGCCGGCCTTGACGATGGCGCGCTCCTCGGCCGTCATATCGGCAATGTAGAGCTCAATCTGCTCGACCGCACCGTCGGCGCGCACCACGTAGGCAGCAATGTTCTTGAGGTCGCCATCGAGCGCGGCACGGATACCCGGCACGAAAACGTAGTCGCCCACCTCAAAGTTGGGCTCTGCCTCCATCTGGAAGGGCACCATGCCCCAGTTCATGACGTTGGAGCGATAGCGCTTGGTGGCGTACTCGTGAACGATGTTGGCCAGGCCGCCAATCACGCGCTGGCAGCTCGCAGCCTGCTCGCGGGCAGAACCGTCACCGGGCTTCTTGGCATAGAGCATGGAGCCGTATTCTGTCGCCTTGGCATCGGCCGCGACGCCCGCGCCCGCCAGTGCCTCAAACACGCCAGCAAGCTCGGCATCGAGCGCCGCCAGGTCGCCCGCGGACTCGCCGACAACGCGGCGCTTCTCCACGGCGTCGACCTCCTTGGAACGACCGACGTAGGCCGGATCGCGGCGGCTGAGCGTAAACTCGGCCAGGCCCAGCGGGTTGGAGCGGAAGGAGCTCGTCTCGCCCGAGGGAATGAGCTCGTCGGTCGTGGTGACCGGGTCCATGATCTTGGAGCACACCTTGAGCAGGATATCGTCGCCGAGCGGCTCCATCGCGGGCCACGGCTTGATGTTGGGACCTTCGACCAGCTCGTCGGCAGGCTCCGCCTTGCCAAAACCCCAGTACACGCGCTTTTTGTACGGCGCGTCGTCAAAGGTGTACTCGCAGGCCTCGTCCCAAGTCTCCTCGGGCAGGTCGGTCGCCGGCGTCAGAACGCCGCCGTTGGCAGCCGTCGCCGCAATGGAGCGGGCGTCCATCAGGGCCACGGCGCTCAGCTGGCCATTGCCCGGCTTGGAGCCCTCGCGGTTGGGGAAGTTGCGCGTGGTGTGGCGGATGGACAGGCCGTTGTTGGCAGGCGTGTCGCCGGCACCAAAGCACGGGCCGCAGAACGCCGTACGCACGATCGCGCCGGCCTCCATAAGGTCGTAGATGTAGCCGCGGCGTGTAAGCTCGAGCGCCACGGGTTGGCTCGTGGGATAGACCGACAGCGAGAACTCGCCGCAGCCGGTGTTGGCGCCCTTGAGCACGCGGGCAGCCTGGACCACAGAGTCGTAGTTGCCGCCCGAGCAGCCGGCGATAACGCCCTGCTGCACGTGCAGCTTGCCGTCGACGATCTTGTCGAGCAGGCTAAAGTGCGTCTTGCCTTCGCCGATCTTGGCGGCCTCGAGCTCCACCTCGTGCAGGATGTCCTCGAGGTTCTCGTTGAGCTCGTCGATCTCAAAACCGTTGGAAGGATGGAACGGCAGGGCGATCATGGGTTTGATGCTCGACAGGTTGACCTCGACGCAGCCGTCGTAGTAGGCGACATCGGCGGGCTTGAGCTCGCGGTAGTCGTCGCCGCGGCCGTGCATGGTCAAAAACGCGTGTGTGTCCTCGTCGGTGGCCCAGATGCTCGACAGGCAGGTGGTCTCGGTGGTCATGACGTCGACGCCGTTGCGGTAATCGGTCGTCATGCTCGCGATGCCGGGGCCCACAAACTCCATGACCTTATTCTTGACGTAGCCCTTGGCAAAGACGGCGCGGATGATGGCGAGCGCCACGTCGTGCGGGCCGACGCCGGGGCGCGGGGCGCCCGTGAGGTAGATGGCGACGACGCCGGGATAGGCGACATCGTAGGTGTCGCGCAGCAGCTGCTTGGCCAGCTCGCCGCCGCCCTCGCCCACGGCCATGGTACCCAGGGCACCGTAGCGGGTGTGCGAGTCGGAGCCCAGGATCATCTTGCCGCAACCGGCAAAGTTCTCGCGCATAAAGGAGTGGATAACGGCGATGTGCGGCGGGACGAAAATGCCGCCGTACTTCTTGGCCGCGGAGAGGCCAAAGACGTGGTCGTCCTCGTTGATAGTGCCGCCCACGGCGCACAGCGAGTTGTGGCAGTTGGTGAGCACGTAGGGCAGCGGGAACTGCTCCATGCCCGAGGCGCGCGCCGTCTGGATGATGCCGACGAAGGTGATGTCGTGGCTCGCCATGGCGTCGAAGCGAATCTTGAGTGCCTCGGGGTCGCCGGACGTATTGTGTGCCTGGAGGATCGAATACGCGATGGTGCCACGCTTGGCATCCTCGGGCGCCTGCGTAATACCGCGCTCAGCAGCCTCGGCCGCAGGCACAACCTCGCTGCCACGGCGCAGGTAGATGCCGTCCTCGTACAGCTTGACCATACTGTCTCCCACTCTGCCCAAACAATTTGGGCGCATAGCATACATTCGTTCAATATCGTGCCATAGAACGGTTGCGAGCGGGTTACGAATCTGCACGTTCACTTTATCTAGGTAAAGTAAAGGATGAGCGTCTTGCACCAATCTCTTGACAAGGAGTGTCCCCAGGTGCCGGCACAAAAGGAACGTCCCCAAGTGCCAATCAAATGACGAGAGTGGATAATCTCCCACTTTGAGCCTGCAAGCAGGCAAAAAACGGGAGATTATCCACTCTCATTCTGCGGGCACTCATTTAAGTCTGTCCCCAATGAGTGCCCTACAGGTCGCCACCCGTGCCCAAAAGCTTGCGCATGACTTGCTCGGGGTTGACTGAGCCATCACGCGGGGCCAGGGCGGTGATCTTCTTCTGCATCTTGTACTCGTGCAGCTCGTCCTCGAGCTGGCGTACGCGGGCGCGGAGCTTCTCGTTCTCGCGCTCGCGCTCCTCGGCACGCTCCTTCATATCGAGGATGCGCACCACGCCGGCGAGGTTGATGCCCTCGTCGGTCAGTTGGTTGATGAGCTCCAGGCGCTCGATATCGGCACGCGAATACAGACGCGTGTTGCCGCCCGAGCGCTGGGGGTTCACCAGGCCCTTGGACTCGTAAACGCGCAGAGTCTGCGGATGCATGCCGGTCAGCTCGGCCGCCACGCTGATCATGTACAGCGGTTTGTTCCTATTGTCCTCGGCCATGCTACCTGACCCCTTTCCGTCTCGTTATCGTCCATCATAAGCCTGCGGGCGCGGGCGTGCGCCACGACCGCCCTAGTACGTCGCCTTGTAACGGTTGACCTTCTCGCGGTAGTCGCGCGTGTCGGCCTCGCGCAGCCTGGTCATGGCATCGCGTTCGTCATCAGACAGGTTCGTGGGGACCTGCACCTTGATCTCGACGAGCAGCGCTCCCGTACGGCCACGGTGCTTAACGTCGGGCGCGCCCATCTCCTTAAAGCGGAACTTCTTGCCCGTCTGGGTACCCGCGGGAACCTTCAGACGAACCGTCGCCCCGCCGGGCGTGGGCACGTCCACCGTGCAGCCGAGCGCCGCCTCGTAGACCGAGACCGGTACCTCCATGGTCACGTCGGCGCCTTTGCGCTTAAACAGCGGGTGCTCCTCCACGTGCGTGGTCACGACCAGGTCGCCGCGCTCGCCGCCGGCAACGCCGTACTCTCCGCGACGCTTGTAGCGCAGCTTGCCGCCGTCGACCGCGCCCGCGGGCACCGAGACCGTAATGGTCTGCTGCTCGCCCGTCGAGGGAATGCGGTAGGTAACCTTGTGCGTCACGCCGCGAAACGCGTCCTCGGCCGAAACATCGACGGTCAGCGACAGGTCGCCGCCCTTGCGAGCGCGGCTGCGGCCCGCGCCGGCATTACCCGCAGCCCCGGCAAAGCCCGAGCCCCAATCGCTGCCCCAGGCGCCGTTGCCGCTAAAGATGCTGTCGAAGATATCGCCCCAGCCGCTCGCACCAGCGCCCGCGCCGGCACCGTAGCCGCCGCCATACGCGCCGCCCGCGCCCGGCATGCCGCCGAACATGAGCATCTGGTCGTACTCTTTGCGCTTCTTCTCGTCCGAAAGTGTCTCGTAGGCCTCGCTAATCTCCTTGAACTTGGCCTCGTCGCCACCGGCATCGGGGTGATATTTTTGCGCGAGCTTGCGAAACGCGCTCTTGATCTCTTTGTCGGAGGCGCTCTTGGATACGCCCAGGATGTCATAGAAGGTTTTGCCTGCAGCCATCGTAGCTCCTCTCCTGTTACGTCCGCCGTCCATGCAGACGACGGCTCATGCTTTCATATGGCACTAGGTCAGAAAGGGCCCCGGGTGTTGCCCCGGGGCCCTTCTCAATTACTCCTCGGTGCTCTCGGCCGTATCGGCCGTAGCATCCTCGGGCGCCGCTTCGGGCTCCGGTGCGGGGCGCTTCTCGCCACCGTAGGTCACCGTCACCATCGCGGAACGCAGAATGCGATCCGCCATGCGGTAGCCCTTTTGGTACACGTCGTTGACGGTCTCGTCGTACTGCGATGCGTCCTCGACGCGACCCACAGCCTGGTGCTCGAGCGGATCGAACGCCTCGCCCTTGGGGTCGATGGGCTCAACGCCCTCGTGCGCAAACACATCGAGCAGCTTGGCATGCACCGCATCGACGCCGTCGACAAACTGCTTAAAGTCGTCGGAAAGCTCTTGGCTGCGGGCATGGTCGATCGCGCGCTCGATATCGTCGATCACCGGCAGCAGCGCGGTGACAAGCTTCTCGGTCGCGCGCTCGCGCTCGGCGATGCGCTCGCTGGCGGTGCGGCGACGGAAGTTCTCCCAGTCGGCCTGCAGACGGGCGGTGCGCTCGGTGGCGTCCTTTGCCTTGTCCTCGGCGGCCTTCTGAGCCTCTGCCGCAGCATCGAGCTCATTGCGCACGTCGGCAAGCTCCTTTTGGGCCTGCTCGAACTTGAGCTTAAAGTCGTTGTCGGCGGCTTCCTCACCGGCGCGGATAGCGGCTTCCACCATCTCGTCCTCGGTCATCGTCGCCTCCTCGTTGGAATCCTCTACCTGGTTCTCGGCGGCCTCGGCAGCCGGGGCCTCATTGGCCTCGGTATCGTCGACGGCCTCTACGGGAATCTTCACGTCCTTCTCCTCAGAGTCAACGGGGGCGGCGCTGGCGGCGGCCGCCTCCGTGCGAGCTTTACGGGCGGACATGATTACTTGTCCTCGTCGTCCACAACCTCGTAGTCGGCGTCGACCACGTCATCGTCGGCAGGCTGGGCACCGGCGGCACCGTCGGTCTGCTGCTGAGCGTCGGCGTAGACAACCTGGGCCAGCTCGTAGGCCACGGACTGCAGGGACTCGCCAGCGGCCTTGATGGCCTCGACGTCAGAGCCCTCGAGCGCCTTCTTGGCGTCGGCGATAGCGGCCTCGGCCTTGGACTTCACATCGGCGGAAACCTTGTCGCCCAGCTCGTTGAGGGTCTGCTCGGTGGAGTAGCACAGGCTATCGGTCTGGTTGCGGACCTCGACCTCTTCCTTCTGCTTCTTGTCCTCCTCGGCATGAGCCTCGGCGTCCTTGACCATGCGATCGACTTCGTCGTCGGACAGAGCGGTGGAGCCGGAGATGGTGATCTGCTGCTCCTTGCCGGTGCCCTTGTCCTTAGCGGAAACCTTGACGATGCCGTTGGCGTCGATGTCGAAGGTGACCTCGATCTGCGGCACGCCGCGACGGGCAGCCGGGATACCGGTCAGCTGGAACTTACCGAGCGACTTGTTGTCGCGGGCAAGCTCGCGCTCGCCCTGGAGCACGTTGATCTCGACGCTGGTCTGGTTATCGGCAGCGGTGGAGTAGACCTCGGTCTTGGAGGTCGGGATCGTGGTGTTGCGGTCGATCATCTTGGTCATGATGCCGCCCATGGTCTCGACGCCCAGAGACAGCGGGGTAACGTCCAGCAGCAGGATGCCCTCGACGTCGCCGGTGAGCACGCCGCCCTGGACGGCAGCGCCGTCGGCAACGACCTCGTCGGGGTTCACGGACATGTTGGGCTGCTTGCCGGTCATGGTCTTGACGAGCTCCTGGACGGCGGGCATACGGGTGGAGCCGCCGACGAGGATGACCTCGGTCAGATCGGAGAGCTTGAGCTTGGCGTCGCGCAGGGCGTTGGTGACAGGCTGCTTGCAGCGCTCGAGCAGGTCGCGGGTGATCTTCTCGAACTCGGCGCGGGTCAGCGTGTAGTTGAGGTGCAGCGGGCCGGACTGGTTCATGGTGATGAACGGCAGGTTGATGGTGGTCTGCTGGGCGGCGGAGAGCTCCTTCTTGGCGTTCTCGGCGGCCTCCTTCAGACGCTGCAGGGCCATGGGGTCCTGACGCAGGTCGACGCCGTTCTCCTGCTGGAACTTATCGGCCATCCAGTCGATGACGCGCTGATCCCAGTCGTCGCCGCCCAGGTGGTTGTCGCCCGAGGTGGACAGAACCTCAAACACGCCGTCGGCGAGGTCGAGGATGGAGACGTCGAAGGTGCCGCCGCCCAGGTCGAAGACCAGGATGCGCTGATCGGAGCCTTGCTTGTCCAGGCCATAGGCCAGAGCAGCAGCGGTCGGCTCGTTGACGATACGCTTGACGTTGAGGCCGGCGATCTTACCGGCGTCCTTGGTGGCCTGACGCTGGGCGTCGTTGAAGTAGGCCGGGACGGTGATGACGGCGTCGGTGACGGTCTCGCCCAGATACTTCTCGGCGTCGGCCTTCATCTTTGCGAGCGTCATGGCGCTCACCTGCTCGGCGGTGTAATCCTTGCCCTCGATGTCGACGACGGCACGGCCACCCTGGCCCTCCTTGACCTCGTACGGCACGGTCTTGATCTCGGAGGTGCACTCGGAGTACTTGCGGCCCATGAAGCGCTTGATGGAGAACACGGTGTTCTTGGGGTTGGTGACAGCCTGGTTCTTAGCGGCCTTACCCACGACACGGTCGCCGTCGGCACGGAAGCCCACGACGGACGGGGTGGTGCGGTCGCCTTCGGCGTTTACGATAATAGTCGGAGAACCGCCCTCGAGGACGGCCATGGCGGAGTTGGTAGTACCAAGGTCGATACCAAGAATCTTACTCATTAGAAATTCCCTCTCTCTTGTGCGTTCGCGCCGCCTCGACGGTCTGTCGCGCGGCGCTTCGGCTTGTCTTTCAGGATGTAGTGTATCCCCTTATGGGCCGGAATATACAAAATCTAAGTCAATTCATATAAGATTTCTTATCTCTGAGAGTTTAGGTTCTCAAATGCGCAGGTAGATGCGCTGTTTGAGTTCTCAGCACATCTATCGAGATCTATGTAGAGATGGCTGAGGTTTGCATCCGGGGGTGCCTGGGGCTGTCTTGCGGAAAGCTCGTCCCGGTTTGAGCGTGGATTCCGGGTCGCAGTTTCCGCTAGCAGGCCCAACCGGAAACTGCGACCCGTTTTTCGGCAAAATAATGGGATGTGCTTTCCGCAGGCGTGCTCAATAGCTCAATATTTCAAGTCACCTTTAGCTAACATTTGCGCAGCTCAACGGCCCCACCTGCGCGTTTTTTAGTAAACCTTGGCATACTCGGCGAACGGTATGAAGATGCCGGTCAGAGGGTATTGCAAACGGTCGCTCCCGTGGTATGTTTTTGCCCGAATCAAACCGACGCGCATCGCCTGTAGCGTCGGTCAACAGAGAGGAAACTACCATGGCTCATCCCGTAATTGATGCCGACGAGTGCATCGCTTGTGGCGTTTGCGTCGACTCCTGCCCCGCTGGCGTTCTGGAGCTCCAGGACGTCGCTACCGTCGCTGACGAGGACTCCTGCGTCGCCTGTGGCGCCTGCCAGGACGCTTGCCCCGCCGGCGCGATCACCGAGATCGTCGAGGAGTAACAACTCCCCCACCTGCACACTCAAAAGTACACCGTGCACAAAAAAGGAGGCCTCCGCATCGCCGCGGAGGCCTCCTTTTTTGTGCAGGCAGCTAATTGGGGACGGGGCTACCTTGGCAGTTGCGGTGGAATAGTTCCCGATTCATTGCTTAGGTGCCGATTTTAGGAACTATTTCACCGCAACTTATAAAGACAGTATCGGGTTAGGACAAATCATCCTCGTAGGGCATTAAATCGGCGAGGTAACCCTTCTCCTTGAGCATAGCCTCGATCTCGTCGAGGGTCTGCTCGTCTTCCGCGGCGATGCGATGGAAGTGGTAGCCGCTGGTCACCGTCAGTAGTGGAAAGCTCTTGCCGCTCTCGATATCGTGCAGGTAGCGCTCAACATCGCGACGATTGCGAATGTCCAAGTCGGCCGTGATCTTACCGTACACGCGGTGATTGACAATCACGTTGAGCACGGCGCCACCGGCGTCGACGATACTCGTGAGCTCATCGCCTGCCTGCTCCACGCTGTGGCGAACCTTGACCAAGCGCGTGGGCACGGCGGGGCTGCTGGGGGCCTCCTGCAGCACATAACCACGGTTGGTCGCCACGATATCGTGCCCATCGGCACGTAACAGGGCAATATCCTGAACCACGACCTGACGGCTCACGCCAACCTCGCGGGCAAGCGCGCTGCCCGAAACGGGCTCCGTGGCTCCCTCGAGCACGGCCATGATGGCACGGCGACGCTCGCGGGCGTCCATTATTTACCGTCCAACAGACGCAGGTGCTTGAGCGAGAGGTCGAGAATCGGCGCAGAGTGCGTCAACGCCCCCGAGCTAATAAAGTCAACGCCCAGGTCGGCCAGGGCGCGAATGTTGTCGGCGTCTACGTTGCCCGAGCACTCGGTCTTGGCGCGACCGGCGATAAGCTCAATCGCGGCAGCCATGTCGTCGTGAGTCATGTTGTCGAACATGATGATATCGGCGCCGGCTTCCACGGCCTCGCGCACCATGTCCAGGTTCTCGCACTCGATCTCGACCGTCGTGGTAAACGATGCATGGGCGCGCGCCATCTCGATCGCGCGCGTCACGCCACCGGCGGCATCGATGTGGTTGTCCTTGAGCATGACGGCCGTCGACAGGTTGTAACGGTGGTTGCTGCCGCCGCCGATCTCGACCGCGGCCTTCTCGAAAACGCGCATGCCCGGCGTGGTCTTGCGTGTGTCGACAAGCACGGTCTTGGTGCCCTCGAGCGCCGCAGCCATTCTGTGCGTGTAGGTAGCGATACCGCTCATGCGCTGCAGGTAGTTGAGCGCCACGCGCTCGCCCGAAAGCAGCACGCGCGCATCGCCGCGCACCTGGCCCACGTGGTCGCCGGCGTGCACCTCGTCACCATCGGCAACATCAAACAACACGGAGCTCTGCGGATCCAGCAGCTCAAAGGTGCGGGCGAATACGTCCAGGCCGGCGATAATGCCGTCGGCCTTGGCAATGAGCTCAACGGTAGCGGGGCGCGCCGTGGGGCACACGCTCGCCGTGCTCACGTCCTCAAAGGTAATGTCCTCGCGCAGAGCCTGCAAAATCAGGTCATCGACGACGAGCTTCATGGTAATGGGATTCATGGTCTACTCCTCCACGGCCTGCGTGCCGGCGGCACGGGCCAAATCATCGATTGCAAGGGTCTCGGCGCTCAGGGCGCGGTGACGTCCGTCAAGCGCGGGCTCACCGGCCTGCTCCACGGCCAGCGACTCGCCGGTGCGCATATACCACGCGGCGCGGCGACTCCAGACTAGGGACTCGAGCAGGCTGTTGGAAGCTAGACGATTCTTGCCGTGAACACCGTTGCAGGCCGTCTCGCCAGCGGCGTAGAGCTCAGGCATCGAGGTGCGGCCGTCCTTGTCGACCCACACGCCGCCCATAAAGTAGTGCTGCGTGGGCGTAACGGGAATGGGCTCGTCCAAGATGTCGCGGCCGTCCTCCAGGCAGCGTGCGCGGATGTTGGCAAAGTGCCCGGTTACCACGTCGCGCTCGACGGGGGCAAAGCTCAGCCACTCGTGCTCGGTGCCGTCTTGCTTCATCTGCTCGCGAATAGCGGCAGCGACCACATCGCGCGGCTGCAGCTCGTCGGTAAAGCGCTCGCCGGCGGTGTTGAGCAAAATCGCGCCCTCGCCACGGCAGCTCTCACTGATCAGGAAGGTGCGGCCCGGCTGCGGCGAGAACAGTCCCGTGGGATGGATCTGCACGTAGTCCAGGTGCTCCATCTTAATGCCATGCTCCTGAGCGATATAGCAGGCATCGCCCGTGAGCTGCGGGTAGTTGGTTGAGTGGTCGTATACGCCGCCGATGCCGCCCGTTGCCCACAGCGTATGGCGGGCATGGATCTTAAACGGCTTACCGGCATGCACGTCCTCAGCGGCATTTGCCAGCTCGTCGGCGGGGCGAGCTGAATCGTCCTCGTCCACGGCGACAGCGACGACGCCGGTGCACACCGTGGCGCCATCGCGCTCGGCGGTCAGGATGTCGGTCATGGCCACGTGCTCGAGAATCTGCACGTTGTCCAGCTTGCGGACAGCCTGGAGCAGCTTGGTCGTGATCTCTTTGCCCGTAATGTCGGCATGGAAGGCAATGCGGGGGCGGCTGTGCGCGCCCTCGCGGGTAAAGTCGAGGCTGCCGTCGGCCTTGCGCTCAAAGTCCACGCCCATGGCCAACAGGTCGTTGATGACCGAGCGGCTCGAGCGAATCATGATGTCGACGCTCTCGCGGCGGTTCTCGTAGTGGCCGGCGTGCATGGTGTCCTCAAAGAAGGCATCGTAGTCCGAGCCTTCGGGCAGCACGCAAATGCCGCCCTGCGCGAGCATCGAGTCGCACTCGTCGACAGCGCCCTTGGAGAGCATGATCACGCGCGTGCTCGTCGGCAGATTGAGGGCCGCGTATAGGCCCGCCACGCCGCAACCGGCAATGACGACGTCGCACTCCATGTCGGTGTATTGCTTGGTTTCCACAGGAATCCTCTCCCTTGAATGCGGCATAAGGGACCGTCCCTCATGCCGCATTGTTCTAGCGCGCTGCGTACTCGAGCATGCGATCCAGCGTAAGTTTGGCCTGGTCGGCGGCCTCATCCGACACGCCAATCTGCACCTCGCCCTCGCCCGTCTCTAGGCAGCGCACGAGCTTTTCGAGCGTGATGAGATCCATGTTGACGCAGGTGGGCTGCACCGCGGGGAAGTAGAACTGTTTGCCGGTGCCCTCGCAGCGGCGCTCGAGCTCGTAGAGCACGCCGCGGACCGTCACGACGATGAACTCACTCGCGTCCGACTCCTCGGCATACTTGATAATGCCGGCGGTGGAGCCGATGTAGTCGGCCTCGGCCAGGACGTCGGCCTTGCACTCGGGGTGCGCCAGCACGAGCGCGTCGGGGTGCGCCTCCGTCGCGTCGACGATCTGCTCGACGGTGATGATGTGATGGCGCGGGCAGTAGCCGTTGTTGAGAATGACGTGCTTTTGCGGCACCTGCTCGGCGACGAAGCGGCCAAGGTTTTGATCGGGAATGAACAGGATGTGCTGCTGCGGCAGCTCGGACACGATCTTGACGGCGTTGGAGCTGGTGACGCACACGTCACTCCAGCTCTTGATCTCGACCGTCGAATTGACGTAACAGACCACGGCAAGGTCGTCACCGTACTCGGCGCGCGCCGCGTCGACCGTCTCACGCTTGACCATGTGAGCCATGGGGCAGTCCGCGCCCGGCTCGGGCAGCAGCACGGTCTTGGTGGGGTTGAGCAACTTGGCGCTCTCGCCCATAAACTCCACGCCGCACAGCACGATCGTCTGCTGCGGCAGGCTCTTGGCAAGCTTTGCCAGGTAGAAGCTGTCGCCAACGTAATCGGCAACGGCTTGGACCTCGGGCGCCACATAGTAGTGCGCCAGGATGACCGCGTCACGCTGGGTTTTTAGTTGCTGAATGGCCTCGACGAGCTCTGCGGGCACCAGCGCCGCGCGCTCCGTTGCCGTCGTTGCCGATGCCAGGCCGGCCGCAATGTCGCGTGCAAGCTCCGATGCATCCATGTTCGCGCTCTGTGCCATCAAGGCCCCTCTCTTTTGGCGAATCTTGGGGCTTTAGTATGACACCTAGGTTTACAGCTGACAAGACAGCTGTAAACCTAGGTGTAAAGTTGAAATAATAATTCGATCTTGGGCTGGGTCGCTTTCGAGCCGAAGCGCTATGGATAGACGAGGTTGGACCTGATTTAATATTTAACCCCCTGTTTATCACCTTAGCCGAAGGGGCGTGGGCAAAAAAGGGAAAATATGAGTACTGTTACCAAACTAGTAACAGCGATTTTCCGGTCCAGAACGGCAAAATCGCCTAATTTGGGGCCCGATCGTGGCTCTGCCGGGTGGAAATCGATGCAATTTTGGCCCGACAACACGCTTTTTAGGGCAATATTGCTGCTACTAAAATGGTGACAGTACTCATATTTGGCATTTTTTGCCCACCGGGTTTCCGACAGGCCCAAAAACGGGCCCGGATCGCTCGATCCGGGCCCGCTGGAAACTGGCATGCGACTAGGCGCGGCGCTTCATAGTCCACGCCAGCAGCAGAGCCGCCATGCCGGCAGCGAACACAGCACCAGCCATGACGCACGCGCTGTCGCCGGACTCAGGCAACGTCTCCCTGCCAGCCTTCTTCTTAGGCTTGGAAGTCGTAGTCGTGGTCGTAGTAGTCGTGGTGGTCTGGCCAGGAGCGGGCTTGGCGGCCTCGGCGATGGTAAAGGTCGTCTCTGCCGTGCCCGTGGTCGAAACCACGCTCAGCTTATGCTCACCCACACCAAGCGTCTTCACGAAGCTCGTCTTGAGCGTCACGATCGTGGAACCCTCGGTGAGCACGTAGTTCTCGGCATCGACTTCCTTGTCGTCGACCAGCACCTTCTGGAAGTACTTGATCGGCGCGTTCGAGCGGAAGCTCAAGTCTTTGGCGGTGTCGACTGTGATCGCCTGGCCTGCGCCCTCGATAATCGTGGGTGCCAGGATCGCGATGTCCTCGGTTGCGCCCTTCTCGCCGCAAGCCGTGCACTCCTGGTGCCTCTCGCCCTTGGCCTCGGTGGTCGCCGGCTTGTCGACAACCCACTCAAAGGTGTGCTCGGCCTTGTCGAGAACCTCGCCGCAACGGCAGATATGCCAGTGGTTCTTGGCGTCGTGCGCCCAGCCGGAGCCGTCGGGCTCGTGCTTGAGCACGCCCTCGACCGTCACGTTCACATCGCCCTCGATGTCCTTGAGCTCATAGGTGCCGTCGTCAGCGAGCTTAACGACCTTACCGTTGACGTTGACGGCATAGTTCTTGCCCGTAAAGTACGCGCCGTCGATGCTGATGGCGAGCTTTGCGGAGCCGTGCCAGTCGAGCTCGGTTGCCGTCGAGGTGAGCGTGTAGCCCACCTGATTACCCGGCAGCGTCACGACGAGCTTGCGGCCCGCCTTCACGGTAACCTCGGTAACGGCAGAGGCGTCGTAGTTGGCCTTAGCCTGGTAGCGCACCTCGTACACGCCGGCGGCGAGGTCCTTGAGCTCGGTCACGTCCTTGCCCACGGCCTGGTACTCGGCGGCGCCCTGAGCGCGCCACTCCATGGTGGCGTCGACGCCCATGATCTTGCCGTCCTTCTTGCCGCTCACGGTCTCGGCCTCGGCCTGGACCACCGGCGCGTCCTGCGCAGCGTTCTTGATGGAGAACTCGCAGGTCAAGCCATCGGCGGGCAGCGTGTAGTTGCCCGCGGCCTTGCCCGTCAGCTCGGCGAGGGTCGCCGTATAGGTGCCGACCTCGGTCTGGGAACCGTCGGCGAACGCGCCGAGGTCATCCTTGCCGATGACGTTGCCAAGCTCTGCCACGGGGCAGTGCTCCTTGCCGTCGTAGACGAATTCGGTGGTACCCCACGTCACGGTGAGCAGACGCTGGTTGATGATGAACGTGCCGTCGATGAACGTAATCGCGTAGTTGGGGTTCGCACCCTCGGGCTACGTCAGGCGCAGAGCATAGCCACCCTCGCGCACGTCGTCACAGTCCTCGCGCTCGATCTCGAGCTCAAGCGTATCGTCCCCGACGAGCTCTCCAGAGGTGACCGACCACTCAAAGACGGGGTCTTTCTCGCCGTAAATCTTGGAGGCGTTCTGAGCGGTGACCGTGATCGCACGCGGCGTAACCTCGAGCGTCACCTGGCCCTCGACCGTCGCACCGCCGATCATCACCTTATAGGCAACGTCCAGCGCGCCGGCGTCCTTGATCTCGGGAGCGGTGGTAGACCAGGTCTTGCCGTCGTCGGTGCTGTACTCGGCCGTCGCGCCCTCGGGCAGCGCCGAAGCATTGACCGTGTGATACGCACCGTCGTATTCGCCGGAGTAGCCGGAAATGGCAGCAGCCGGAATCTCCTCGGAGGCAAGGGCGTACCCGCAGACGACGCACTGACGGTGACCGAAGCCCTTCTCGGTCGCCGTGGGAGGCGTGTCGACAACCCACGTAAAGGTGTGTGCGGCCTCGTCAATCTTGCCGCCGCAAGTGCACTCGTGCCAGTGCGTATTGTCGTCGGAGATCCACGTATCGCTCACAGCCTCGTGCTTGCACACGCCCTCGACCGTCACCCTCACGTCGCCCTCGACGTCCTGGACGGTGAACTCGCCGCGTTCGTTGAGCGTCACGGCGTCTCCGTTGACCTTGACGGCATAGGTGAGGGAGTCGGCAAAGTAGCCGTCCTCGATGCTGATGGTGAGGGTGGCAGAGCCATGCCAGTCGAGCTCGGTCGCGTCAGCCGCGAGCTTATAGCCGACCTGTTCGGCGGGCAGCGCCACAGCGAGCTTGCGGCCCGTGGCAACCGTAACCTTGGTCGCGGCGGAGACTTCGTGGTTGTCATCGGCGCGGTAACGCACCTCGTACGCGCCCGCGGCAAGGCCGCTGAGCTCGGTCGCGTCTTCGGGCACAGCCTGATACTCGCCCGAGTCCTTGGCACGCCACTCCATGGTGGTGTCGACACCCGTAATCTTGCCGTCAGCCTTGGCACTGACGGTCTCGGCCACACCCTGGACCACCGGTGCGCCCTTGGGGGCCTTCTTGATGGAGAACTTGCACGTCAGGCCCGTTGCCGGCAGCTTGTAGTTGCCCGCGTCGTCGCCCGTCAGCTCGGTGATGGTCGCCGTATGCTTGCCGGCCTTGACCGCGCCGCCGTCGACGTACGCGGAGACGTCGTCATCGCCAATGACGTTGCCGAGCTCTGCCTCGGGACAATGCTTCTCGCCGTCGTAGGTGAACTCGGTGGTAGCGTCCCACTCCACGGTGAGCTCGCGCTGGTCGATGGTGAACTTGCCATCAACGAACGAAATCTCGTAGTTGGGGTTGGCGCCCTCGGACTGCGACGCCGTCACGACGTAGCCGCCCTTGCTCACGGTCTCGCCGGCCTTGCGGGAGACGGTGATGCCCTCAAGGGACTCGCCCTCGACGAGCTCACCCTTGGTGACCTCCGAGCCCAGAGCAGGGTCATCGTTACCGTACGTCTTGGAGGCATCGGACGCCGTCACAGTGACCTTGCGCGGCGTCACCACAAGCTTCGCCTCGCCCTCGATAGCGGCGCCGTCGACGATCGCACTGTACTTGAACGGCAGGGTGCCGACGTTCTTGATCTCGGGGACCGTGGCAGACCAAGTGACGCCACCGTCGATGCTGTACTGGACCGCCGTGCCCTCGGGCAAGGCCGAGACATCGGCAGTGTGGACCTTGCCGTCATACTCGCCGGAATAGCCGGCAACAGAGGCTGCCGGGATTACAACCTTATCGGAGGAGTTGTAGTCACAGACAGTGCAGTGCAAATGTTTGGATCCAGGCTTCTCGACCGTAGGCTTCTCGTCGATTACCCACTCGAAGGTATGCTCAGCAACGTCAATCCGCTCACCGCACGTGCAAACATGCCAGTGAGAAGAACCGTCGCTCTTCCAGCCGGTTCCATCGGGTTCGTGCTTGGCAATGCCCTCAACGGTGATCGCGGTGTCCTTCTCAACCTTAGAAAGCTGGTAAACACCCTGCTCACTGGGCTTGATGGTCTCGCCGTTTGCCTTAACAGCAAGACCCTTGGTCGCGTAATAGCCGTCCGCGACCGTAAGCTTAAGCGTCGCAGAACCGTGCCAGTCGAGCTCAGTCGCGTCAGCCGTGAGCGTGTAGCCCGTCTGCTCGGCCGGCAGCGTCACCTTGAGCTTAGGCCCAGCGGCGATCGTAACGGTAACGATCTCGGAGGCTTCATAATTCGTCGTCTTCCCGTAGCACAGGCGATATGAACCAGGCGCCAGATTCTCAAGCTTGTCGCCATCGACCAGATCACTTGCCTTGATGAACATCATCTGCTTGCTAGGCTTGCCCAGCATCATCGATGTATCAACGCCCTCAATCTTACCGTCGTGTTTACCACTCACGGTCTCCGCTGTCGCCTTTACATTGGGAGCACTGTCCCGTTTGGCCTTGGCGATAGCGTACGTGCATTCAATACCCGAGGGCTTGCGGTAATTAGAGAGAACCTTATCCTCACCGACGAGCCCAGTCACCCTCGCCGTATACGTGCCGGCATCTACCTTTGCGGCGTCAGTGACCTTGAGAGACACGTCGTCGCCGTTAACCAGATTGATTATCTCTGCCGTGGGGCCCTGTTCTTGGCCGTTGTAAACGTATTGACCAACATTCCACCTCACATCGATAGTGCGACGTGTGATGGTGAACTCGCCCGTCTCAAACGTAATGTCGTAATTAGCGTTGGCACCCTCTTCCTGAGAAGCCGTCACCTTGTACGTCTTATAACCGGTCAGGACATTCTCGCCCTCATCACGCTTGTACGTGATACCGGAAAGCGTATCGCCCTCCATAAGGGAACCAGCCGTCACGTTATAGGTGAAGTCGGGATCTGGATCGCCATACGTTTTAGATGCCGGGGCAGGAGCCACCGTAATCGGGCACGGCGTCACCTCGAGCGTCACCTGTCCCTTGATGTCGGATGCACCAGGGGTTGTCACCTTATAGTCGACCGTAGTCTTGCCGACGTTTTTGATTGTGGGGGCATCCGTTTTCCACGTGGCGCCACCGTCGATGCTGAACTGAGCCGTCGTGCCAGCCTTAAGGTCCACGCTCACGGCATGCTCATTGCCATCATACACGCCGACATAACCGCCGATGCACGCCGGAGGAATCTCCTCCTCGCGCAGGACATAGCCGCACGTGGAGCATTGATACCGCTTTAGACCGGGCTTCTCTGTGGTGGGAGCCTTAACTTCCTCCCAAGAGAAGACATGCGTGTCTTCGTTGAGCTTCTTGCCGCATCGACACACCTGCCAGTGAGCGCCATTCGAACCCTCGGTCTTATACCAAGTACCGTCAGCGGACGCGCAAGGACCCTCCGCAATTTCGAAGACGTTAGCCCCCGAAGCGTAATGGTTGTTGTCCGCTTTGAAGCGCACCTCATACTTCCCGGCAGACAGTCCATCGACCGAAGTTTTACCGGCACCGATGGACTCCCAGTATGTGTCCCCGTATTTTCTCCACTCATAGGTCTTATTCAAGTTGGAGAGCGACCCATCCTCGAGCAAATGCGCACTTTGGTCCTTGACCTTGACACCCGTGCCGTCGCTAGCGATATAACGCCAAGGAACAGACTGGCCGGCCGGCGTAATCTTGATTTCAACCGACCCACTCTTTGTCACATAGTCTTTCGCGGTGATGCGGTAATCGACCGTTACGGAGCAGATCTCGCCCTTACGGTTACGCTGAACGTCCGTATAGCTCTTCGCCTCCGTTGTCCAGCTGTCGCCCTCATCAAAGCTGTACTCGATCGTCATGTCGGCAGGAGCATTTGACACCGAAATGTTGACGCCGTGAGGCTGTCCGTCGTAGACGCCCTCGAATCCCTCTGCCGTCACGTTCTCAAACTGCGTACCTGTGATGGTCCAGTTTGCATATGCCGAACCCGTATAGTTACCCGTACCCTTGATATAGACCTGATAGTACGGGAAGTAGGAATTGGAGCTGGGAGGATCGATCGCGCTCACCGTGCTATACGACGGATCACTATCAATCTTGTAGTCGCCGCCCTTGACAAAGGATGACCAGCTTTGAGTGCTGTAGTTGTAAACCTCAACGGAAAAATTGGGCGTAATCGTCTTTCCCGTCCATGGGTACGCGCGAACTGCCTCACCATTAATCGTGGTGTCTGTTCCGCCGTCATTAAACTTGAACGTGAGTCCGCTGACATTGCGCAAATCGAGCGGCAAAATCTGGAACTCGCGGGTGAGCGTCAGGTCTTCTTCTTGGCCGCTGACCTTAACTTTGGACTCGATACGGTAAATTCCCGCATCGGTAGGAACTTTTTCCAGTGGCTCGCCCGCGTCGTCGCCCCACTTCGAAAGCTTGTAATACTGAGACCCGGAGATACGTACGCCTCCCGTCGAGACGATATCGTCTCGAGCATAGCCGTCCTTATTCGACATCGTCAGCGTTGGGGTGACTTCTCCACCGCTGTATGTAACGCCCAGCTTTCCCTTATCCGGCGTTGCCCCATCGATGCCCAGCTCGACGGCATAACCATTTTTGTAGTTGCAATCGCTCGGGCGCATCTTGCCGGAGCAGGTGACCTTCAGCTGATATGAGCTGTTGGAGGCGTTTTCCACCGACCACACATGCTTGTGCGGCAGGCGCGAGGCGTACACATATCCGTCGTCCGTCTTTCCAATGCCGACGCTCGGGTCGTCCGTCGTGACACGGGCGAGCAGGTCGCTCTTTTCGATGCGGCAGGTGCCAAGCTTCCACTGTGTGCCCGTATAGGAGCCCAACTGATCGTCCTTAAGCGACAGCTGGACCTTGCCTGCAAAGGATTCGGCAATGTTCAGTTTGCCGTAGTAATAAATCCCCGGCGTGTCGAGCGCAAGGCCTCGGGCGCCCTTCTCGCCGTTAGTTGTAATGGCCGTATTGCCAGCAAGCGTCACCGTTCCGCGGGCATACACAGTGTTTCGACGCGTGTTCGCATCGGAATGGTAGTACGTGCCCTCTGCATAAGTGTCGCTCACCTGCGTATTGTTGAGCGTGCATGTCGAATTTTTAGCCACCGCAATTGCGCTCGTCATAACCATATCTTGCGTATAGTTCGCAGCCGGAACCTGCGAGTCCATCGACTGAACGATACAGTTGTTGAGCGTGACATCCGAATTGTTGACGACAATATTGCCCGCATGTGTGTGCTCGTTTGTATCCTCAACCCCAAGGCTCTTACACCAGATCGACTCCTGCCTGTTGTTGTTAAACGTGCAGTTATTAAGCACGACCTTGGGACGGAACCCACGGCCCACAACGCTCAATGCGCCGGCGCAGTGGTCACGGTTGCCCTCGAAGGTACAGTTGTTAAAGGTTACGTCTAAACTCTTCCCGCTGTTCTGCGAACCGCGGATGGTGACCGGAGCAGGAGAGGCGGTGTATAGGTAAGTACTGTTCCCGTAGTCACAACTGCCCCCATAGCTCGCCGTTCCCGTTCTGCAATCCCAACCAATTACAGAGACGTCCTCGAATACGGCCGATTCGCCCCCGTCCATCGTGCCGTATAGCGCGATAGCGCGTTTGGAACTTTTTCCTGTAATGGTTCGCAGGTCGATGCCGCTCATCTTGAAGTTTAAGCTCCCACCGGCACGCCTCTTGTCGATAACAGAATCTGCGCCATACGTTTTATCCGGATTTGCATCGTCAGACAAGAAACTATGACCATTGCAGTCAAACTGAGTTTGAAAGGAACCGCCAGTGCCGATAAATTCGATGTAGCCGCCCTTGAGGACGAAGAGCTCGCCGCTAGTAGAGTCTCTCTTGTCGACTATCTGGCCACCGTATTTAGGTTTGTTGGAAAAGTAAACACGCGTCGGATCGTCCTTGGTGCCGCCCTCGACCTCATAGTGACCAAGGGTAATTTCACCGCCGATGACGTAGTCTTTTCCCGCCTCGAGCTTCACCGAGTAGGGATATAGGAGGCCATTAGGACTTCTCTGGGCCAGAATCGCGTCGCTTGGAATATCCGTCGTGGTCGCCGCCCCAGCCACCGCCGGCGTTGCCACGAGTGCGCATGCCACGGCGGCGATACCCAGCAGGCGCGTCAGCATGGCGCGCATTCCCGTATTCTTCTCCCTCATCGTGCAGCTCCCTTTATCCCTATGCTTCGCGATGCCTAGCATCGCTTGGCGCTGGTGGCTGGCGTGTTCCCCGGCCAGCCGTCAGCATGTATTGACATGTTTATCCACGGATTATTTTGTTGCTGCGCTTTCTAACGCCCCGCCGCTTGGCGCGAGTTGCACGCCGTGGGGCGCAAACGGCGCGCACCCCCGCGAGCGGTACGCACCCAATGTGGCAAAATCGAATTACTAAGGGGGCCGAATGCTCAAGATTATTGCCTGCGACGACGACGTCGCTTTTCTAGATAGACTGCACCGGATGATCGACCGTTGGTCGACCGAAACGAGCACGGCGGTCGATGTTGCGCTCGTCACGCACGGCGAGGACCTGCTGGCGCGCCACGCCGCGTCGCGCGCCGACATCATCCTGCTCGACATGATCATGCCGCTCGTCAACGGCATGGACACCGCACGCGAGCTGCGCCAGACCGATACCGCCGTACGCCTGGTGTTCCTTACCTCGTCGCCCGAGTTCGCTCTGGAGTCCTACGAGGTCCGCGCCTTCGACTATCTGCTCAAGCCCGTGTCTTACGAGCGCCTGGCGCAGTTACTCGACGAGCTTTCGAGCATGCGCCCGGCGGCAACCGACGAACTCGTCATCAAAACGTCCTTTGGCTACCACGCCCTGCGCCTGTCCGACATCGAATATGCCGAGGCGCGCAACAAGCACGTGGTCTTCCACCTGCGCGACGGACGCGATATCGAGGCACTCGAGTCGTTCCGCAGCGTCGAGGACCGTTTGGCGCAAAATACCACCTTCTTTAAATGCCACCGTAGCTACCAGGTCAACTTGCGCAACATCGACCACTTCGATCGCACGGACATCGTCATGCGCTCCGGCGCGTGCATTCCGCTGTCGCGCAGCAGCAAGCAGGGGTTCCAAGACGCCTACTTTGCGGTGCGCTTCGAAGGCAGGAGGAGCTGATGATCTCCTCGGTCGAAATAATCCTTTGGGCAATCCACCACGCCACAACGCTACTATTTGGCGTCTTTGCCTCGGCGGCGCTGTGCGGTATCGAAATCAATCGACGCCATGCACTCGAGTTGGTGGGGGTCGGAGCCGCAACCGGCGCTGCCTTCTCGATCGCCAATGTCGTAGGCGGAGAGCTTTTTGCCCGTCAGGCTTATCCGCTTGTCGTGCACCTGCCGCTTATCGTCTACCTGTGTGCGCGCTATCGTCTGAGCCCGCTGCTCGTTATGTTGGGAGTCACCAGTGCCTACCTGAGCTGCCAATTCAGCAACTGGATGGGCATCGCCGCGCTCGCCGCCACTGACTCGCAAATCGCGTACTACGTGGCGCGCATTATCACCACGGTCGCCGTCTTTGCGATCCTGCTGCATTGGGCCCGTGACATTGGACCCCGTCTGGCGGTCAAAAGCCCTACCGAGCTCGAGATTCTGCTCATCCTGCCGCTCGTCTATTACGTCTTTGACTATGCCACCAACGTCTACACCACGCTGTTCCACTCGGGCTCGGTGGTTACGGTTGAGTTTTTGGCCTTTGCGCTCTGCGCGTTCTACCTTATGTTTCTCGCCGTCTACCTGCGTGAATACGAAGAAAAGGAAACCGCCGAGCGAGAGCGTTGGATGCTCGAGACACGCGATAGCTCGGCCATGAAGGAACTCGATGCATGGCGCCAGTCCGGACGCGAGCTGTCGATTCTGCGCCACGACATGCGGCACTTCTTGCGCGGTCTGGCCGTCTTGATCGAAGAAGGCCAGACCGACGAGGCGCTCGATCGCATCGATACGCTATGCGAGGCCAACGACCGCACCGCCGTGCGCCGCTACAGCGCCAACGAGACCGTCAACATCGCGCTTTCGTCGTTTGGCTCGGACATCAGCAAGCGCGGCATTTCCGCCGACTTGCGCGCCGCCGTGCCCCAGAGCGTGCATGTGGCCGATGTCGACCTGTTCAGCGTGCTTTCGAATGCCCTGGAAAACGCCATTGCCGCGGCGAGCACCGCCCCCGAGGGCAAGCGCTTTGTCG
The DNA here is from genome assembly GCF_040093305.1 of Collinsella sp. CLA-AA-H302. NCBI lineage: Bacteria > Bacillati > Actinomycetota > Coriobacteriia > Coriobacteriales > Coriobacteriaceae > Collinsella > Collinsella sp. CLA-AA-H302. The sequence goes on from NZ_JBBNJW010000011.1 coordinate 37,643, forward strand.
ATCTTGATCTGCGGTTTGAGGACGGGCAGCTGCTGCTTTCGGTTTCCAACACATTTGGACGGGCGCCGCACATGGTCGACGGCATGCCCGTGGCTCAGCACGCCGGTCACGGCTTTGGCACCAAGAGCATTAAGCTCGCCGTGGAGCGCATGAACGGCAACTGCCAGTTCCGCATTAACGGCGATCGGTTTGAGCTTCGCGCCGTGATGTAAGGGCGCGGGCGCGACGGATTTGCGTTTCGCGGGTACGGCTCGCCCGCTCGGGGTCGTTTGTCGACGCGGGCTCGCTACAGCGGCGCGGCCGCCGGAGTCAGCTGCTTGATGTAGGCCCACATGCGCTGCTTAGCGGCCTTGTCGGTGAGTGCCGCCTCAAAGCCGTCGAGCGCGAGCACGCGGCGGCCCTGCACATGGGCGACCAGGCCGGGCTTGAGCATGGCGGTGTCGAAGTCATCGATCGCCACGAGCATGTCGGCGTAGGTCTCGCGCATGGCGTCAGCCGCGTTGTTGTCGAGCAGTAGCACCGCCTCGGGATCCAAGGCCTCAAGCGCCTCGCGGAACAGCTCGCACGGCAGAGTCTCGCCCACCGCGACCGCTCCGTCGCCTGCGCCGGCGACGCTTGCCAGCACGCAAAAATCCTCGGGCGCGTAGCCGATGGCCCCAAGCGCTTTGCGCAACGCCGCGCCATCCGGGCCGGCGGCAAGCTCGCCACCCGAACGCTCGGCCTCGTCCAAATCGCCTTTGACCAGCACGATCGGCGAGCACGCGTTGCCCACGATGCGCACGCCACGGACCGCAAGCGATGTGAGCTCCTGCTCGGCCGCCTGGGCGATGGCTTCTTTTTTCTGGCTTTGTGACGTGGACATGCGCTCTCCAATCGTTTGCGTGCCAACCATTATATAAAAGAGCTGCCCGCGAGTGGTTGCTTTGCGGGCGGCTGGGTATAAGCACGGTCGTACTGAGTTTTACGCGGCCGAGCCGCGTCGCATTATGGAGGTCACCATGGCTGACATTAAGCAGATTACCCCCGAGAATTTCGATTCCGTCGTTAACGACAGCATGCCCGTACTGGTCGATTTTTGGGCGCCCTGGTGCGGGCCCTGCCGCTCGCTCTCGCCCATCGTGGACGAGGTTGCCGATGAGCTGGCCGGCAAGCTTGCCGTCGCCAAATGCAACGTCGACGACAACCAGGACCTGGCCATGAAGTTTGGCGTCATGAGCATCCCCACGCTGATTGTCTTTAAGAACGGCGAGGAGATTGACCGCTCGGTTGGCGCTCTACCCAAGGCGAGGCTGCAGGCGCTGCTGGAGAAGCACCTGTAATACGCTTGTTACATGTTGCCGTCTGCCTGCCGTCCATGAGCGCTTTTGCACCGCTCGCCGGACTTTTGGGTGCACCGCGTGCGACCACGGATAGTATGGTAGTCACAAACAGCCCCCAGTGAACGGGTGCGGGTCGCACAGACTCGCACCCGTTTTCTTATGCAGTGGCGCGCAGAGCGGGCGTAGTAAAATCTGAACCGCCGGATTACCGCCTACACAAGGAGATTTCCCATGCATGACGTCGGAATGAACATGAGCCAGCTTGCCATGAGCGTCAAACAGGTCGACGACACCATTGAGCTTGCTCACGAGTGGAGCCATCAGCTGCTGCATGCGACCGAGAACTTTGACATGGAGCGCATTGGCGCCAAACTCGAGGCCGCCATGTCTGCGCTGCACGAGGCACACGATGCGCTCGAGGGCTACGAGGAGGCCATCGAGGCAGATCACAACTCCGTCGGCTCCGTGAAGCTGGTGTAGGGTGTCCGAGCACGAGCGCTGCTGCGGGTACGAGCACGAGCATCCGCACGGGGCGGACGGTGACGCGGGCTGCCACTGTAGTGGCTCCGGCTCCGAGCTGGTCCGCTTTTCGGTTACCGCACCGGACGACCTGCTGCGCCGTTTTGACGAACAGATCGCGCGCCGCGGCGACGTGGCCAACCGCTCCGAGGCCGTGCGCGACCTGATTCGCGCCTCGATCGCCAAGGAGCAGATGCGCACGCCCAATGAGCACGTTATCGGATCGCTCACCATGATCTACGACCATCACACAGGCGACCTGACACGCCGCCTGGATGAGGTGCAGCACGACTACACCGACGAAATCGTATCGACGATGCACGTGCATCTGGATCACCACAACTGCTTGGAGATTCTGGCGCTCAAGGGTCGCGGCGAGCGCGTCTACGAACTAGCCGACCGACTGCTGGGCCTGCGCGGCGTTAAGCACGGCGAGCTCACGTGCGCTGCCACCAAGCAAAGCCTGGGGCTATAGCGGAACTTACCGCGGCGCACCTGCCAAAAAGGGACAGGTTTGTTTTGGCAGGTAACAACTGGGGCGTTGCGTTTTCCCAGATAAAACCTGCCAAAATAAACCTGTCCCTTTTTGGCAGGTTTTACTGAAGGAGGGTCGCATGCGGCATGTGCATATCCATGTAACGGGCATTGTGCAGGGCGTTGGCATGCGACCGTTTGTGTATCGCGAGGCCATGGCGCATGGCATTTGCGGATGGGTGCTCAATGCGGGCGACGGCGTGCATATCGAGGCGCACGCTCCGGCCGATGCGCTCGATGCTTTTGTTACCGCGCTTTCTGAGCATGCGCCCGCGGCAGCCCGCGTAGAGCATGTCGAGGTTGTGGACCTGGCAGCCAACGGTTGGGATGCCGCCAATGAAGAGGGTTTTCGCATCGTAGCATCGCAGGACCAGACCGCGCACACGACGCTCGTCTCGCCCGATATCGCCACCTGCGACGATTGCCTGCGCGAATTGTTCGATCCCGCCGACCGACGCTATCGCTACCCCTTTATCAACTGCACCAACTGCGGACCGCGCTTTACCATCATCCGGTCGCTGCCTTATGACCGAGCGGCCACGTCGATGGATTGTTTTCCCATGTGCCCCAAGTGCGCCGCGGAGTATGCCGACCCACTCGACCGGCGTTTTCACGCGCAGCCCGATGCCTGCTTTGATTGCGGGCCGCATATTACGTGGCGCGAGGCGGGCATGGGCGATGAGCCGGGCGAAGCCGCCGCGTCGCCGGCCGTCGGCACCACGTGCGAGACCAGCGACGCCATTATCGACCGCTGTGTTGAGCTGCTGGCCTGTGGCAGTATCGTCGCCATCAAGGGTCTGGGCGGATTTCACTTGGCATGCGACGCCTCCAACGAGCAGGCGGTAGCCGAGCTTCGCCGCCGCAAACGCCGCAGCAACAAGCCGCTTGCCGTTATGGTGCGCGACCTTGCCGACGTTGAACGCCTGTGCCATGTCAACGACATTGAACGCGGCTTACTGGCCGGCAGCATCCGCCCCATTGTGCTGCTGCGCCGACGTGCTGTTTGCGAGAGCGGCGGTTCCCCCAACGCCCTCGCGCTCGCGCTGTCCGTCGCGCGTGACCTTCCCGAGCTCGGTGTCATGCTCCCCTACACCCCGCTTCAGTATCTGTTGCTTGCCGCGGCAGAAGCCCGCGGTATGCACGCACTCATCATGACCAGCGGAAACCTGAGCGAAGAGCCCATCGAGACCGACGACGATCTTGCCTGGGAACACCTCGTTGCCGCCGGCATCGCCGACGCGTTGCTCGGCAACGACCGCGCGATCCTCTCGCGCTACGACGACTCCGTGGTGCGCGTGGTCAACGGCGCCATTATGTCCGTGCGCCGTGCCCGCGGATACGCTCCGCAGCCGTTACCGCTGCCGGCACTCGACGGCGCTCCGTCCTGCGTGCTCGCCTGCGGGCCACAACAAAAGGCTACGATTGCGCTTACACGTGAAGGGACGAACGGCGAGGCTACCTGTTTTGTATCGCAGCATATCGGCGATGTCGAAAACGGCGCGACCTTCGACGCTTGGAACGCCGCGCGCACGCGTCTGGAACATCTCTTTGACCTGACGCCTGCCGCCCTGGCATGCGATTTACACCCCAGCTATCTATCGAGCCAGTGGGCGCACGAGCAGGCACGGGAGCACAATCTGCCGCTCGTCGAGGTGCAGCACCATCATGCGCATATCGCGAGCGTAATGGCCGAGGCCATCGCCGCGGGCCAGCTTACAACCGACGCGTGTGTCCTTGGCATCGCCTTTGACGGCACCGGTGCCGGCACCGATGGCACCATATGGGGCGGCGAGTTTCTTGTCGCTGGCCTTGCTGACTTTGAGCGCGCAGCGCATCTGCGCACTTGGGCCCTACCCGGTGGCGTAGCGTCCGTACGCGACGCCCGACGCAACGCCTTTGCCCTGCTCAGTGAGCTCGGCCTGCTCGAGCACCCAGGTGCCGCTCGGCTTTTGGACAGCCTCGACGAGCAAACGCGCCGCGTGACAGCCACCATGATCGAGCGCGGCATCAACAGCCCGCGTACCAGCAGCATGGGGCGTCTCTTTGATGCCGCGGCAGCGATTCTGGGCATCTGCGACAAGGCAACCTACGAGGGCGAACCCGCCATAGAACTCGAAGCCGCCGCCTGGCGCGCGCTTGCCGGCGAAATCAGCCGTTTCGCCGGCAATCAGGTGGGCGTATCCGCATCCGTCTCAACGTCGCTGGACAGTTTGTTCAGATACGTATTAACTACTAACCCCCTGTCTGGCATTTTTTCCTCAACTTTGGCCAAAAAAGGCTCTCCAGACACCCTATTTGCGGCAAGCGTGCCCGGCACAGGCCCCAAATCGACCCATTTGGAATCCTCACAGACGACTTTTGCCACCCAGAGCCACTCTGAAAAATACAAATCTGAACTAACTGTCCAGGCGACCTCGAACAACCCCCTCGTTCTGGACCAAAAACCGCTTTTTGAGGCACTGTTGAGCAGAATCGAGAACGGAGAATCCGCCGACCGGCTCGCCCTCGGGTTTCACATCGCCATTACGCACGCTACGACCCACATCGCGTGCGAGATCTGTGATCGCGAAGGCATCGATACCGTCGCGCTCTCGGGCGGTGTGTTCATGAACCGGCTTTTGCTTCAGCTCCTTACCCACGAACTCAAAGACGCCGGTCTTGCCGTCTTGATCCCCCACGCCGTGCCCGTTAACGACGGCTGCATCGCCTACGGTCAGGCCGCCATCGCTCGCGCTCGCCTCGCGTAGACAGCATTGCGATAGGCTGTTTTGCCAGCCTGCGCGCCGCCGTCTCACAGGTGTAACGCGTTTGCTCGTGACTCCCGCGAGCGCTACCATCATCTGATGGGTAATTAGGCGCCTATCCAGCGCAAAACGTATAAAAGGGGAACATTATGTGCCTTGCCGTTCCCGGTAAAGTGGTCAAACGCGACGACGACCTTAAGGCGACCGTCGACATGATGGGCATCGAGCGCCCCGTTTCGCTGCGCCTCGTGCCGACGGCACAGGTAGGCGACTATATTCTCGTGCACGCCGGCTTTGGCATTCAGATTGTCGACGAGCAGGAGGCCCAAGAGACACTCGAGCTCGTCAATACCATGACCGAGCTGGCCGAAGAGGACCAGCTCGCCACCAACCCGGCCGAGGCATACTAGTGGCGGCGGCACAGCCGGTTCGCTCCGGTATCGACTTTTCGGCATTTCGCGACCCCAAGCTGGCTCGTGAGCTCATCGATCGTATTCATGAGCTTGTCGGCAACCGCAGCATCAACCTTATGGAAGTCTGCGGTACGCATACCGTGAGCATTGGCCGCTATGGCTTTCGCTCCATTATGCCGACGGGACTCAGACTGCTAAGTGGCCCGGGATGCCCCGTTTGCGTCACCGCCAACCGCGACATCGATCACGCAATCGCGCTCGCCAAGATGGACGGCGCCATCATCACCACCTTTGGCGACATGATGCGCGTGCCCGGATCGTCCACCTCGCTTGCCGCGCAAAAGGCGGCGGGGCGCGACATCCGCATCGTTTACTCTCCGCTCGACGCACTCGACATTGCCGAGCAAAATCCCGAACGCCCGGTCATCTTTATGGGCGTCGGCTTTGAGACCACAACGCCCACCATTGCCGCCGCTATCCTGGAGGCCGACGCGCGCGGGCTCCAGAACTTCTCGGTCTACTGTGCTCACAAGACCACGCCGCCAGCGTTGCGCGCCATCGCCAACGACCCCGAGACGACCATCGACGGCTTTATCCTGCCTGGTCACGTCGCTACCATCACGGGCCTGGCACCCTTTAGGTTTTTGGTCGATGAGTTCGAGACCCCCGGCGTAGTCACCGGGTTTGAGCCGGTCGATATCTTGCAGGGCATCTGCATGCTGGTCCAGATGGTTGTCGAGCACAGGCCCGCAATCGACAACGCCTACCGGCGTGGCGTCAATGCAGACGGCAATCCCGTAGCGCGCCAGCTGGTCGAGCAGGTATTTGAGCCGTGCGACACCACGTGGCGCGGACTGGGACCGATTGCCAACTCGGGTCTTTCCATCCGGCCCGAATTCGCGAGCTTTGATGCCGGTGCCCGCTTTGACGTACCCATTGAACCGACGGTCGAACCACGCGGGTGCCGCTGCGGCGACGTGCTGCGCGGTGCCATCACGCCGAGCGACTGCCCGCTGTTCGGCCACGCATGTACGCCCGAACACCCCGTCGGACCGTGCATGGTGAGCTCTGAGGGCAGCTGCGCGGCGTACTTTAGATACCGCGACTAACCCGGACGCACCCGCACGCTGACACCACCCACGATTGGAGTTTTCGATATGTCCCGTACTGCCACCGATAGCACTGTCCTGTTGGGCCACGGCTCTGGCGGTCAGATGATGAAACGCATCATTGATGAGGTCTTTTTGGATGCCTTTGGGTCGCCCGAGCTGCTCGAGGGCAACGATGCCGGCGTCGCCGCGCTGCCCGCGAGCGGGCGCATCGCCATGTCGACCGACAGCTTTGTGGTCTCGCCGCAGTTCTTCCCCGGTGGCAACATCGGACGTCTCGCCGTGTGCGGAACCGTCAACGACGTCGCGACCTCGGGCGCCAACGTGCGCTACCTGTCGTGCGGCTTTATCCTCGAAGAGGGCTATCCCATGGATAAGCTCCGCCAAATTGTGCAGACGATGGCCGAAACGGCACGCGAGGCAGGCGTGTCCATCATCACGGGCGACACCAAGGTGGTCGAGCGCGGCGGGGCCGACGGCGTCTACATCAATACCGCCGGCGTGGGCGAGGTGCCCGAGGGCGTGGCGCTCAGTGGCGCCAACTGCCAGCCTGGCGATGTCATCCTGGTGTCGGGTACACTCGGCGACCACGGTATCGCCATCATGAGTCAGCGCGAGGGTCTGGCGTTTTCGAGCACCATCGAAAGCGACGCCGCGCCGCTCAACCACCTGATTGCCGATGTGCTTGCCGCAGCACCCGACACACGCTGCTTCCGCGACCCCACGCGCGGTGGCCTGGCGTCCACGCTCAACGAGTTTGCGCAGGCCAGCGGCGTTGCCATGGAGGTCGACGAGGATGCCGCGCCCGTGCGCCCCGACGTGCAGGCAGCCTGCGAGATGCTCGGCTACGATGTGTTGCAGGTGGCAAACGAGGGCAAAATGGTCGCCGTGGTGCCGGCTGAGCAGGCCGATGCCGCGCTGGCGGCCATGCGCACCGCTCGCTACGGCGAGAACGCCGCCATTATCGGCCGCGTGCTGCCGCTTGCCGAGGGCGCCCGCCCCGCCGTGCGCGTACGCACCGGCTGGGGCTCGACCCGTATCCTCGACATGCTCGTGGGAGAGCAGCTTCCGAGGATTTGCTAACGACAAAGGCTCAGGGCTATTAAAGATATTCAGATTCCAAACATGCCCGGCACGCATGCCCAGTATCATGGGGTGCGTTTTACAACTCAAGCGGCAGGAGCACCCATGGCAGCAGCTTTTTCCCATGTGATTTTTGACCTCGACGGCACCATTCTCAACACGCTCGAGGACCTGGCGGCCGCCGGCAACCATACCTGCGAGATGCACGGCTGGCCCACGTTTGCCGTAGACGAGTACCGCTACAAGGTGGGAAACGGCATGCTCAAGCTGGTCGAACGCTTTATGCCTGCCGAGTATGCGGGCGACGGTCGCATGTTTGAGCAGACGCTTGCCGAGTTTAGGGCCTATTACGGCGAGCACAAGGAGGACCACACCGCCCCCTATGCCGGTACGATCGAGATGCTCGACCGCCTGCGCGCCGCGGGCGTGCAGCTTGCCGTGCTCACCAACAAGGACCATGTTTCGGCCGCTCCGCTTATCGAAAAATACTTTGGTTCCGAGCGATTTGCGCTGGTGCAGGGCCGCATCGATGCGTTTCCTCCCAAGCCCGAAGCGCCCGTCACTCTGCATGTGATGGAAGAGCTAGGCGCCGATCCAGCAACCACACTCTATGTGGGCGATTCCAATGTCGATGTTCTGACCGGTCGCAATGCCGGCCTTAAGAGCGCGGGCGTCAGCTGGGGCTTCCGCGGCCGCACAGAGCTGGAAGCCGCCGGCGCCGACTACGTGGTGGACACGCAGGACGAACTCGCGGCGCTGATCCTGGGCGAGTAGCGAGCGACACTGCTTAACGCAGCTGCGACAATTCTTCCGCGCGGAAAGCGCATCCCGTTTTGAAGCTCCGGAATGGGATGCGCTTTCCGTTTGAGGCGCATCAGGGAAACCGCATCCCGTTTCGGAGCATTATTCCGGGTCGCGCTTTCCGCAACCCAACCCATCCGGAAACCGCGACCCGGAATTCGGCCAAAAACCGGGCCGCATTTTCCCGACCACCCGATGCAACGCCAATGCACCAACCGCGCCCAAGGAGTGTCCCCAACTGCCGGCAGAAAAGGAACGTCCCCAGCTGCCGCCTTCGGCAGCGATGGCAACGCCACAGGTACAAGCGCCACTTTAAGCCAGCCAAGGGGACGACGTTGTTTTGGCAACGACAGCGAAAGCCCGCCAGAGCGAGCAAGGTGCCTTGAAACGAGGCGGCATTGACCTTCTGGTCATGCCGTCCTCTTTGAATGACAAGTTGTCGCTCTGGTGCCCGCGCAGCGTCGAGCAGTTGCGGCGTTTGGTAAAACGCCGCAACAAACTAGCTCAGCATTGCATCCATCATCTCGGAGTTGACGGAGTCATCGGCAGACCACTCGCCGTCGTCGTTGCAGGTGTACTTGAAGATAACCGTGGTCTTCCTGGGCTCGGTGGCCTTGGTCACATCGACCATAACCTGACCGGCCATCTTGTACAGCTCGTCATCGGAAGGAACCGTGTCAAGCGCAGCGACCTTCTCCTGATACTGAGTGGAGAAGTCCTCGACGATCTTGTTCATAGACTTGCAGGTGATGGAGACCTCGGCGGTCGCGACACCCTTGTCCTCGTCGACCGTCACGTCGCCGATCTTGTAATCAAAGCCCTCGAGATAGGTCTTGGCATACTCCTTGGGATCGATACCCAGCTGCTCGAACTCGTCGCCCGAAGCCTCCTCCAGACCAGAAAGGAACTCGTCGCCACCGTTCTTGACCTCGTCAAACTGAGTCGTAAGATCCTCGGTGATGAGTTCCTCGACCGAAGGGCCTCCACAACCGGAAAGCACGACCACGCATGCAACCAAGACGGCCATGAGGGGCGCAAGCAGCAGCTTCTTTTTCATGTTGTTCCTCCCAATGAGCGGCACCGCGCTTCCCAGACGCGGCGCACGTTGTAATAAGTAAGCCCATACTATCAACTTATTAACACCCTCGGGGGCACGAAGGCGCGGTCGGTTCGTTTTAGCGTCCGAACGGTTTGCGAGCCCGCCCAACGTGCAATAAAACGCTTTCCCGCGGTGCAATAAAAAAGGTGGCCGGACAACCCGACCACCCTTGCACATCCTTATGTTGCCGCAGTTTACTTGCGGACGACCTTAACGATGGCGTCACCGGCGGCGACAGCGGAGTCGGCCTCGACGGCGAGCTCGACATCGGCAAACTCGGCGGTGTTGGACACGGCCACGACGACGCAGTCCTTGTAACCGGCAGCAGCGATCTTGGCGCGGTCGATCTTGAGCATGGGCTGGCCGGCCTTAACGACGTCGTCGGCCTTGACGAAGCCCTCGAAGCCATCGCCGTTCATGTTAACGGTATCGACACCAACGTGCACCAGAACCTCGATGCCGCTATCGGACTGCAGGCCCACGGCGTGACCCATGGTGACGGTCACCTTGCCGTCGCAGGGAGCGTAGACCAGATCGTCCTCGGGCCACACGGCACAGCCCTTGCCCAGGACCTCGCCACCAAAGACGGGATCGGGCACGTCGGCCATCTTGATGACCTTGCCCTTGACGGGCGAGCACAGCACGTCGGCGCCGGCAGAAGCAGAGATGGAGGCCGGAGCAGCGGCAGCCGCGGGCTCAGCCTTCTTCTTGAACATGTCAAACAGACCCATACGATTTCTCCTCTTGATTAAGCGCAACGTTTTGCGCATGCCTATGGTGATTATAGTGCCAAATGGCCAAAATACTAAGGTGAGGGTTCGAATCGCAAGCCCTTCCAAGCCCTTCCCAAAACCTTTTCCCCAGTGGCGCTCATATTGTCGATTAATCCAGACCCTCGGCACCGTTGGACTTGATGATCTTCTGGTAGGCGTAGAAGCTGTCCTTGCGGCGGCGCTCGTAGGTACCGGTGCCGTCGTCGTACTTATCGACGTGAATGAAGCCGTAGCGTTTGCGCATCTCGCCGGTGCCGGCAGAAACCAGGTCGATGGGGCCCCACCAGGTATAGGCGATCAGGTCGACGCCGTCGGCAATGGCCTCGCCCATGGCCTTGATGTGGCTGCGCAAGTAGGCGATACGATACGGATCGTGGATGGAGCCGTCCTCCTCGACCTCATCGTAGGCGCCCATGCCGTTCTCGACCACCATCAGCGGAATCTCGTAGCGGGCGTAAATCTCGTTGAGGGCGATGCGCAGGCCCAGCGGATCGATCTGCCAGCCCCAGTCGGTGGACTCCAGATAGGGGTTCTTGCCGCCAAAGGTCATGTTGCCCTCGGTCATCTCGTGGTCCTTGTGGGTGCCCACGGTTCCGGACATGTAGTAGCTAAAGGTGTAGAAATCGACCTTGCCGTCGGCGATATCCTGCAGATCGCCGTCCTCCATCACGAGCTCGACGTCGTTCTCGGCCCAGAAACGCTTGGCATAGAACGGATACTTGCCGCGCACCTGCACGTCGGAGCAGTACCAGTTCATGGTATTCATCTCCTGCTGCGTGGCGAACACGTCGGCCGGATCGCACGTGGCGGCATAGGAGAGGACGAAGCAGTCCATGTTGCCCATCTTAAACTGCGGATAGTGCTCGTGGGCATAGCGCACGACGCGGCCGCTGGCGACAAACTGGTGATGCAGGGCCTGCATACGGGCCTGCGGCGTGGTGTGGACCGCCGAAGCCGGGCCCTCAAAGCCCTGGATCATGCTGGTCCCAAAGAGGTTACCAATGTCCTGGGTGCCGCAGTTGATCTCGTTGAAGGTGAGCCAGAACTTGACCTTGTCCTGATAGCGGTCGAAGACGGTCTGGCAGTACTTCTCAAAGAAGCCGATGAGCTCGCGGCTCGCCCAGCCATTGTATTTCTCGACCAGGTGATAGGGCATCTCGTAGTGCGACAGGGTCACGAGCGGCTCAATATTGTGAGCGCGCAGGCAGTCGAAGACGCGATCGTAGAAGGCGAGGCCGGCCTCGTTGGGCTCGGCGTCGTCGCCGTTGGGGAAGATGCGGCTCCAAGAGATGGACATGCGGAACATGTTGAAGCCCATCTCGGCGAACAGCGCGATGTCCTCCTCGTAGTGATGGTAGAAGTCGATACCGTCATGATTGGGGTAGAAGCGGTCGGGGTCGATGTCGATCGTAATCTGACGCGGCTCCTTGTAGCTGCCGCCCAAAAAATGGTCATCGACGGAAGGACCGCGGCCGTCCACGTTCCAAGCGCCCTCAAACTGATTGGCGGCGGTAGCGCCACCCCAATAGAAACCCTCGGGGAATCCCATAAGTGCCTCCTCGCTCATGCGTGTTGCTGATGAAACGAGTATGCCGCCGAGTCGCTCCAGGCCAGGGCGAAGGCGCCGATTTGGACACTTCTTTTCGCAGACGCGCGCTGCAACAGCGCTGCAGCTGAAACTTTTTGACACCGAAGGAGCGAAGACGATCCGCCCCGCGCTTACCGGCGGTATGCCGCGGGGGTGCAGCCATACTTGTCGTGAAACTTACGGTAGAAGAAGCTCATGTTTTCATAGCCCACCGCATGCGCAGCCGCCCCGGCCGTGGCGCCACCGCGCAGAAGCTCGGCCGCACGCACCAGGCGTCGCTCCTGCACAAGCTGCCTAAAGGTCTTGCCCACATGCCGCTTGAGGAGCGCCGTCGCATAATTAGGGCTCAAGCCAAACTCCGCCGCCATCCCCTCGAGGGAGCATGCAGCGAATTCGCGATCGATATAACCGAGCATTCCCGTCACCAGGGCAGTGGGCCCCGCCGCGCCGTCCGCCGCGCCGCGCACCAGCTTGCGCTCGTAGCAATCCATGAGCTCGGCCAAAAACAGCTGAAACAGACGCAGGACGATCTCGGGACCATTAGGGCTCGGGTCATACAGCTCACAGAGCATCTCCTGCATGTAGCGCCGAATCCGACGGCTCTCGCCGCAATGAAAACGGACATGGCCCCGATGGTCCGTCTCGCTGTTGAGCGCGTTGAACAAAAACCGCGAGACCGCGCTCTCGCGCGAGAGGCTCGACTCGAGGCTCCGGCGCAAAAAAGAGCGTGAAACGGTCATGCTCAGCATGATGTCGTCCTCACCAAGCGCCGCCACGGCATGCGGGCAGAGGGCGTCGAGCAAAAGCACCTCGTTGCGGCCCAGTTCGAGCCTCTCCCCCGCCACCGTCTGCGGGCAGCGTCCGCGATACACATAGCTCAGCTCCACGTAATCATGCACGTGCTCGGGAACTGCATTAAAGCGCGAGTTTTTCCTTATCGTCAGGCCACGCGGCATGCCGGGCTGGGCGTAGGCAAACCCTGGCTGCCCAATCTTGCGCACTGGGCATCCGTCGGTTTCGACATGCTCGGTCATAATCGACCAATCAAATGCCATGCCGTCTTTATAAGCGATCTCACTGGCGCTCAGTTCGCTGAGCCTACGCTCGAGCTCGTCGATCTCCATGGCTTGCCAATCGTTGATTTGGTCATAGTTCGTCGTGATTCAGATATTAGCAGAACGCGCCGACGCGTCCATAATCTGTGCTATGCAGCAGATCGATCGAGCCAAGGAGGATCCATGACCGCGTACTATCAGCAGGTGCTCGAGGGCACATACGACAACCACGTGCTTCCGTTTTTGTGGATGAAGGGCGAGAGCCATAAAACCATTGCCGAGTATCTGAAAAAGATCGCCGGCGCCGACATCCACGAGGTCTGTCTCGAAAGCCGCCCACACCCCGATTTTTGCGGCGAGGGCTGGTGGCGCGATCTGCGCTTTGTCATTGACGAGTGCAAGCAGCTGGGCCTTAAGCTCTGGATCTTGGACGACGCGCACTTCCCCACGGGCTTTGCCAACGGCGCCGTCAAGGAGGCCGTGCCCGAGCTCCGCAAGATCGTTCTCACGCACCGCACACTCAACATCGTGGGTCCCACGTCCGCCGCAAGCATCGCGCTCGCCAACATGTTCGACAAAACCGAGCACTTCTACGGCGTGACATTTATGCAGGACGGCAGCCCCGTCGACGTCGCTTACCGAGTAATCGACGATGCAGACGGCAACCCCAGCCGCCTGGTCTTCGATGCACCTGCGGGCCTCACGCAGGCATGCGTGATGTTCACGAGCGGCAAGACCTCCTACAACGAGGACTACATCAATATGGTCGACCGCGCCTCGGTGGCGCAGCTCATCGATGCTGTCTACGAGCCGCATTTTGAGCATCTGGGCGATGAGTTTGGCAAGACGATCCTGGGCTTTTTCTCCGATGAGCCCGGATTTGCCAACGAGAAGGGCACCACGGGCCCCGACGGCATCTCGGATACGCTCATCGGCAAGGCCACCGCGCCCCTGCCCTGGTCGGCCGAGCTTGAGCGTCGCCTGCGCACGGCGCTGGGCGAGCGCTACCTGGACGAGCTCCCGCACCTGTGGGACCGCGAGCCGGCCGGCGCGCATGTACGCCACGTCTATATGGACATCGCGAGTACCCTCTATAAGGAGTGCTTCTGCGACCAGCTCGGCGACTGGTGCCGCGCGCACGGCGTGCAATACATCGGTCACGTAATCGAAGACAAGGACTGCCACGCGCGCCTGGGCGTGGGCGCCGGGCACTACTTCCGCGCCGTGGGCGGTCAGGACATGGCGGGCGTCGACATCGTGATCAACCAGCTTGTGCCCGGCATGGACCGCGGCCTTCACAGCTACGGACGCGGCGTATGGGACCTCGAGTTCTATAACTACGTGCTGCCCAAGCTGGGCTCCTCGGCAGCACACCTCGACCCCAAAAAGCAGGGGCGCTGCATGGCCGAGGTCTTTGGCGCATTTGGATGGCACGAAGGCCTGCGCGAGATGAAGTGGATCGCCGATCATTTTTTGGTGCGCGGCGTCAATTGGTTTGTGCCGCATGCCTTTAGCATGGCCGCCTTCCCCGACTGGGACTGCCCGCCGCATTTCTATGCGCATGGCCAAAACACCCAGTTTGCACACTTTGGGCAGCTCATGAGCTACATGAACCGTACGGCGAGTCTGCTGAGCGGCGGGCGTGCAACGACCCCGGTGGCGCTTCTCTACCATGCGGACGCCGAGTGGGCAGGCGAGGCGAACTTTATGCAGCATGCCGCCTCCGAGCTTATGCGCGCGCAGGTCGACTTTGACATCGTGCCGGCAGAGGCATTTGAGGACGCAGGGCGCTATGCCGTTGAAATTGCCGCAGACGGTAGCGGCTTTAGCGTGAACGGTCAGGCATACCGCTGCCTGGTGATGCCCGGAGCCGAGTTTGTCGGCGGAGCCGTGCTCGACTTTGCCGCGCGCGCCGCAGCCGCAGGTGTTGCCGTGTACGCGCTGGATGAGTTGCCGAACAAGCGCTACGACGGCGACACTGCAGGCCGCGAGGGCTTTGCCTCCCTGGATGCAACCGCGCTCGCCGGCATCAAACTCCTGGCGACCACCGAGCTCGCAGGCACACTTGCCAATACCGGCATGCAGACCGTGGTTTGCGCCGAGCCCCAGCCCTGGCTGCGCGCACTGCGCTACGAGCGGGCGGGCGAGAGCTATCTGATGCTCGTCAACGAGCATCCCAAGCAGGGTATCTCCACTCAGGTTGCGCTTGCCGACGGCACACCCGTTGCAGGCGCGCGCCTCGACCTGCTCAACGGCACCGAGCCCGCCGCCTTTGACGGCACGCTCGAGTTGGCTCCCTACGAGAGCTGCATCGTGGTCCTTGGGGCTACAGGTTCCGCCGGCGCGGCAACCGTTGGAGACGAAGCCGCATGCATCGACGGGCCCTGGGCGGTTGCCTTCTCTGCCCCTGGCACCGATGCCTTTGGCGAGCCTGTTGAGCTTGCAGACCTGCACGACCTTTCCTCGGCCGAGTTCCCCGGCAAGGCCGGCACATTCCGCTACCGGGCTTCCTTTGTCCTGGGCGAAGCGGCCACCCGCACCGTCATCGACCTTGGCGAGGTCTTTGAGACCGCAACCGTCACCCTCGACGGCAAATCCCTCGGCACGCGCATCTGTCCGCCTTACCGCTTTGAGGCCGGCGCGCTTTTGGCCGGTGAGCACGCGCTTACGATCGACATCGTCAACACCCTCGATCACGCCGTCCCCGACGTGTTCGGCATGACCGAGCCCTCCGAGCCCAGCGGTCTCTTGGGGCCCGTACGCGTGCTCGGGTAACGCCCCGGGCGCAAACGGCCCAACAAGGACAGCGCCCTATGTTGAGCCCACAACAGCGAGCGGGCCCCTGGTGCGGCAAATTGGGCCGAAAGAGGAGGGATGTGTGCTTCCGCACGCGCCCGACGATTGAAGCCCAAGGTGCCGTGCCAAGGGCCCGCGCAGCGTCGAGCGGTCCGTCGTTCATAGACCGGCGGACCAAAACTCCCAGCCAAGCCGAACGTTTTATTTATCGCTATGATTGGTTTATCGCGACGCAAACGCATAGGAGCCATATGGATATCAGGCGGAAGATCACGCAGGGCAAAAGCCTCACCCCCACCGAGCAACAACTTGGGCGAACGGCCCTCGCCATGGGCGAGGATGTGCGCGGGCTTTCCATTAAGGAATTTGCCGCGCGCGCCAACGTTTCGGTCGCGAGCGTTCACCGCTTTTGCAAAAAGCTCGGCCTCGAGGGCTTCAAAGACCTCAAGGTCGAGCTCATCCGCCAGGCGACCGAGGCGGGCAACCGGCGCGACGTGGACATCAACTTTCCCTTCGATGCCACCTCCACCCCTGCGCAGGTGATGGAGCGCATGGAGGGGCTCTACCAGACCACCTTGGCCGAAACGCAGGAGCTGCTCGACCCTGCACAGCTCGACCACGCCGCCAAGCTCATCATGCGCGCCGGCACCGTGGACATCTACACGGGCTCGCATAACCTGTATCCAGCGGGAATGTTCCGCGATCGCCTGCTTTCCGCCGGCAAAAGCGCGACGTGCCACGACAGCGTCGAGGCGCAGGTGCGCACGGCACTCGCCTCGGGTCCCGACCATGTGGCAATCATCATCTCCTACAGCGGCCTTGCCCCCAACCTCAAGGAGATCTTGCCGATCCTTAGCAGTCGACATGTCCCGGTCATCGTCATCGGCACGCCGTACTGTGCCCGCATTCACCCCGGCTTTGCCGCCTATCTCACGGTAAGCGACCACGAGAGCATGACGCACCGCATCACGCAATTCGCCAGCCACATCGCCGTGCAATACGTGCTCGATTCGCTCTACAGCAGCTACTTTGCCAAAGATTACGCCCGCTGCTCCGAGTTCTTAGAGCGGTCGTTTCCCTACACCCGCCTGCCCGGGCTCAAGTAGCGACGAGCGTGGATTTTCAGACACTAACCTAACGAGCGTGGATAATCTCCCACTTTGAGCCCGCACACAGGCCAAAACCGGGAGATTATCCACGCTCATTTTGGGTCCCCTGGGAACGCATGAGGAGGGCGGATAGACAGCCGTTATTTGCGAGGCGTCAGCGACGTAAAGAGTCCGTGTTGGTTGCAGTAAAGATATATCCTGCCGCGCCCGGTAATATGGAAGCGCGGCTGCACCGATTGCTCTGGATAGAGCTTCTTAAAGCAGATGCCGTCCATAGTCGCATATGCCACAAAGCTAATGTAGTGATCCTTGGTCATGGGATGATCGAGCGTGACGTACCAATCGTCCTCGATGCGCTCGATGGAAAAGGCGTGGTCCGCGTCCGGCTCTTCGGCCTCCTGGGGAAACATCGTGGAGCCACAGCAGCTAAAGCTGCCTTCTCCGAGCGCGTGCACAACGTTTCCGCAGATAGGGCAAACGTAAAAGACGCCTTTGAGCATATTGCCTGCACGGTTGGCGTTGGCCCGAATGTCACCAGCCAAAAGCTCGGCCACGCTTATGCCGAGTCTCTGGGCCAAAGGCTCAACGAGGGAAATGTCGGGAAGGCCGCGGCCGGATTCCCACTTGCTGACGGCTTTATCGGTCACGCCAAGGCTTTCCGCCAGGGCGCGCTGGGTGAGGCCGCGCTCTTCGCGCAGCTGCTTGATGGCATGCGCTGCCAAAAAAGTATGGGAGGCATTGGTTTGCCGTGTCTGGTTCATGGGCTGTCCAATCAAATTGAAGAAATGGAGTGAACCGGTTCGACAGTCAGTATCCATTTGAAGGCCAGGCTCGACAACCTACGCTGCGTAGACATGCGCCAATCGAACGAGCGCGGATTTTTGGACACTCATCCTAAGTAGTCATTTAAGAACGTCCCCAATGACTACATCAGGAGTGTCCCCAGATGCCGCATCGCCAGCAACGGGAGTGCCGATGTTTTAGCGCAGACAGCGAAAACCCGCCAGAGCGAGCAAGGTGCCTTGAAACGAGGCGGCATTGACCTTCTGGTCATGCCGCCGAAGTTGAAAGGCAGATTGCCGCTCTGGCGGGTTTGCAGCGTCGAGCTGTTACGCGGTTTGGTAAAACCGCGTAACTAACGGACTCCGTACTGCTCGTAGTAGGCGTCGATAGCGGCCTTGAGCTCGTCATCGATGACGACCTTGCCGTCGATCTCGTGGTTGTAGAGGGTCTCGACGACCTCGGCCATGGAGACGATGCTCGCGACGGGGAAACCGTACTTGGCCTCGATCTCCTTCTGCGCGGTGGTCACGCCACCCTTGCCGACCTCCATGCGGTTGAGGGACACGATGAGGCCCTTGATCTCGACATCGGCAGCAGCCTTGACCTTGGGATAGGTCTCGTCGATGGACTTACCGCTGGTGGTGACGTCCTCGACCATGACCACGCGGTCGCCGTCCTGGGGCTCGTAGCCCAGCAGGTTGCCCTTGTCGGCGCCGTGGTCCTTGGCCTCCTTGCGATCGCAGCAGTACTTGACCTCCTTGCCGTACAGCTCGTGGTAGGCAATGGCGGTCACGACGGCCAGCGGAATACCCTTGTAGGCCGGTCCAAACAGCACGTCAAAGTCGTCGCCAAAGTTATCGTGGATGGCCTGGGCGTAATACTCGCCCAGCTTCTTGAGCTGATAGCCCGTCACATAGGCGCCGGCGTTCATAAAGAACGGGGACTGACGGCCGCTCTTGAGCGTAAAGCTGCCGAATTTAAGAACGTCGGACTCAACCATGAACTTGATGAACTCTTGCTTGTAAGCCTCCATGCGGGCTCCTCTCGTAATCGCGTACGTGCCTTCCAGTTTAGCGCAGGCAGGGCGCGTTGCGGGCGCGCTTTGGGGCCTCGGCATTCTGTAAAGGCTTTGTCAGGGGCAATGGTTTTCCAAACAAAGGGGTTGACACGACAAACCCCCTCATCAAGAATACGAGCGGATTGTAACGGGTACGTGATACCTGAAGCGCATCGCGCCCGGCCTTAAGGAGGTGTGCCATGGAAGGCAGCCATAGTCGAAAAACCTGCATGTCGCCCTCGGCACGCCGCGAGGATTCCGCACACGCATAAGCGCCACTAACCGATCGTCAAAACCGCCACAAAGGTGCCTGTCCCCTTTGTGGTGGTTCGTGAGTATGACGTGGGCGACATCTAGGTTTTTTTGAAGCAAATACGACACGTACGCTAACTCCCTTTAACAAGGAGGACCCTATGCTGATGCTCAAAACCGCTACGGTACTCGAAGCTATCTCCAAGCGCCGCCGCACGGCGCGCCCCGCCGCTCACGCCGGCCTGTCTAAGAACACCATATTCGCCGCCACCCATAGCGCCGAGGATGCCCTCGTGCTGCTTGACGCCACGGCCGACGGCCTCACCGCCGAGCACGCCGCCGAGCGCCTGAACGCCGTCGGCCCCAACACCATCGAGGCGCCGACCAAGACGCTTGCCCGCCACATCGCCGACGCGTTCATCGACCCCTTCGCCGGCATCCTCGCCGCGCTCGCGCTGGTCTCGCTCTACATCGACGTGCTCGCCGTGCCCGAGCCCCAGCGCGACCCCTCCACGGTCATCGTCATCGGCATCATGCTGCTGGTATCGGGTGGCATGAAGTTTATCCAGGAAGCCCGCAGCGGCAATGCGGCCGAGGCCCTCAAAGACCTGGTCTCCAACACCTGCTGTGCCCTGCGCGACGGCGGACGCATCGAGATTCCCTTCGACGAGCTCGTCCCCGGCGATGTGATCCGCCTCTCTGCCGGCGATATGGTGCCGGCCGATGCCCGCATCATCACGGCGCGCGACCTGTTTGTGATCGAGTCCGCGCTCACGGGCGAGAGCGAGGCCGTCGAGAAGACCACTGCCGCAGTTGTCATCGAGGGCGCCGACAGCTCTGCGCTGCCGCTCTCTGCCTGCAAGAGCATCGTCTTTACCGGCACCTCCGTGCAAAACGGCACCGCCATGGCGCTTGTCGTTGCCACCGGCTCGGACACCTACCTGGGCGGCATCGCCAAGATGCTCAACGGGCGCGGCGAGAAGAGCGCGTTTGACCGCGGCGTCTCGAGCGTCTCCATGCTACTCGTGCGCCTCATGCTCGTAATGGCGCCGGCCGTCTTTGCCATCAACGCCGCCACCAAGGGCAACGTCATCGATGCACTGCTGTTCGCCACGAGCGTGGCCGTGGGTATCACGCCGCAGATGCTCCCCGTCATCGTGACCACGAGCCTGTCGCAGGGCGCCAAGAACCTCGCCCGTCGCCAGGTTATCGTCAAGGAGCTGCCGGCGATCCAAAACCTCGGTGCGATGGACGTCCTGTGCTGCGACAAGACCGGTACCCTCACCGAAGACCGCATCGTGCTCGAGCGCTACCTCAACATCGACGGCAACGAGGACGTGCGCGTGCTGCGCCATGCGTTTTTGAACAGTTTCTTCCAGACCGGCCTCAAAAACCTTATCGACCTGGCCGTCATCGACCGCGCCGACGTGACGCCCTCGACCGTCGTGCCCGAGTCCATGCTGGGCCAGAGCCTGCGAGACCGCTACACCAAGGTCGACGAGGTGCCCTTCGATTTCTCGCGCCGTCGCCTGAGCGTGGTTGTCGCCGACGCCCAAGGCAAAACCCAGATGGTCACCAAGGGAGCTGCCGAGGAAATGCTCGAGATCTGCTCCTTTGTCGAGGTCGATGGCATCGCCCAGCCACTCACCAAAGACAAGCTCGCCCAGATTCGCAAGCAGGTCGCCCGGCTCAACGCCGAGGGCCTGCGCGTGATTGCCGTGGCGCAGAAAACCAATCCGCGCTGCGTCGGCGAGTTTGGCATTGCCGACGAATGTGACATGGTGCTGATGGGCTTTTTGGCTTTCCTCGATCCGCCCAAGGCGAGTGCCGCGGGCGCCGTCGCCACCCTCGAGGCCAAGGGCGTGGCGGTCAAGGTCCTGACCGGCGACAACGACCGTGTCGCCGCCACCGTCTGCGAACAGATCGGCATCGACGCGAGCAACGTCTTGCTCGGCTCCGAGATCGATGCACTCGATGACGCCGAGCTTGCCGAGCGCGCCGAGAACACCCATCTCTTCGCCAAGCTCTCGCCGCTGCAGAAGGCGCGTCTGGTGCGCGTCATGCGCGAGCTGCTCGGCCACACCGTGGGCTTTATGGGCGACGGCATTAACGACGCCGCCGCCATGCGTGCGAGCGACTGCGGCATCTCGGTCGACTCCGCCGTCGACATCGCCAAGGAATCCGCCGATATCATCTTGCTCCAAAAGGACCTGGGCGTGCTCGAGCGCGGCATCATCGAAGGCCGTCGCACCTACGGCAACCTGCTCAAGTACCTCAAGACCACGGTGAGCTCCAACTTTGGCAACGTGCTGTCCGTGACCGTCGCGAGCCTGTTCTTGCCGTTTTTGCCCATGAGCGCCCTGCAGCTGGTGCTGCTGTCGCTGGTCTACGAGATCGTGTGCATCGCGCTGCCGTGGGACACCGTCGACGACGTCTGGATCGCCCGCCCGCGCGCCTGGGACGCCGCGTCCATCAAGGGCTTTATGCTCGAGCTGGGCCCCGTGAGCTCGCTGTTTGACATTGTGACCTTCGCCGCGCTCTTCTTTGTGGTGTGCCCAGCCGCCGTGGGCGCGAGCTGGGCCGAGCTTGCCGCCGCGGGCGACGTCGCGGGTATGGCGACCTTTGCTGCGCTCTTCCAGAGTGGCTGGTTTGTCGAGTCCATGTGGTCGCAGACACTCGTGATCCACATGTTGCGCTCCCCGCGCCTGCCGAGCCCGCGCGACCACGCCGCGCCCGCGCTGTGCGTTCTCACCGTGCTGGGCCTGGCGCTCGTCACTTGGTTGCCGGCAAGCCCCATCGCCGATGCACTCGGCCTCATGCCGCTGCCGCCGAGCTTTTTCGCGCTGCTCATCGGCATCGTCGCCGCCTACATCGCGCTCACCCAGCTGGCCAAGCGCCGCTACATCGCCCGCCACGGCGAGCTGCTGTAGTATCGTCGTCGCTATCGTCAAGAATGCGTGGGCCGCCGCGACCCGCCCCCGCTGGCCGCGGCGGCCCAAAACAGCTAAAAAAGCCCCGTCCCAAATGAGCTAGTTCTTGGGTGTCCAGGACCAGAAAAAGTTGATGAGGGCCACACGTGAGGAGGCGCCGGTCTTTTTGTTGATCGAGGCGATATGACGGTAGAGCGTGGAGCGCGAAAGGAAGAGCGTTGCGGCGATGTCTTGAACACTCTCGTGCGATGCGACCAAGGCCTCCAGAATATCGCGCTCGCGCTGCGTAAGCTCAAAGGCAGCGGCGAAGGCATCGAGGCGCTCATCGAGCGTGAGCTCCGATGCCTCCGCGGGAGCGGGCTCGCTTTGGGTAGACACGGAGCCATCATCAAGGTCGTCGGCAGCAAACGCCAGCTCGTTCAGCGCCGCAACGTCATCGGTCCTATGCCCAAACTGTCCCAGCAGTGAAATCGCAATACCCACAAACAGCACGAGCCCAGCACCCACCGCCAGCAGCACGTTCTGGCTCGAAACAATCGCCACCGCCGGCGCCGTCACGAACATCGCGCAAACGTTGTTGATGACACGGCCCATGCACGGCCACAGATACGACCAGTGCGCATAAACCGAAATGGCAGCAAATTTCGTCGTGAAAAACACCACGAAGAAGCCCGAACCCAGATAGAAAATCGCAATGGCCGCAAGCGCATTGCCGCCATTGCCGTCGACGAGCAAGACAAAGAACGAAAGCGCGGACAACATGGCAGTGCAAGTCATGGTGATGTTCATATACGAACGATCGTGCAGGTCAAATAGGGCGCCGGCGAGCAGAGCGCTCACGCCCATCAGCAAGCGCGACCAATCGCCCAAGTCAACGGACCCTGCGGCTTGCGAGGTCGTGAGCCCTGCATTGAGGGCGGCAAACACACCGGTAAGGCAGGCGATTGCGACCGTCAGACGCACCACGGCGCGCCGAAAAGCCGCCGTTGATTCAGAATCGTCTTGCCACTTGGCGCCAAACTCCGACGCATCCACCGAAAGCTCGGCGATATCGGACTCGAGCCCAGGCTCAGATTCACCGCGCAGCTTGGCACGACGAGCGTCGTGGAGCAGCGCTACCTGCACAACCGCACAGGCAACAAGAACAAACTGTTGCGGAATCCCCGCGGGCATCACCATATGGTTGAGTACCTGCACCAGAACACCCAGGCCATACGAAAGTGCCGCCGCGCGCGCCAAATACGGCGTCCGCGCAAAGCGCCGCGCAAAGTTGGCGTGGGCGGTCGATCCGCAGTAGCCCAGCGTGCAGCATGCCATCAAACCGCCGGCAATTAGCACCCCAAACTGTACCGCCATAATCATCAGCAGCAATGCCGCTACCAGCAGCACGCCCGTGATGTCGCTCGTCGTATCGATCGCACGGGGGCGGCGATAGTACAGAATAGGACGCACAAAAAAGCCGATCACGCTCGCACCGATGATGAGGCTCTCGTAGACAACGACCTCACTCGGCGGCACAAACTCGGCCACACGCACGTCGAAGAGGTACTCGCCAGCCAAAAACGTAAAATAGAACAGCGCCAGGCATATAATCTCCCGAATGCCCCGACGCAAATACGCCGTTGCGTCTCCCATACCTCTCATGAATACCCCCCCCCCGCAGTCGTTTAATTGCCTGCAAATCTATTCTATTAGAGAACCAGTCCCAATATCGAACCCATCCTCGAAATGCCGCCAATTTGACCCCAACAGCCCACGGCATACACCGGTTTTGAGCCGCATGACCCAGAAGGGGCACGTACGGCCCGCAGCTCGACAAGGAGCGTCCCCAACTGTCACTCATTTAAGTACGTCCCCAATGAGTGCAAGTGCCAATCAAATGACGAGAGTGGATAATCTCCCACTTTGAGCCTGTATGAAGGCCAAAAACGGAAGATTATCCACTCTCATTCTGCGGATAGTCATTGGGCACTCATTTAAGTCTGTCCCCAATGAGTAGTAAATGCTGGAGAAGAGCCGTTAGCGCTCGGGTGTCAGGATCACCAGAGCGTCGTGCTCAAAGGGATGCTGCGCCACGCGCACGGTGCCGTCACCGTTGTCACGGACGGGCAGTTTTGCGATGCGCTTGTCCTCCATGTCGAGGACCGTCGCCGTCCAGCCACGCGCGCCGTCGAGCTTAAACTTGAGCGCCGTGGTGCGCGGCAGGTACGTGACGACGCGATCGCCAACGCGCGCCACACGGATGGCCTCGCGCGCGTCATCGAGCAGCTCCTGCGCCGGAACCACGGCAAGCGCATCGTCACCGGCAGTAGCGCCTAGGCTGGCAAGCACATGCTCGATCGCGCCAAAGTCCCACACACCCGCAAACTGCAGGCACTCTTGCCAGCGGAAGGGCATGTCAAAGCCCTCGCCCAGGACCGAACCCTGGCTGCGCGATGTCTGCCAGTTCCAAACGCCGTGCGCGCCATAGGTCACGCCGGCACTGGCGCCGGCAAGAATCGACGACCATACGCTCGCGCGGCAATCCTGCGCGGTAAAACGCCAGTAGACGTTGCGCGACGCACCCATCTGCTCGTAGCAAGGCTCGGAGTTGACCATCGGCTTTTTGGGATAGTTGGCGATAAAGTCCTGCGGCAGACGCCATGCCTCGGGCTGGCCCTCGTAGTTGTGGCCGGGCTGGAACATGTAAAAGTCCAGACGGCCCAGATACTGCGCCGGAATGGTACGATTGCCGCGGTTGATATGCATGGTGCGCAGTGCCTCGGGCGCGCGCTTGACGACCTCGTCGAGCGCGTCCTCGTAATAGACGATCGCCTCGTCGCCGGCAAAGTCGGTATCGCCCGTCACTACGTAGACGGGGTCGAACTCGCCCAGGTTCTCGACGACGCGGGCAACGTGGGCACGGACCTCCTCACGCGGCATAACCTCGGCGCCGCAACGCTCGGCGATCTTGGCACCCCAGGTACCGGGCACGTAGTTGCACCACATAAGCACGAGCGCCGGGCGAATGCCGTGCTCCACGGCCGCGCGGCACATGGCGGCGGCACGATCCCAATACGCCTGGTTGGGGCAGGACCAATCAAAGTGCACGCCATCCTCGCTGGCATAGGGCCAAATGCCCAGGTCGGGACAGCAGCGATCCCACTGCGGCAACGTGTTGATCTGCAGCACGTTCATGCCCTGCTCGGCACGGCGGGTCAGGTAGTAATCCCAGTCGTTCTCGGCGATGCTCGTAAATGCGCTCCAGCACGTATCGGCAAACCAGAAGAACGGTTTGCCCTCGCACAAAAAGCCGTCCTGGCGACCGTTGGCGGTCAGCTTTCCCAAACTCATCTGCATGTCCTTTCGTTTGATAAAGGATTTGCGAACCGCCGGGGGCTTTCGCGATAACCCCGCGCGAAAGCCCCCGGCGCTTGGCAAACCCTCGCGGGCGAATCTCACCCGCCTCCATCAGTCTACCTTGCAAGAAGGGCCCCGCCGGGCTTACGCCTGACGGGGCCCTGTCGTGTAGGTGAGGTCTTATGCGACCGAACGGTTTGGCCTTAGGCCTCCATCTCGGCGAGCTCCTCCTTGGAGAAGCCGGAGACAAAGACGACGGCAGCGGCGATGACAAAGGAGATTGCCATACCAACGATAGCCCAGACGGTGTTCATCTGGCCACCCTGCAGGTAGTTGGTGAAGACCAGGAAGTTGGAGGCACCGCCTGCGAGGTAGTAGGTAACCCCCATGAGGCCGGAGAACACAGCGCCGATGGCACCGCCGATGAACATGCCAAACATGGTGCGACGGAAGCGCATGAGGATGCCGAAGAGCGCGGGCTCGGTGACGCCGCCGGCGATGGCGGAGATGACGTAACCGATGGCGAGAGACTTCTCGTCGGGGTTCTTCATCTTGAGGAAGGCACCGAAGGCGCAGCCCCAGACAGCGGCCATAGCGCAGTTGGTGGAAACGAAGACGAAGGGATCGTAACCGGCAGCGATGATCTGAACCTGGGCGAGCAGGATGACGGGCATGTGCATGCCGCAGACCACGAAGAGCTGCCAGAAGGCGCCGAGGACGGCCATGACGATCAGGATACCGATGCCGCCAAGGTCAGCAAGGCCGAAGAGCGCGTTAGCGATCAGCGTACCGATCTCGTTGCCGATGGGGGCGAGGACGATGAAGGCGATGGGGATCGTGACGATCATGGTGCAGAACGGCGTGAAGACCGTGGAGAGCACGTCGGGCATGACCTTCTTAAAGAACTTCTCAACAAAGTACAGGACGGGCACCGAGAGAATGATCGGCAGGACGGACTGCTGGTAGTTGGCAGCAGCGATCTGGATGCCGTAGACGGAGATGATGCCGCCGCCCTCCTGGGTGGCGACGCTCACCACGGAAGGAGCCATGAGGGCGCCACCGAGCAGCATGCCGAGCACCGGGCTGGCGCCGAGCTTCTTAGCCGCGGCATAACCCAGGTAGATGGGGATAAAGGTGAACGTGGCCTCGTACAGCGTGGTGTAGAGGAACGTATAGGTCGGGTCGTCGGCCGAGAGCACACCGAGCATGGTGGGGCCGAGGACGGCCGCGATGGTACGGAACAGACCGCCGGCCATGAGCAGCGGGATGAGCTGGGTCATGGAGCCCGACAGATAGTCAAGGATGATGTTCGGCAGGTTCTTGAGCTCGAACTTCTGCTTGGAAGCATCGAGGTTCTCGTCGACGGCGGCACCCTGCTTGACGCCGGAGATGGCGACGAACTCGGCGAGCACCTTGGGCACGTTCTGGCCGATGATGACCTGGAGCTGGCTGCCGGCGAACTGGCATCCCAGAACACCCTTGACCTTCTTGATCTTCTCCACGTCGGCCTTGTTGTTGTCCTTGAGCGTCAGGCGCAGGCGCGTCATGCAGTTGGTGGCGACGGAAACATTCTCCGCACCGCCCACGAGCTCGAGGACATCGGTGGCAATCTGCTTGTTATCTACTGCCATGGGACCCCTCCCCATATCTTCGTGTGCCAGCCCCCTTGGGCTTAGGCACGCCTTTGGCCCGGCGACTATAACCCCTTACGGTTGCCGGACCCTTGGATACGCTTTTGTAAACAAGGTGTTTACTGAACGTTTACGGGCTTTAGTTTACACGGAGCGCCGAATTTATGGCAATTTTGCCGTCTACAGTCCGGTGAACGGTAGGAAATCGGGGGTGAACGTATTTGAATGGCGGGAAATGGTCTCTTTGACCCTCTATTGATATATAGCCATTTACGTGGGATTTTATTTTGATGAACACCTCACTGATCTGTTAACTCATCAACAGAATCCCTGCTAGAAGCTAGTAAACATATGTTTAGTAGCTCACGACGTGTTCAATTTTGCCGTTTACCGAGTTCATCTGGTTATTCTTCAATTCTAGATTACACTAAACATGTTTAGTTTGTATTGCCGCAGATGCCAGGCATTCGCGGCGCAAGGGAGGCAGCTCATGGAGCTCAAATTGTGTACCTACGCAACCGTCACCACCTTGGGCGACTTTGGCCCCTGGATCAGCAAGGTCGTACTCGACCTGCCCTGCACCGTGCGCGCCAACGACATCGACGCGAACACCTTCCATATATATGTAGAGCGTCACGAGCGCTCGGGCGAGGTTCTGATGCGCAAGGAGCGCGGCGCCGACCATGCCGCGCCCTCCGTGGGTTACATCGACATTCTCGCCGCATATCCGTGCGACGAGAACGGGCGCAAGCTCGCTGTGGGCACCCACGTGGCGCTCGAGGTCGCCGAGCAGCGCCTGACCAAGACCATCGAAGGCGGCGTCATGGGCTCGCGCATGCTCGATGACCAGCTGCGCATCACGCAGCTCACAGCTCTTCCCGGCAACGACGGCGACGATCCCACCTGCGGCCTGGTCTTCGACACCTGCCGTGGCGATATCTGCCCCGCGCTCAAAGGCTGGAGCAACGCCACGCAAAAGACCGCCGTCAACGGCATCGCGCTCGAATACGGCTTCTTTGAGCCCAGCTTTAAGGCCGAGGACTCGGCATGCTTCAACCCCTTTGTGCCCGAGGCAAC
This sequence comes from Collinsella sp. CLA-AA-H302, assembly GCF_040093305.1. Taxonomy (NCBI): domain Bacteria; kingdom Bacillati; phylum Actinomycetota; class Coriobacteriia; order Coriobacteriales; family Coriobacteriaceae; genus Collinsella; species Collinsella sp. CLA-AA-H302. Next base: position 65,654 of record NZ_JBBNJW010000011.1, read on the forward strand.
GGTCGTGCCCCAAAAGGCACCGCTCGTGGTGTATCTGCACGGCGCCGGCGAGGGAAAGGGCGCCACGCAAGGCGAAGGCGCTACGCGCGCCTATATCGGCAACCGCGTGACGGCCATTAGTCAGGCGCAGATCCAGCGCTACTTTGGCGGCTTTGCCTGGGTGCTCGTGCCGCAGTCGCCCACGTTTTGGATGGACAACGGCGTCGAGCAACTCGGTCGCTCCAACCAGAGCATCTACTCCTCCGTGCTCAAGGCGCTTATCGACGAGTTTGTCGCCGAGCATGTCGACCGCATCGACACCGACCGCATCGTGGTCGCCGGTCTTTCCAACGGCGGCTTTATGACCCTGCGCCTGTGCGCCGACTACCCCGATTTCTTCGCCGCGGGCCTTCCCTGCTGCGCCCCGTGGTACAACGCCACGGACGAGGACGTGGCCGCGCTCGCCAAGACGCCGCTGTGGTTTACGCACTCCAAGGGCGACGAGCTCGTGCACCCGCAACAGACCGTGCTGCCGCTGTTCGCGCGCCTGCGCGGTGCCGGCGCCAACGTGCATCTCACCTACTTTAGCCATGTCGAGGACCTGACCGGCGTGTATCGCGAGGCCGACGGCTCGGCCAAGAAGACGTTCAACCACGGCGTGTGGATCCACCAATTCAACGACCTGTGTTATCAAGACTTCGACGGGGGCAACGTACTCATCGACGGCGAGCCGGTGGGCTGCTGGGAGTGGTCGGCCAGGGTCGACCGCTAAGCCCTCCCATCGCGGGGACCGGGGTTTAGTCTTGCAAACGTCCTCGGGCATGCATGGGCTGGCGCTTTGCGCTTCGCGCTGCGCCTGCCCATGCCCCCTGACGCTCCTATTTGGCAAGGTGTTTTTTAGAATCCATTTTGCGCTCGGTCTCGAAGGCCCGCCTGTCCCAATCG
>NZ_JBBNJW010000012.1:0-63604 GCF_040093305.1 Collinsella sp. CLA-AA-H302
GGGGGGGGGTATCTCCGAGATTTACCCGCCTCCCGAAAGGGCAGTCGACTATCGAGTACGTCCTGATCATCGCGATCATGGTCCTGGTGGTGCTGATCGCGGGACCGTGGGTCTCGTCTGCGATCAGGAACCAGTTCAACACGGTGGCGGGGACGCTCGACAACGGGATCGACAAGGGGAGCTGGGAAGCTGGTGGCACGGGCGGCGGCAACGGGTCGATGACAGACGCCGATATCGTCGACCCCGTACACGGAACGGCGTTCGCCGTATACTCCGAGGACGATCACAGCCTCATGTTCTACAAACGTAAGGGTCTGCCGAAAGTCGGTGACATGCTGAATAACCGCAGGGTGACTGAGGTGTACACAGGGTTCGAGACGGAAACGTATCGGGCAACTTGGGACACCGATCACAGTTCTAATAACAACGGTCCGACAAATTGTCCTTGGTTTAAGCATCACGATGACATCTTGTCTGTTTCTGTTGTCGATTACGGCATCAAACCGCATGATATGAGCTTTTGGTTCCAGCTGTTCTCAATTTTGAGAACAGTCGATATCAAGAGATTCAACATGTCCGACTGCATAAATTGGCAACACGCCTTTTGGCACTGTGATGCCTTGACCGTCCTCGATCTCTCGGGGATGAATGTCGAACGCCTTGCCAACATTGAGTCGATGTGCACCGCGTGCTACTCGCTTAAAACCGTCAGTTTCGCCGGATGGAATGGATCTCCGACCTTCATTGGCATAATGTTTAGTGAGTGCCACGCCCTCGACAGCGTTGAATTCGGCGGACTCGACTTCGCAAAAATGAAAACCGCATGCTACGCCTTCTCTAATTGCCGCTCCTTAATGCTCGATTGCTCGAATTGGGATGTCTCAATTTCTGCCGACCGTACTGGATTCAATGCCGGTGCTCCCGGCGTGATTGCGCCGAAGGTTTGGACAGCGAAATGATCTCCGTATTCTTCCCTAGGCGTAGCCATGTAGCTCTGTAGCTGAGTAGTCCGATTGTATTCAAATGTGTCAGGTCATTTCGGATTTGTGGATGCTATAATATCTTTGCTCTCGAACGAGAGTTCAGCCCCGGCTGGTAAACCTGACGTTTGGCGTGGTGTGCGTCTACACGCATAGCGGGCATGGCCGCGATAGAACTTCCCATGTATAGGGGCTCGACCCCAAGCACCCCGATGGTTTCGGGGGGAGCGAACTGGCAGGCAGGTAACCGGGCTATAGACTATCTAGGAGGAGGGGCTTCGCGCCCCTCCTCCTTTTTTGGCATTCAGTTCGCGCTTGTCAAATACCGCTGCGGCATGACTCGCTGGGTTTCCACTGTCTGGGCAATCCTTGTCGAAAAGGCAAGGAGGACGCTATGAAAGCCGACAACAGGGACGTTCAGAGAATTTCCAATCTCGCAAAAGGATACGACCGTAATCTCTGCGGAAAGGATTTCCTCATCTGCTATGGAGAGGAAGGAAACACCCGCATGCTCGAGGTGACATTTTCCAAGAAGAGATTTAACCACCTTGTTGGCATCGATATCGATCAATGCCATGTCAAACCGTGGGTACTCTATAAGAAAGCGGTCACCGGGACGTTGACTACGCGTGACTTGGGGAGCTCGCTCTCGCAATACTTCCCTTCTAAAGCCTTGGCGGCACGCATGATGAATCTCTTCGCCAGCTCCGCCACCCATGTCAGCAAGGTCGACCCCCTATCAACCCGAGTCAACGCCGAGATCTGGATATCGGGCGATGCGGCGCAATTTGCCATCGGGTGCCTAAAGGTAAATGCCGAGTACCACAGCTCATCCTGCTATGTACCGAGTAGCCTGCAGCTTCTGAAACCCGAAAAGGTAGACAAGAAGTCAAACGGTGAGCGGATGTCCATCGTCGCCATGCTCAGCAAAGACGCATCGGCAAAAGGCTACGACACCCTTCTCTACGTCAACGATCAGCTGCTCGAATCCAGCCGCAACAGCCTCGGATTCATCATCCGCAGCTTCGGCGATACCGATGCCCTCCGGACATCCTATCCGGTCATCATGGATACAGTCTTGGGCTTGGATCCGGATAAGGATATGAGTGTCGATGACCTGTTCGAAGACAAGACCGCCCTCGCTCACGAACTCGATGAACTCAATCGGCGGCGGGAGGGCTTCAGGAATATGCTGTCGCACTCCCCCGCCGATAAGAGCGGTAGGTAGCTACGCAGGCTGGCGGCTATGCGTGTGGCTGTGTAGTCCGGTAGGCGTGTAGCTCTGTAGACGTGTTGCACGGTATGAGTGTAGCGCGGTAGTCTCGTAATTCGATAGGCGTATAGCGCGGGAAGAACCACGGCCTGAGTGGGACCGCGACGTTGACGGTCATTGAGGGATAACGTGAAAAAGGGTCGAGCTTGCGGCACGACCCTTAGGACAATTTACCTGTGTTGCTTCGCCTTATCACCTCGCGTCACTCACCAGCCGGTGTGCTAGGAGAATGCAAGATGCTTTCCCTGTTCGCGACACTCGGTGAGAAACATGTTGATGATGACCTGGTACGGCACGCCCGTACGGGCGGCTTCCGCCTTGAAGTAGTCGATGTTCTCGCCGTCGATATTCATGGTGACGCGGCGGCGGACCTTGCCGATGTAGGGGTTCGGAACGCTGTCGGAGAAGTCGACCTCGGCGGGCATCTCCATAATCTCGTCCTTACCATTCATTTCGATACCTCCAATACTGCCGTTCCTCTGTCCTCGTCGATTTTCTCGCCGAGATTATCCTGATGGTGGAGCCACCATTCCTCTCGCAGTGGCAGACCGTCAGCACACGCGATTCCAAGTCCATTCCTATCAGAAAGAATCTCTCCTCGTAGTCCGAGTGCTTGCCATCCGACACGACGCGGGCGTATGGATCCGAGAACGCATCGGCCGCCGATTCGAAGCTCACTCCGTGCTTCTTTACGTTGATGGCGGCCTTGCGCTCGTCCCACTCGAATTCTATGTATCCGTTCTCAATCATACTGACATGATACATATATAGTGCATATAAGTCAAAATCCACCCTATCGGATGGAGCAAAAATCGGACTGAAACTTCCTGTCTATTCGAATAGCTCTGTATCCGTGTAGCCACATAGCCCGATAGGTCTGTAGCTTGGTAGCGACGAAGCCGTATAGGGCGAAAACTTCTGATCGATATAGGTCGATAGATAGCTATCTAGCTGCGAAATTGCCGCTGCGGCAAGACTCCGTCGGGTCTTTCTTGGTGCCAGAGACTGGGAACCGTTGTAGGTTCGCGGTCAGGAGGACCCCTTGGGCTTTCGCTACGTAAGCATTTTTTCCGGCGTCGAGGCGGCGACACTCGCCTGGGAGCCACTCGGCTGGGAGCCGTTGGCCTTCTCGGAAATCGAGCCGTTCCCGTGCGCCGTGCTGGCCGAGAGATGGCCAGACGTTCCCAATCTGGGAGACATCACCAAAATCGACTGGAAGGAAGAAATCGATGGAGCTATCGACCTTGTTGTTGGCGGATCCCCGTGTCAATCGTTCTCGGTGGCGGGTAAGCGCGAGGGTCTCAAAGGCGCGTCCGGCCTTATGTTCGAGTACATTCGATGCGTACAGGAGCTTCGTCCTCGCTGGTTTCTATGGGAAAACGTCCCAGGAGCGCTCACGAGCGAGGATGGGGGCGCTTTCGGGCAGCTGCTCAGCGAAATGGATGAACTCGGGTATAGTCTCGCATGGCGAGTACTGGACGCGCAATTCTTCGGAGTGGCCCAGCGACGCCGCCGTCTGTTTCTTGTCGGACATCTTGGATCCGAATCCCCCGCAGAGGTTCTCTTTGAGCCCGACTGCCTGTCGGGGAATCCTCAATCGAGCCGTGAAAAGAGGCAGGAGCTTGCCCGCCGAGCTGGACGCAACGCTGCGTGCGCAGGCTTCAAGTACAGCGCCGCGCCCCGAGCAAACACGCTAGGATACGCAGAAGAGCAGGCGAACACGCTCACCGCGGATTGGCATGCACCGGCAGTCTTGCCACTGAACTGCGCTGACCGACAGGGTATGGCCTTGTCGCAGTACAGCACCGAGATCGCGGGATGTCTGACGGCTCGGGGCGATTCATCTCCCTGCGCTGACAGGGGCCAGAATGTCGTCTGCATGACTGGCACGCAGGCTCACTGCCATATCAGCGATGAGATTGCTGGTTGCCTGACTGCGCATATGGGCAAGGACGATGCTCCAGTGGTGGTGGACGGCTCAAATCTACAGACGCCTGTCTGCGAGACAGCGCACTTGGGCAGCAACGGTCTTGGGGTCGGTGAGTCCGATATCTTCCCAACGCTCGACACCTCATCCGGCCCCGCCGTCTGGGCCCGTGAAAACAGCGTTCTACCGCCCTTCGGATTCGCGCAGAACGTGCGCAACGAGGTGCGTATCGGCGGTGACGGAACCATCAGCGGGGCGCTTGCCGCCAGACCCGGCGTGAAGCAGACCACTTTCGTATGCACGGGCGGCACCTATCCCATCAATAAGCAAGTCGCAACCCGTCACAAGAAGCTCGGGCGCGGAACGGCCCTTGGAATCGGTGCGGACGGCGATCCCGCCTTCGCGCTGCTCGCGAACCATCCGCATATGGTCGCCGCCGGCAGCGGGAGCAAACCTATCGCCATGGGCGACCTCAATGCGCATACGGCAATCTGCCGCAACGTCTGCCCGACCCTCAAATGCGGTGGCGATGAAGCAATGGTTGCCTCTGAAACCGCAGACAAGATCATGGAGGCAAATCCCATGCTCGTCCGCAGGCTCACCCCGCTCGAGTGCGAACGCCTCCAGGGTTTCCCCGATGGGCATACGCTTATCAGATGGAAGGGCAGGCCCGCCGAGGAATGCCCCGATGGGCCACGCTACAAGGCTATCGGCAACTCGATGGCGGTTCCCGTCATGAGATGGATTGGCAGGCGTATCGCGGCGGTCGATGCGAATTAGGTGGCGGACTTCCAGTTCCATTAAAAGGGGCACCTTTTGCGGTGTCCCTTTTCCTTTGGCATGATCTGTGCGTAGGCGTGTAGCTGAGTATGCCCGTAGCGATGTAGCTCGGTAGGCACGTATGTATGGAGCCGCATAGCCGGATTGTGCCGATCAGGATTTGAACGAGAACAATTAGAATAAGAAAAATAATAAGAAGAAAAAGAAATCGACGACTGGCAAAGGTGAAGGGTTTCTCCCGCCCGAGCGTATTCGCGTAGTCATGCAGCCGTGTAGCCATGTAGCCCGATAGACGCGTAGCCACATAGCGCGGATAAAAAAGATAATAACAACTAGCTGTCCTGCGGGGTGCCATTTCGGGCACCCCTTTGTCTTGCTGGATACCTGCTGGATGGCAGGCGTATAGCTATGTAGTGGTGTAGCCCCGTAGTGAAGTGTGGGGAAAGCCGTGCAGATACGCGGTGCGGTAATAGAAGGATGCCGCTGGGGGCAGAGCCGTTAGCGACCGGCTTCCATGCGGGATGGGTATGCAGTTCGCGTGGGTGTATAGCCGTGTAGCCATGTAGCTATGTTGCAGGATAGCGACATAGCTTTGCATCGCGACAAAAAAAGAGGAGGAACCGCCTTTCGGGCGGATCCTCCTCTCGAGGAAAGGGGCTTGGGGTCTAGACCGCTAGAGCCTAGAGCGCGACATGGTGACCGCGGCGACGTGCGATGCCGGCGGCGGCAATCGCGGCGGCACCCATACCGGAGATGACGCTCACCTCGAAAAGGGTGGAATCACCCGTCTGGGGCATGGCTCCCTGAGCGGTAGCAGTGCCGTCTGCGGCCTGCTGACCGCCCGCGTTCGCGGCCTGATTGGTACTCGACTGCTCGGCATTACCGCCGTTCTCGCCGGTTGCTCCAGCCTGCTCGGTACCGGTCTCGTCAGAGCTACCAGAGTTGTCACCAATAGAGCCATTCTCGGTGGAGCTGCCCTCGCCGCCAGTTGTACCGTTGCCGCCAGTAGTGCCGTTGCCGGTGTCACCACCGTTCTCGGTCTTGGCGGCCTCATAGGCATCGGAGAGGTTCTTGTAGGTCGCAGCGGCCTGATCGTATGCCGCCTGTGCCGCATCGACGGCATCCGATGCGCCATCGAAATTGCTCTGTGCGACTTGGACGGCCGCGATGGCCTCAATCAGGATGCCGTTTGCCTTCTCGACTTCAGCCTTGAGGCCGGCGAGCTTCTGCTCGGCCGCGCCCTGCGCGGTGCCGGCGGCATCGGCAGCAGCATTGGTCTGGTCATAGGTAGCCTTGGCCGTATCGTATGCCTTCTGGGCGGCCTTAAGGTCAGCTTCCGCAGCCTCCTTGGCATCCAAGGCCTTCTGCTCAGCTGTGACCGCATACTCGTAATCGCTCAGAGCCTGCTCGTAGGCAGCTTTCGCTGCGGCTCGCTCGCCCTTCTTCACGTCAATCTCGTTGACGGCGTTCTCAAGGGACTTCTGGGCATCGACGAGAGCACCCTGGGCATCGGTGAGCTGACCCTGAAGCAGAACGGTCTTTTCATGCGCGGCATTGAAAGCCTTCTCGCCCGCATCGTAGTCGGACTGCTTCTCATCGGCAACGCCCTTGGCGGCATCGCGGACGCCTGTGGCGGCATCGATGCCGGGCTTCAGGCCCTGATACTTGGAGGAGGCGGCGGCGAAGACGTTGCCCGCCTCGATCTGATTCTGATTCAGCTGCTCGAGGTCATTGGCGTGGGTCAGGGCATCATCGAGCGCATCGGCTGCATCCTTGGCGGCCTGATCGGCAGCGGTCTTGGCATCGGTAGCCTGGGCCACGGCCTGCTCTGCGGCGGTCTGGGCATCCTGTGCAGCCTTAAGCTGTGCCTCGCATGTCGGGATGTAGTTGTTCACGATGTCATCGTAGGATGCCTGTGCCGCGTCGACTGCCTGCTGGGCAGCCTCGACCGCGGCTTGTTTGTCGCCGAGCGTGGCGGCCTGCGCCTCGTTCGCGTCGACAGCCGCCTTGATGTCGTTGTAGGCATCCTGCGCCTGCTGGAGTGTATCGCGGGCGGCATTGACTGCGTCCATGAGGGAAGTCAGCTCATCCTCGGTCGCGGTGCCGGCAACCTGGGCCTGATAATAGGCGTCTGCCGCCGCGGTGTAGGCGGCCTGCTCCTGGTCGAGTTTCTGCTTGGCGGCATCCAGGTTCTGGCGATACTGGGGCAGCGAGTCGGCAATGGACTTGACGAGGTCGTACTCGTCCTGGGCGGCAGCGAGAGCGGCCTTCGCGTCCTGGATGTTCTGCTCGGCTTGGGGGACGGCGGCATTTGCGGCATCGAGACGGGTCTGCTCGTTGGCGACGTCCTGCTTGGCCGCCTCGAGCTTGGCATTCGCCTGGTCGAGGGCCGTCTGGGCGTCTGCCGCCTTCGCTGCGGCGGAATCCTTGACCTCCGTCAGCTTCTGAATGGCACCGTCACCCCATTTGCCGAAGGCATCGAGATAGGCGTGAACCTTGCCATACCAATCGGTTTTCTTGGACTCCATGTCGGCCTGCGCGGCATCAAGCTCAGCCTGCTTCTCATCGAGCGTCTTCTGGGCATCTGCAAGCTCGGCGTTTGCTTGGTCGAGTTCAGCCTGGAGGGCATCGAGCTGATCGCCGGCGGCATCCTCGGCCGCCTGAGCATTGGACACCCGCTGCTCGAGGTCGGCTACCTTTGCCTCGGCCTCATTGACCGCCCGCTGGGCATCCTCGGTGGCCTTCTTCGCGGTATGGACAGCTGCCTTGGCATCGACCCATGCCTGCTTGGTAGTCTCGATCTTCTTGAATGCGTCCTTGCGACCCGTCTTGGCGGTCTCGTAGGTCGCTCGAGCCTGGTCGGCCGCCTTTGCGGCATCGGATTGCTTCGCGGCGGCGGCGTCATATGCCGTCTGCGCCTCGGTGAGCTTCTGGTCTGCCGCATTCTTTGCTTCTGTCGCGGCCTGAACGTCCGTCTCTGCCGTCTCGGCGCCGGCGAGCGCCTGGTCGTATGCGGTCTGGGCATCGGCCTGTGCCGTTTTCGCGGCATCCAATACGCCCTGCGCTGCGGACAGCTGCTCGTTCGCCTCGTCCAGCTTGCCCTCGGCTGCATCCATAGCCGCCTTGGCATCCTTCACGGCCTGCTCGGTGACCTTCTGGGTGTCAGTCTGGGTCTCAGTCTGGTTGTCCATCGGTGCGGCAGACTGGGCGAATGCCATGGTCTGCATGACCGGGGACAGCATGAGGCCCGCGGTCACGGCCATGGTGACTGCCGGCTTCATAATCATTTTCTTGCTCTTGGCCTCGTGTTTGCGCATATCGAGGTACTCCTTCCAATTGGAGGTTTTGCTAGCCCCGCGACCATACGGCAAACTATGTGCCGTCGTTCGGGTCTTGCCGCAGCGGCAATCAGCGCACCCCAACCAGACGTATCGAATACTCAAAATATTGCATCTACCTGTGTTCCTGTCGGTTATGTAGCGATGTAGCCCTGTAGCCGACTACCGAAACGAAACGGTAGCAATGTATGCAGGTTGCCGGTTGCGGGAGCAGCGGCATCATATGGAGGGGCAGAGAAGACGTTACGGTAACCCGCCATACCCGACTTCAGGCGAATGAGGGGATGAACCGTCCCAGCTGCCCTACTATCGTGCTGCGTGTGTAGTCGTGTATGCGTGTAGCTCTGTAGCGGTGTAGCCGATATGCCGCCTAGGCAACTGCCCCCTACGCACTCGGTAATATGCGATGGTGCTGTAATGAAAAACGCCCGCGTTGCTGCGGGCGTTGGATTATTTCGTCTATAGGGGGATGAATGGTCGGAGATGGGATGAACCTCATGGAGGTAGCAATCGAAAAGGATGCAGACGACAACCCGACCTGCATCGTCTGGCCCGATGGTCGTCGCTTCGCGATCTCGAGCAGCGGGGCACCTCTCATGTGTCCGTCGCGGACAGCGGGCAGGTTCGCATATGTCCGCGACGTCTATGTCATCGGTCGCGGCAACAGGACCCACCGCAGGTCGCTTATCGCGGACGGCGGTAAGTGGTATGTCGTCTGTCTTAAATAGGCATGTAGGCATGTAGACATGTAGGCGTGCTGCACGGTAGTTGGGCACGGGGCTACATGCCTACATGCCCGTCTGAAGCTATTCTCGATTTTGCGGCCAGACCATGAGACGGTTCGGGTCCTTCGCAAGACTCCTCATCATGCCGATCAGCTCGCCGCGAGTCTTGGTATTCAGGCGATTGAACAGCATGACCAGTTCCAAGCGCTGACCTACCGGGGCATCGGTATCCTCGGTAAGTGGCGCTTGATTATCGAAGAGCTGCTCGATGGTTATATTCAGCACTCGGCAAAGCGAAAGCAGGTTCGAGACGCGCACGGTCCCCAAATCGGCCTCGGGCCGGATTATCGTCTGAAGCGTGCTGATCGGTATACCCGCTAGGTGTGCCACTTGAGTATTCGTGTAGCCGGCACCCTTGATAATGGCCTCCAGCTTCGTATAGGGGCGATCCTTGCCCGCTATCTGCTTTTTAACTGCCGGTAGTCGTTTCTCCTCGGCCATGGCTAAAACTCCTATCTCTCCATATGCGTCTAGATGTTGTCAGGTAGTCGGCTACATAGCTATCCGGCTACGTATGTAGCAAGGTAGCTTGGTACACCCAAAGTGTTCCGCCTGCAGCGCCACGGCGGGCTATTCGGTATCCTCACAGACGGCACCGCGACCGTCTTTGCCGGCAGCCACCTCATCCATCGCTTGCGGTTCGCGATTCCTCTGCATGTTCGAGGGGTCCAATTTCATTGCGCTCGACACGCGCATGAGGCAGGACTTCGCCTGTGCGTTGAAGCCCCTGAAATCGCTCACGAGACATTCCTCGTCACCCGAGAGGAGCGCCTCCTTTCCGGGATTTCCCTCCTCGCCATCGAACAGGTCCTCGACAAAGGTCTCAAACGGAATGTCCAGCCCCTTGCAAATCCTCAGGAACGTGGAGATCTGCATGTTTTGGCATTTCGACCTTCCGTTTACGAACGTGCTCAGGGTCGAAGTCGAGACACCGGACCTGCGGCTGAGCTCCGATGCGGTGATGCCGTATTTCTCAAGTATTTCCTTGAATGTCATGGTCTCCCCTATCTGTAGTCTGGTTGCTACCTGGCTACAGAATACATGATTTGGAAGTGATTTTCGCGTATGTAGATATAAATCGCGCAAATAGGCAATTTCCACGTATGTAAATTGCGATTCTAAATCATATTGCTCAAATCTGGAAAAAGGACTAATATCTCGCTTGTAGCTACGAATGCGGAATCAGATTCCCTATTCGTCAACTATGCCCCAAGTAGTTCGATTTAGTTACGGAGACATGATGACCAAAAACCCTGCATTTGAATCTGCGACGACAGTCCTTCTGGATTATGTCGAGGATGAGGAAACTTTCGCCAATGCCATGAATGAGTCAATTGACGGTCCCGCATTGCTCGATGAGGAATGCAACTTCCTGCGCGAACCGACCGCAATGGAGTTCCTGCTCATGAGGGCCCTGCTCCCAGCAGACGGTGCCGCCCGATTCCTGGCCGCATTTGAATCCGTTATCGAGCGGGAGGTTCTGTGGTCAACAGAGGAACCTGATAGCGAAATTGCGGAGGCGATGTAGGGTGAATGAAGCCGAAGCCAAAAAGAGCATCAAGCCCGCTCCGTTTACCGATGAGGAGCTCTTGCAGCTTCCCCTCGTCCTAAACTCCGAGCAGACCGCAAGGATTCTCGGCTGCAGCCGCTCAAAGCTCCAGTCCATGTGCCGCGCCGACGCCATTGAGTACCAGCGCCTCCAGAAGCGCTTCACCTTCAACCGCGATTACGTCTTCAAACTCGCGGGAATCAGCTACGAGTCCCTCTTCAAGACGGTCAGCGAGCGCTGCCTGGCAAGGGCGAAAATCAAGGAGCAGTACGCACCCCTCTTCAGGAAATACGGCGTGGACATCCTCGGAGACGAACCCCTCTTGGGCGGCGAGTCGGCCGTCGACGACCCGATCGTTAAAGACGATGGAGACGATCTGGACGATGCCCTGCTCGACCATCTCGGGGAAGCCCAGCTCGGAAAGCTGTTGCTCAAAGCCCTTCTCAAAAATGCCTAGTTGACAAGCTCGGCATACCGCCACAAAATCAAGGCATACCGGTTCCCCAAGCCGGACGATAGGAGATGAACTGCATGACCCGCCCTGCTGGGCGTGCAGCCGTTGATGCTGCCGCCTATCCGTGCAACCTGTTAGCCATCGACCCCGAGAGCGTTAAGCCCTTCGGGGTCTTTTCGCCATGCAGATGTACCATGGCAGGTGAACCCGAATGAGCATCACCATCGACTCTTGGATGATGCGCGAACTCGATCTATCGGGAAACGAGCTCATCGTCTTCGCGCTTATCTGCGAAGCGGGCAAAGAGGGCGTCAGCGTCTCGAAACCCATGCTCGCATTCCTCACCAACACATCGGTCGCGACCGTCAGGCGCGTTCTGGGCAAGTTGTCCAAGCGCGGTTACATCGAGCGCACCCATGTCGGCGAGAACGAACCCAGCACTTGGGTCGCCTGCATCGACGAAGGGTCTTGCCGCCCCTCCTCTCCTATCGAAAGCATTTCCGGCCGAAACGGTTGGAACCGAGTCATGTCGATAGCAAAATAGGAGGACTACCATGGATTTCAGCTACAACGACACCACCGCACCCCGTTTGGAAAACGAGCCCTACTGGAAACAGTACGGCTGGATGAACAAGCTCGGCCTCAACGGCCCCCGCGCAATCGTCTTCGCCCTCATCTTCGAGCGCGACTGCTCCGATGACCCCGCACGCGAGCGCATCACATCGAAATACATCGCCCGCGCCCTCGATGAGGGCTGCCCCGTCCGCGGTCGCGGCGAGGGCGGCATCGCGCGGGTCTTCAAGGTGCTCAACGAGCTATCCGCAAAGGGCCTTGTCTGCGCCGTTATGGACGAGGACGGACTGTCCATGAGCTTCAAGTGCGATTACGATGCCGTGGAGTCGATTCTTGCGGATGCCGTATCCGTATCAGAAGATGCCAAGCCGACCGATGAATCAAGCGAAAGCGAGGTCGATGACGGTGCCTACGACAAGATGTCCTGATAACGCACTCGACCGCAACTTCTATACCGTTTTCGATTGGATGGTGGACCCCGCGGGTCTGGGTCTCAAGGCATCCAGCGCCGAGCTGTCGGTGTACGCCAAGATCTACTCGATGAGTCACCACGCGGCGTACGGCTACTACGTCACGCAAGACCAGCTCGCCATCGACCTCTATATCTCTCGCCGCTCCGTCCAACGTGCGCTCGACAGCCTCTGCAAGTCGGGCCTCATCGGCTACAACGAGCTGTACCGCACCGGCAGGGAGGCGAACGGCATGAAATCGCCCCGCTCCTATTTCGCCATCCAGGAGAAGATCAATGCCGCAATCGAGGCGACGACCCCCGTCTCCGCATCCCGCGGCAGGCAAATCCTCGATTTCGACTTTCGGGAACCCGCAGGTCAGGCAGATGCGTCAACTTGTCACATCTCGGCTGTTGAAAACTCGAGTTTTCAACAATCCGCAGGTCAGGCAGATGCGTCATTTTGTCACAACGATGCGCCAAGTTGTCACAACGATGCGTCATTTTGTCACAACGATGCGCCAAGTCGTCGTATCGGCGCGACCTGCGAAAACGTCGAGCAAGATGAATTTACGGCACCGTCATCTAGCTGGGAAAATGCAACAAAACCGCAGGAAAACGACATGCCCGAGACGAGCAACGACGTATATATAAATAATAATAAGAATAATAATGATAATTATTTTTCTTATTCTTCTAATGACCCCAACAAGAGAAGTGAACTCTCTGGAAAGAATGGGGATTGCGGTTCGGGTGACATCGGCGGCTGGAGTGCCGAGGTCCGCTACGTGGCACGTTTCATCGCCGAATCGTCTCCAAAACACATCGATGGGGTCTTTCTCGATAAGACCATGGCGGCAATCCGCGATGTCATGGATTCGGGCGCCGAGGCCGATGAGATCTGCGATGCATGGGACCTGTATCTCGACGAGCTCATGAATCAAAATTCCGAAGGCGGATCGGCGGCATTCAAGCGCTATGCGATGTTCCCGCTCAACTGGCTTCGCCGCGCGGACGGTTTTAGGTTCTATCTGAAGAGGATTCGGGCGAAGTCCGAGAAGGCAGCGGACGCCTCCCGCGATACCGCCCTCGAGGCCGATCGGGAATGCTCGAACGAAGCGGAAAGGCTTGCAGAGAAATATTCCCTCACTGCCAACAAGACCACTTCGGGCATCATCTGGACGTTCATGGGCGATTACCATTCGGCGATGGTCGCACCCCGCGCCCAGAATCGACGCGAGGCGCTGCGTTACATGTGTTCCGTCAAAGGAATCGAGGTTCCGAAGGATATCGAAGAAATGTCTGAAATCTAAGCTCGGATTGGAGAGACCATGGGTCAATTGCCTGAAGATGCCCCCTTCAAGGCTGCGCATAGCTCACGAAATCGTGCACGGCGCATGAAGGCCGCGCGGACCGAGGCGAGACGGCTGGTCGGTGATGCCCTGCATCAGCGCGATACCGCCTTGGCGGAACTTTCTTCCGTTAAGAACCAGCTAACGGAGGCCAACCGCACGCACGAGCGCGAATGCGCCGAATTCAAGCTCAGGATCGCCGAGTTGGCCGCGAAGGTCGAAGCCGCGTCCGAAAATGCCGCGTCCTCACATGAGGCCGAGAACCTGAGGCGTGTCAACGCCGAGACGCTTGAATCGCTTGAGTCCGAGCGGAGAAAGACGCAGAGCCTGATGACGCGGCTCGGAGAACTCAATGCCCAGGTCGAGGGCGAACGAACCGAGAAGGAGGAGTTCCGCCAGGAGATCCTCGGCCTGCGATCCAAGATGGAGAACGCGAGCGGACTCTCAAAAGATGAGGTCAACGGTCTCGTCGCCAGGGCGCAGGCCGCCGAGGAGCAATCGATCGAGCTCTCCCAAAACATGGCCACCCTCCAGAACCAGGCAGAGGATTATGAGAGGCAACTCAACGAGGCCAAGGACGACTACGAGCGTCTCATGAGGGTCTGCAGGGAGGAACTCAAGAAGCGCAAGGGCGAACTCGGCAAGATCTATGACCTCCATGAGGGCGAGCTAGAGACCAACCGCGAGCTGAGGAAAGACAATGCGGCCCTCACCGATTCCATCGCCAAGGCCAAAGTAGAGCTCGAGACGGTATCGGCCGAAAGGGACGAGTTGCAAAAGAGGCTCGCCGATTCCTCAACTCGAGTCGAGGAACTCGAATCCTCGCTCGATGCCGAGCGAGAGGGCGCTTGCCGGCTGCGCGACAGCGAGCAGGAAAACACCGGCAAGTTCAACGACCTGGTTCAAGAAAAAGAGGCCATCGCCAGGAGTCTGGCACAGACCCAGAAAGCCCGCGCCGACGCCGTCGCCGCCCTGTCCGCCGCACAGGAGAAGAGCAAGCTGATCCAAGCGGACCTGCAGGCGGCACGGGAGGAGGCGTATCACCAGCGCCATGATTTCGAGCAGAAACTCGGCGAGTTGGAGCGCGGAAACGCGCGAATCCACGAACAGGCACGGTCGGCGCAGAGCAGATACGACAAGAGTACGGCGGAGTACGAAAGGAAGATCGGCGAGCTTCAGAAAGCGCTCGACTTGAAGCAGGCCGAACTCGACCGCGCCGCGAGCGATTCACTTCAAGGCGATCTCGAGAGCCTGAAGAAGGCCGTCGAGTCCGAACGCGAGCGAGCCGACCGAGCCGAAGGCAAGGCACGAGCCGCAGAGCTGCTTCAGGAAGACTTGGAGACCTTCAAGGGCAAGGTCAGCGCCCTCCGCCGGCAGCTGGCGGTGTGCTCGAGCCTGAAAGATGATCTCGCGGATGCGGAGACCAAGCTGGCGGATGCCACCGCGAGGGCATCCGATGCCGAGAGCCGAGCACGTGCAGCCGAGCGGGACTCCGGCAGGCTCTCCAGGGAGCTTGAGCGCGTCAACCTGAAGCTGGCCGAGGAGTCCTCTAGGGCAGAAGGCGCGAAAGCCGCCCTGCTCGATGCGGACGGAGTCAGGAGTCTCGCGTTGCCTTGCGGCCTTCTGCCCGGAGAGGAAACCACCGTCGCCCTCGGGTCCGGTTTCCAGAAATTCCGCGTCCAGAAAATCGTCTACAAATCCGATGGCACCATCTTCTTGGAGAACGACCTGGGACAATCGGTTCCCATGGGGACATGGAGATAGGCGTCCCGCATCGTCTATCGACGGTTGACCGTCTGAAAGCCGGTTGAATAAGACCGCTGCGGCACGGAGGGATGGAACTGCCCTTTCCGTTGTAGCTTTCACTGTGGTCGGGCATGGGGCTCGACCACAGTGGACACACGGAGGTAGAAGACATGCCAGCGATTGCAGACGAGGCGGGAACAAAACTGTTCAACCTGCTCGAGATGTTCGGCAGGGAGTTGATCAGAAATGAACTCCACAAGAACGCGCAGTTCCGCGAGGAGGCCGACAGAGCCAAGAAGACCGCAAAGGATCTCTCCAATGCGGGTCAGGGTCTTTTCGGCAAGGGTGCGAGGGCTTCCCAAGCATATACACAGACGTGGTTTAAATCGCATGAGGGCGCCCAAGCCACACTTCGAGAGCTCAAACAGCTGTCCCCCAAGCTGTTTGCCAACTCAACCGTCATCGGCCACTTCATCATCCATCCAAAGAACAAGGTCATCACAGATGCCATCGAAGATATCAGCAGAGACCATCGACTGGTCACTTATGCAATGAACCTCGATGCGCTTGACAGGGATAAGTCTAAATCGGCTTACCTGAAAAGCCAGCCCGATGGCAATTGCACGCGATTCTCATTTGGTGAGTTCGGTGACGAGGGTGCGTCCTTCAATGCGGCATATTACTGCTCTGTCCTGCAGGATTACGATATCAACGCCCGCCACATCGGCAACCAGGTCATCCTCGACAATGCCGACTGCGAACGAGCCATCGAGGCCCTCAACCTCGAGAAGAGAAAAGTCGAGGCTATGGGTCCCGAGCGCGGAGAGATGTTCATGCGCCAGCGCTTCATGGACCGTATCGGCGTGGAATATGAGCCTCCTTTGATTGGCGGTGAAGCCGAAGGATATGAGGGTGCGGGCGGAGACCTAAGCGTTGAAGCGCCGATGCCCGATCCTCAGCACGTCCATGTAGATACCGATGCTGAGGACCGCGAATCAGGTGAGGACGGCTTTTACGTACCGAGTCTCGACGACGTCGATGAGGCTCGCGACGGGGATGGCGCCGGCAGCTCACCTGCTGACGGCAAGACCGGACCCGAATCCACGGAGGAGATCGCCGAGGAGGAGCTTGCCGAGAAGACGGTGGAGCCCTCTCCTGCCGCTCGATCCGATGCCGAGCTGAGCGCGGACGATGCCGATGAAATGCTGTCCCGCGAGACCCGGAAGGCGGAGCTGCATGAGGACATCTCCAACAGCAAGACCACGGCGGATTGCGTGCAGGCGCGTCCCGATGCGCATAACGGCGACCTCTCAACCCCCTATGCCGACGGACAGGACGCGCCCGGTACCGGGGACTCCGATGGGGACGGCATCCGCGATGCAGCCGAGGACCGCGATGGTGACGGAACCCCAGACAGCCATGACCAAGATGCCGAGTATATCGACGACGACCCCGACTACGAGCCCGTCAGCATGAAGGAGCGCAGCGTCGACGAATTGATGAGCGATAAGAGCGAAGAGGCCGCCTTCGTGGCATCCCGCTCTGCAGCCCAGGCCGAGAAGGACGTCTCGCTCGAGACGGTGAACCGATAATGAAGGTCACGAAGGAAGTGGCGCCGCTCCTCGCCGCTGCGGTTGCCACCATCCCCTTTGCCTACCTCGGGAATAGGTTTATCGACTGCGCCTGCTCGTATTCGGACATGCTCGAGGGAATCACGGCCGCCCCGACGGAGATGTGGGGCTATATCGCCCGTCAGCCGTTCCATCTTTTGGTGAACGACGCGGGAATGCTCGGCATACTGCTCGGAATCTGCATCCCATGGGCGCTTGCCATGGTCTGCCTCGTCTACGGGCAGAAGAACACGCGCGTCGGCGAGGAACACGGCTCCGCGCGATGGGCGACTCCCGAGGAACTCGCCCCATTTATCGATGACAAGAACCCCGAAGGCGCCTCGAACGCACTTCTTCTTTCCAAGAACACGGGTCGAGCATGGAGCAGAGAGGGATTCTCGATGAACTACGACGGAAACATGAACGTGCTCGTCATCGGCGGCTCCGGTGCCGGCAAGACGCGCTACTACGTGAAGCCGAACGTCTGCCAGATGAACAGCGACCTGTTCATCACGGACCCGAAGGGCGATCTTTTGCTCGATGTCGGCAACATGCTCACGAACAACGGATACGAGATCCGCTCGTTCAATACGTTCTTCCCCGACCGCTCGCTTATCTACAATCCCCTCCACTATGTCAGAACCGATCTCGAAATCCAGTCCTTCGCCGGACTGCTCATCTCGATGACGACCCCGCCTAAGTCGAGTTCGGGCGACCCGTTCTGGGAGAAATCCGAGAAGATGCTCTATATGGCACTCATCGCGTTCCTGCGAGACTACTGCCCGGCCAGCGATTACCATATCGGCGGCCTGCTCAAGCTGCTGTCGATGGCCAAGGCATCGGAATCCAACGAGAACTTCAAGAGCCCGCTTGACCTCATCTTCGATGAGATCGAGACCGGCATGCGCCGCGTCAAGCGCCAGCCGAAGAATCCCGAAGTCCAGGAACGTGCGGCGGAGAACCCGACCCCGCCCGATGCCCCGGAGGAAATCACCGTCTATACGGGCTCGGACGGAGAGCGATTCGACCTCGTCCCGTCCGCCTTCCGCCGCCACTCGGACAACAAGCGCCCATACGACAACGTACACAAGAACGGCAAGCGCGGCTTCGACCCCACCGAGGACTACGCCCTGGAGAACTACCGCAAGTTCCAGTCGGCAGCCGGCAAGACTCTGAAATCGATCCTGATCACCTGCAACGCGCGTCTCGCACCGTTCACCGCTGCGGAAGTGAAGCAGCTCGTCGTCGGCGAGGACCAGATGCACCTCGAGCGCTTCGGAGACCCCGACTCGAAGAACGCCATCTTCGCCATCTTCGACGACACCGACCAGCGGACGCTCGGCTTCCTCCACGGCATGATGGTCTACCAGACGGTGCGCGTCCTGTGCCACAAGGCATTGGAGAAGTACAACGGCAAGCTCCCCCGCCCCGTCAACTTCATCCTCGACGAGTACCGTTCGCTGTCCCTGCCCGCCGACATCTCCGGCTTCATCTCCGTCCTGAGGTCGCGAAACATCGCGATGTCAGTCATCCTGCAGGCGAAATCGCAGCTCGCCGAGCTATATGACGAGGCGACGGCCGATTCCATCGTCGGCTGCTGCGATACGATCCTGTACCTCGGCGGCGGCAAGGCCAACAAGGGAACGACATCCACCTGCGAGTTCATTTCCGACTCCTGCGGTCAGCAGACCGTCTTCCAGGAGAACTACTCGCAGAGTCACGGCGGTCAGGGCAGCTGGTCAAAGAGCGGTCAGACGGTCGGCCGCGCTCTCATCGATCCCGCCGAGGTGGCGAAGCTGCCCAAGACGGAGTGCGTCGTACTCATCAACGGCGCAAACCCCATCATCGATGAGAAATACCCGCTCACCGAGCACCCGAATTACAAGTTGATGGCTGATTCGCCCGACTTCGACATCAAGAAGTACATGGCCGAGAAGCGACGCCGCGAGGAACGCGAGCTGTCCGCCCGTATCGCGGCCAAGTCGAGGGCGAAAAGCCTGCACAGGCCAAAGTCGGATCGTCCGAGCGCCGCCGGCGGCAGGCACTATAAGCCATCCGATGAGAACAAGGGTAGTCAGGAGGGATAAGGACCCGCGCCTTTAGGAATTGTGTGCAAGGGGTTCCCGAGGTCTCTCGCCGAACCCCTTTTTACTTTCTATCCGAAAGTTCTACCTGCGTAAACGCCGCGGTGTTGCCGCTGCGGCAAGACTTGGGAGCCGCGTGGACGCGCCATGTATCTTCGTGATGTCCATGAGGTCGGCGAATCGCCGACCCGTACCCGGTACGGAGGATCGCATGCCTGTCGAAGCATCTGGAAAAGAAAAGCGCCGGACCAGAGACGGTCCGACGCCTTGACACGCGGTGCGCACCCCGACCGCGAACGGTCTACCTGCATTCCCTTACGGGCCCCAAACAGTTCATGGGTGCGCTAGACAGGAGATGACAGCGGTTCTCACGAACCTCTTCACCCTGGCGCCTCTCGGCGCATAGGAATAGTAACACATTCGGCACATTTGGACCAATGAGGCATTTTCAAGCTACATGGTCGATTTAGCGCATCTGCGCCGACTTACCTGAAAGGATCACATATGAACCCGATTTACCACGCCCTCGCCGTCGCCACCGTCCAGCTCGGCCAACTCGATTCCGCAGGCGGCATCCTCGGCAATATCACCGGACTGCTCAGGGGCGGCATCCAGATGCTCGGCGCCATCATGGTCGTCTGGGGCGGCGTCACCATCGGCATCAACGTCCACAACGGCGCATCCGGCAACGGTGCCGCCATCGCCGCAGGCGTCGGCACGCTGATCGGCGGCGTAATCGTCTCTGCCGCGGCGCTTTATTTCGGCACGCTCGACACCAGCTGGGTGCGAGGCTAAGCGGGTGCTGTCGGTACCTGTCCACAAGGATGTAACCGAGTATCAGCCCAAAGTCATCGGCGGCCTCACCGCACGCACGATCATCTGCATCGGAGCGGCGGTGGGCTGTGCCTTGGCTTTCGGCATGCTCTGCACGTTTGTGTTCCATGTGGATATCAACGATGTCATCTACCTCGTCTGGCTCGCCGCCGCACCTGCCGCCTTGGTCGGCTTCTATACGCCCCACGGATTGAATTTCGAGAAGTTCGCGCCTCTGTGGTTTGCACACAACTTCAACGAGCAGTGCCTCGTATACGTCAGCGCCAGCAACCGCGGCGAATTCAAGGCCGAGGCCGATGCCCTCAAGAAGGCATACGCCGATGAGCGTAAATGCGCCAACGGCAAGGAGCTCTCGAAGCTCTACAAGACCAACGGCATCGAGATGTGGGAACCCGGCGGGCAGCTCGAGCCGATGAATATCACAGACCCCAACAAGAGACAGATTGAAGACTTTTGGAGCGACTAATGGCTAATAATGACGAGAGCTTCAAGAACATGGAGACGCTCGCCGCAGGCCTTCGCAAACCGGGTGAGGTCGGTTTCGAGCTCGACCCCGAGTACGCGAAGATGGGCAAGCGGGAACGCAAGCGCTATGTCAAGAAGGTGCATAGGGAACTCGACCGAGAGCTCGCCGGCAAGCGCAACGAGATCCGCGATGCCCGCGCCGCGGCGAAGGAGGCCGAGCGCACGCAGGCGAAAAGCGCGGCCGAGGTGACCAAGAAGCTCAAGGAGCGCAGCTCCAAGAGCGATAAACTCACCGCTGAGCAGCGACGCCGACGCGACAACGCGAAGAACGTGGTCGATGCGATCGGCTACAACCGAATGTTCGAGAACGGCATCTGCGAGGTCGAGGACGGATATTACTCCGAGACCCTCTCCTTCGACGACATCACCTATCAGAACGCCCGCGATGACGACCAGAAGACCATCCTCGCGGCGATGTGCGATATCTACAACTATTTCCCCGCCGACACCACGGTGCAGTTCTCCGTCATCAACACCCCCCTGCGCCACGACCAGATTCGCGACCGTCAGTTCTACGACCCGTCACGCCAGGCAAACGATGTCCTCAAGGAAGATGCAGAGACGATGAACGAGGTGCTCTCCGATAAACTCGCGGAGGGCGTGTCGAACATCAAACGCGCCCGCTATATGACGATCGGCATCCATGCGAACAACCCCATCGAGGCACGCACGCGCTTTTCGCGCATCAATACCGACCTTACGGGCAATTTCGAGCAGATCCGCTGCGATGTCACGCCGATGACGGGTCTCGAGCGACTTTCCGTACTCCAGTCCCTGCTGCGTCCAGACCGTAAGTTCTCGTTCGATTACGAACGCGACCTGTCGATCTACAGCCCCGACAGCTCCAAGGACTTCATCGCGCCGATGAGCATCAACTTCAAGCCCGACGGCTCGAACATGTACTTCAAGGTCGACGATAAGTACTGCCAAGTCCTGGTCATGCGCAAGTACGACTCCCCCCTCGAGGACACGGTCGTCGCGAACCTCGTGAACATGTCGATGCCAATCGAGGTGACTTGGTACCTCCAGCCCATGGAGAAGGCCAAGGCAATTAACTTCGTCAAGACCCGCCGCGCGTGGATCGATGCCGAGACCATCGAGGAGCAGAAGAAGGCCGTCCAGCAGGGCTACGACTATTCGATTCTGCCCTCCGAACTCCGATACTCGCGCGAGGAGACCGAGGACCTGCTGACGCAGCTCCAGGGACAGCAGCAGCACCTCTTCATGTTCTCCGGCCTCATCTTCACGTGGGCGGAGTCCCCCGAGAAGCTGACCGAGCAGGTACTGCAGATCCTCGATGTCGCGTCGTCGGCTGGCGTGCAGGTCGAGACCCTCGAGTACCGTCAGCGCCAGGGCCTGAATTCGATCCTGCCCCTCGGACTCAACCATATCGAGATCTCTCGACCCTTCACCACGTCGGAGGCGTGCATTTTCGTCCCTTTCGCCACCCAGGAGCTCGAACAGGAGGGCGGTAGCTGGTACTACCAGAACAAACTGTCGAACAACCTCGTGTTCGGCAATCGAGCCAACCTGGCAAGTCCCGTCGGCTTCATCTCCGGCAAGACGGGATCCGGCAAGGGATTCTTCGCCAAGAACGAGATCGAGGGAACCCTGCTCTCGAAACCCGACGACCAGGTGATCATCTTCGACCGTGCCGGCGAATACAAGCTGCTGGTCGAGCATGCGGGCGGTACCTATGCGTCCTTCGGCGTCGGCCTCAACGCGCATTTGAACCCGCTCGGCATGGACAAGCGCCGCGAATCCGAGGATTTCGGCACGCAGGTTGCCTTCAAGGCGGACGCCATGATCGCGCAGGCGGCGGCCGCGGCCAACGAGACCATGACGGTGTTCTCCGAGGAGGAGCGCTCCATCATCCAGCGCTGCGTCGAGAACATCTTCCGCCGCTACAACATGGAGGGCGGTCGCGAGCCGATTCTCGAGGACTTCTACGAGGAGCTGAAGCGCCAGCCCGAGCCGATGGCGCAGAATATCGCCCTGCGCTACGAGCGTTTCGTCAGCGGCTACTCGAACTTCTTCAACCATGAGACCGACATCGACCTCACGGCCCGCACCGTCGGATTGAACTTCAAGGACGTGCCCGACTCCATGCTCGTCTTCGCGCTAATCTCGTTCTGCGAGACGGTGCGAAACATCATGTACAGCAACTTCGACCATGGACGTCGGACATGGCTGTACATCGAGGAGATGGAATCGCTGTTCAAGTACCCGTCGGTACTCAACTACTTCCGCCGATTCGCCAACGAGTGCCGTAAGTTCGGCATGTACCTGACGGGCATCACGCAGTCGACCGAATCCATGATCCGCAACCAGGATGCCAATGCCATCGTCAAGAATTCCGACTTCATCATGCTGCTTAAGCAGTCCAAGGAGGACCGCGACTACTGGGCGGATGCACTCGGCCTGTCCCCCCTCGAGGTCGCCTGCATCGATGAGGGCGCTCCCCGCGGATGGGGCCTTCTCGTCTTCGGCTCCGCCCGCGTCCCGATCAAGGGCGAGTTCCCGAGCGACAACCACCTCTACGAGCTGTTCTCGACCGATCCGAACGAATGGGCGGAGAAGAAGGCCCGTGAGGCCCTCGAGGCCGCCAAGCATGGCGGCGTAGCTGAGAATATCGCCCCTCAGGATGAATTCCGCCGCCGCAAGCGCGTCCGCGGCCGAAAGAAAAAGCGCGGCCCCTCGATTCCAGAAAAAGAGCCGAGCGAGTAGCCAAATGTGGAGAATGGCAGTTGCCGCTGCGGCAACTGCCCCCATATTCTCGACCACCGGACCGATACTCCAAGACTGTAACCACTTTGATTCCGAAAGGAGGGCATCTTGCCAGACGCTTCCAAAAATGGAAATCCAAGTGACGCGTCCAATTTGAAAAACGGCAGCGTGGCGGGTATGTCCTCCGAAATCGAACGGCAGCAACAGACTGCAGCGTCATATGATGACGGCGTGCAAAGGGCCGTCGC
This sequence comes from Collinsella sp. CLA-AA-H302, assembly GCF_040093305.1. Taxonomy (NCBI): domain Bacteria; kingdom Bacillati; phylum Actinomycetota; class Coriobacteriia; order Coriobacteriales; family Coriobacteriaceae; genus Collinsella; species Collinsella sp. CLA-AA-H302. Next base: position 23,234 of record NZ_JBBNJW010000012.1, read on the forward strand.
CCATACCGCTGATTTCTCCCGTCATGCCGATACGGTCAGCTTGGAATATTCTGCGGGAACCGCTGCCATCGGCGTGTCGAATCCGGTGGCCAATCGGGCTCAAGATGCCCAGCGGTCAGCCATTCCACCGAGTGAATCCAATTTCAGCGTCCTGGATGCCCGGGAAACGTTCGGTTCCTCTTTCGGTGACTCGCGAAGCGAGCAGGACGCATTCAAGACGGGCATGGATACCGGTATCGACCGGCTCGGTCAGGCAGGCGTAGCCCGCTCGTCCGAGTTCGGTACCGATATCTCGGCCTCGGCGCAAGTCGACACCCGCGATGCCTTCTCCGGTTCCTACGATTCCGGCAGGACGGGATTCGACCAGCCGATAGGCGGTTCGGGACGGGACTTCAGCCAGCCCCAGACCCAGCAGGCTATCCCCGCTATCGCGGCCCAGCCAATTCAGCCAGTCTCCAATGCCTTCAACTCCCGTATGGAGCAGCAGGGTTCCGACAGTCCGTTTTCCGACGGCACCGACCGCAGCGCCGCCGCACAGCGAAACATGATGACCTCCAACGACGCCGTCGAGCAGGCAGGCATCGCCGGCTCCCGAGACTTTATCGAGGGGGCCGCCGTGTCCGTGCAGGCCGATGCCCGCGACGTCTTCTCTGGTTCCTACGATTCCGGCAGGACGGTACTCGACCAGCCGACAGGCGGTCTCGGGCAGAACTCGGGTTCTCCGCAAGCAGGGCAGCAATCTTTTGGCAGCCCCTCCCCTATGGGCACCGCCAACGCTCCCGCGGAGGATAAAGCCGATTTCGTATCGGAGGCAGCCGGGCTCGGTTCGCATCAACCCTCGACCTCATCGTGGGCATCTGCCGATATGTTCGCCGGCGGCCATGTGAAAGACGTGCATCTCAGCAAGAGGATTCAAGAGAATCTGGATAACTCGAAGGCCGCCTATTCCGAGGCGAAGCAAGACTATGCCGCTGCCGAGAAGGATGCCTTGGAGACGCTCGGCGCATCGGGCTGGAGCTCGGGTGACCAAACATCCGCCTTCTCCGATTCCGCCGAGAGGGCCGAGGGCTTCAAGGACGGCCTCGGCACAGGTGTCGACTCCATCGTGCGAGCCGGAGTATCCGATTCGCACGACTTCGGGTTCGTGGCACAAACAGAGCAGAAAGTCCCATCCGGCATGCCTGCCCGCCACGGCTCTCATCCCGAAAAGACCGAGACCTCCCCGAGCCAAACCCATACGGTAGAGCATGGTTCCGGGCATACCCGCCAGACCTCCGATCCATCCGGTCCAGAATCGCGGGCCGAAAAGTTTAAGGGCGAGTTCGAGGCATCCGCGGACGCAATCGAGCACACTGGAATCAGCGATACTCGGGACTTCGGGTTCATATCGCAAGCCGAGCGGGAGGCCGAGCCATCCGTACCGAAGCCCACCGCCTATCGGGCTGGCAAGGAAAGCCCCGCTGGCGGGGCCAAGTATGCCGATGCTCCGGAGGACGTGCGAAACGCCGCCGGGAACGTCGTCGCCAAAGGCAAGGACGTCCGAAAGGCATCCGATGAAATGGCCGCGGCCCACAGGGAGGCCTCGGAGTTCATCACCAAGGCCGAGAAGAGAGCCCAGGCGGTAGCGAATTTCAAATCCGCGGCAGCCAATGCGGTCGTCAATTCCGCCGTCGCCTCCATCGGAGACGATTCGGTGTCCGGCACCGCCGTCAGGTCCTCTGCCCGCGCCGTTGTAGCCGCGGGGCGCTCAATCAAGGCCAGCAGAGCTGTCGGCAAGCAAGTCGGTGCACGCGGCTTCTTCTCATCTTCCGCCGAGACTTCCAAGGCCGCCATCCTTGCGCTTGACGATGACGGCAGTCTCGATGGGCTCGATAAGGTTGATGAATCCGCCCGCGCCGGGCGTTATGTCCGCGGCAAGGCCAAGGACTTCAGGAATGCCCGAGCCAAGGCAAAGGGCGGCAGCAAGTCGCAGCTCATGTCGCAGGCCGAGAAGAGGGCTGCGAGAACATCTGGAGATGTGCAACGCGCCTCCTTTTCAAATTCCATGCAGCGTAGGTCTATGTCCATCGCAAAGGCCAAGGCCGCTGCGGGGGAAATCGCCGACGCGAACGAAAAGGCAAACCTTATCGGTAAGCTCGTTTCCGGATTGGCGAATGCCGGCAAGCAGGCCCTTCAAAGTCTCGCCGCGCTCGTTCAAGGTATCGGCTCCTTTCTGTCCGGCCTGTTCGGCAGTATCGCCGCCGCCCTCGGCAGCTCCGTCTTCGCCGTCATTGCGGTCGTCGTCCTACTCATCATCTTGTTCGTCGTCGCGCTTTTCTGCGATCCGAGCCAGGCTACCGTCCAAGGCCTGAATGAAACCGAGACTCAGGTCGCAACCTTCTTCAGGGAAAAGGGACTCGATGACGTGCAGATCGCCGCCATCATGGGCAATATGTATGGAGAGAGCGGCATGCATGCCGGTTCGGAAGAGGGCGGCGGCACCAACGCGAACGGCATCGGCCTATGTCAGTGGACGAACGGACGTCACACTAATCTCGTGAACTACGCCAATTCAGTCGGCAAGTCTTGGACCGATGTCGGTGTCCAACTTGATTTTTTCTGGGATCACGACAAGTGGCAATCAAATTGGTGGAGCGGTTACCACATCAACACATATGATCACTCGCCCGAATCAATGTCCGAGGACCCGCCATCCGGCTCCTATGTCGAAGGCTCGAAAAAGGGCTTTTTGGCGGCAACCGATGTCAAAGACGCCGTCCGCCAGTTCCTCTATGGCTGGGAGGTCGCAGGTATCCCCCGCCTGAAGGTTCGTTACGATGCCGCAGAAAGGTATCTCGAGGCACTGCAGAATGGCGGGGATGCCGATGGCGACCATGGTGCCAATGGAGGCGCCCCGCAAATCGCAGGAGCCACGGCCCGCCAGCAGGCAATCGTCAACTCGGCTTATGCGACGCCGACACCCGGTCAAGGCCTGTGTGCCGCATGGGTCTCCAACGTCTTCAGGAACGCGGGTTACGGCTTCTACGGGGGCAACGCCTGCGATATGTGCCGCTCTTGGTGCCATAGCTCCAACCGAAACGAACTCAAGGTCGGGATGATCATCGCCGATGTCTCCCACCCGGGTACCGGATCGGCGGGACTCACATACGGACACGTCGGTATCTACATCGGTAACAACAAAGTCATGAGCAACGAAGGTCCCATCACGGTTAAGAGCCTAGATACCTTTATCAGATTCTACGGTGCAGGCACCGGATGCAGATGGGGCTGGCTCGGAGGCATCGACCTCACGCAATAGCCATGATGAGGAAAGGAGACAGGATGGATAGGTTTTTTGAATTTCTTAAGAACAATACGGCCATCGTCGCAGTCGCTGCGGGCATCGTTCTCTTCATCGCGATGAACGGCATCACGTCGTGCGTCGCTCACGGAGACGGAGGCAATCCCCCGACCGAGCAGCATGATCAGATCGAGCGTTCGGAAGACGCCGGCACCGATCGCGGCCAAAAGGAGAAGGTCTCACTGTCCGAAGCACAGCGAGACGTGGCTAAGGACTATGACGATGCCACACTGGGTATTGTGGCCACCCTCGAGAACTCAAAATGGGGCGCCATCGACGGCACAGGTTCGATGACCATCAAGGACGGTATCATTACCGAAAAATACGGCGAAACCGGCGGCGATAAAACCAAGACAGTGACCAAAAAGCAGTCCTTCGCCATCACGGCTGCGGATACGCTCGGCGCCGACCAGTCCGGAGCCCTCTCTTGGAACGTGCTGTCCGTCATCGATTCCGATGGCAAGTCCCATATCATGACCCTCTCGACCGTCAACCCCGCCGCCAACGGCGAGGGCAATGACGAATACCACGATATCTCCTGCGACCTCTTTCACAACGAGGGGGGCTACACCAACAGCCGTTCCTGCGAAGACGTCTCGATTCCCGCCCTCGACGACCCGAATTTCAAATCGTCCATCGATGGAAAAACAAAAGAGCTTCGCGCCTCGCTTGTAGACTACCTTCTCGCCAACCACTCGACTACCACCGAACTCGTCTGGGACGGAGCCGTAACCGATGTCTTCGCAAACGGGGTCAAGACGTTCAGCTTCGGCATCAGGAATGCCAATACGGGCGACGGCGACAGCAGCACCCGCATCAACGTCACCTATCACACCGACACACATGAGTTCGAGGAGGTCGATGTCCAATGACGGACGCCGCCGCAATCAGGTTCGACGCCTTGGGCTATGCCCGCAACGAGGGTATCATCAACATGTCGAAAGGCACCATAGCCTCAGCATGCAACTCGATGGCCAAACGCCTCGACCGTGTCAGCAGCCCATCATATAGGCGGGCCATCGCGACGTTTACGATTTCCCTCGCGGTTTTCGCAATCGGGATTCTCGCCACCCCCCGGGGCGCAACCGCTTGGGGACTTGACGATATCGTCACGACCGTCGCAGGCGCGATCGGCGACTGGGTCGGCAGCGCCTTCACCGCCCTTCTCAAAGTACTTCAAGAGCAGACAGTCGAGCCCTTGGCAAACGGTTTCCTCAAGGCCCTGTTCCAGGGAATCGAGTCCAGCCTCAAGTCTTCCGATTTGCTGCTCGGGTTCGATAACCTCCTCGGGTCCTACGGCGGTAGGTTCAGCCTGTCTACCTTCATCGAGAACGTCTCCGATGTCGCCATCAAGCCAGTCGCGGCAACGCTGCTCGCCATGGGCATGCTTCTCCAGCTTCTGAAAATCGCGAAGAAGATGGATCAAGGCGGCGGCATGATGCCTTCCGTCCGCGAGGTCATCTCGCTATTCGTCTGGTGCGCCGTCATGATGTATATGGTGCGCAACGGCCTGGGTATCGTAAAGGACCTCTACACGATGGTTCTCGGGATCATCAAGTCAGCCAACACCACGGCGGGATCGATGGGCAGTGCCGCCGATGTCATCCATACCTGGGCGGGCAACGATACGCTCATCAAGTTCGCGGACGACACCCAGTTCATCCAGGGCCTCATCATCTGCCTAGAGTGCCTGCTCGCCTGGGTTGTCGGGTCCTTCGCGGTCGTCATCTCCTATTACATGATGATCGGCCGCGCCCTCGAGATCTACCTGACCGCCATGTTCGCCCCGATTCCGTTTGCCCTCATGGGCTTCGACGAGACCCGCAGCTGGGGATGGGGGTATCTCAAACAATTCCTATCTCTCTGCCTCGCCGGCGTCATCATGATCGTCGTCCTCTACATGTTCCCGTTCATCGTCGTGTCGGTCGCGGGCGATATCAGCCACGGCATCAGCGTCACGGACACGCTCGGCGTCCTCGTCAAGGTGATTGCCGCATGCCTCGTCCTCGCCATGACGCTTCTGAAATCGACCCAAATCGCCCGCAGCATCCTAGGCGGCTGATGGCTGTGGTCGCGACCGATCCCGACACCGACCGTACGGTCGCCCTGCGCAAGGCACGCTTCAAGGTGCGCCTGCGCAGGGCCGCCGAGGCATGCGATTACGAGAACCTGTATCAACTCGGTCGCGTCTGCGGCATCAGCAAGGATTCTTTCAAGAAGTACCTGTCGGGGACGCGGCTTCCGAACTACGAATGCATCCTGCGGCTCTCCCTCGTCCTCGGCGTACCCTGCGATTGGCTCATGGGATGCGATGAGGGGCCGATGCTCCGCGCCGTGCTGAAGGCACGAGAAATCGATTCCGCTTGGAAAACCAAGGACGGCAGCATGCCCCGCCCTTCCCTTGAAAGGAGCTGCGATGATTCTCATTCTCGCAGAGAAACCGAGTGCGAAGCGTAACTTCGCGAAGGCTCTCGGAGGAAGTTCCGGTTCGTATGCCGGTGTGCAATACAAGATATGCGCCCTCAGGGGGCACGTCATGGGCCTGCTGCCACCCGACAGGCAGGTTCCCGCCGACAAGTCCGAAGCCATGCTGAAATGGTCGCTTGCCGAACTGCCCTGGGACCTTGCGCAGTTCAGTTGGAAAAAAGGTGTGCTGAAGGGCTGCTCAGATGTCATCTCGGAGTTGAAACGCGAGCTTTCGGGGGCGGACGAGGTCTGCATAGCGACCGATGTGGACCCTTCCGGTGAGGGCGAGCTTTTGGCCTGGGAGGCGCTCGAGAAGTGCGGTTGGCACGGCAAGACCAGCCGCATGTACTTCACCGACGAGGCTCCCGCGAGCGTCCAGAAGGCCTTTAGGGGGCGTAAGACCCTCGGGGCCATGGAGGAGGACGGGGATTTCGTCAAGGCGCATGTGCGCGAGCGCTGGGATCTCGCATCCATGCAGTTCGTGCGTGCGGCGACCTGCATTGCCCGCGACCATGGGTTCCGAACGGTCGTGCGCGAGGGGCGCCTGAAGTCGGTCATGGTGAAGCTCACGGGCGACCAGCTCGAGGCGTACAACGGCTATGTCAAGAAGCCCTTCTTCGAGGCGCGTTTCCGCGACGAGAACGGTAACGTCTTCGCACGTACCTATGAGGACGGGGACGGGTGGCGTCTCGATTCCGCCGACAAGGTCGATTTGAGCCATCTCCATGAGTCGCGCGTGGTCGAGGATTCCAGGACGAAAAAGCATACCGCACCCGGCAAGCTGCTCGACCTCGCGGGGCTGTCCGGCATCTTGGCTAGGCGCGGGCATAAGCCCGCGGACGTGCTGGCGTGCTACCAGAAGATGTATGAGGACCAGGTGGTGAGCTACCCACGCACCGAGGACAAGCAGATCACACCGGAGCAGTTCAATGAGCTTCTCCCCTTGGTGGACAGGATCTGCGCGGTCGTCGGTGTCGACCCATTGGTCTGCTCCCATAGAGTCGCTCGAAAGACGCACGTCAAGGAGGGCGGGGCACACGGCGCCAACCGACCCGGCGTTAATATCCCTGCGAGCCTCGACGTGCTCGATAAGTACGGCAAATGCGCCCGCGACATCTATATCGTCCTGGCGAAAAACTACCTCGCGATGCTCGCGGAAGACTATGAGTATGAGCTCGTGCGTGCGCACGTGGCGGGTTTTCCCGAGTTCACGGGCTCGACGCAGGTGCCGCTGTCGCGCGGGTTCAAGGCCATCTTCGATTCCGATGCCTCGCAGGAGGAAGCCCAGGAGGGTGCCGAGAAGGAGAACACGGCCGAATTCGGCAGAACCGCAGCCCCGTTCTGCTTCGAGGGGGCAAACAAACGCCCGCAGAAGCCGACTATGAAGTGGCTCACCAAGCGACTTGAGAAATACAACGTGGGTACGGGTGCCACGCGCACCAGCACGCTCGCCGAGATCACCAAGGACGAGGACCGCGCCCTCATGAGGGAGAAAAAGGGAACGCTGTCTCTTACCGATTGCGGCGCCGTCTCCTACAAGTTGCTCGATGGGTGCCAGATAGCGTCGCCTGAAGCCACCGAGAAGCTCTTCAATCAGATGGAGGCGGTCGGCAGGTTCGAGGTCGATGCCGACGGTGTCGTTAACTCCGTCACCGATATGGTCATCCATGACCTTGAGGTCATGAAGAGGAACGGCGAGAAGCTCGGCAGCTTGGGACCCGTGGGTTCCAAGGTCGTCGGGAAATGCCCGCGATGCGGCGCGGATGTCGTCGACCGAGGTTCCAGTGCGAAGGCGTGCAGCTGCTCGTCCAACAAGGGCAAGCGCGACGGGCACGGTAATTGGGTTCAAACCGAGGGATGCGGATTCACGATCTGGAAGACGGTTGCCGGCAAGAAGCTGACGGCGACACAGCTCGCCAAGCTGCTCGAGGGCGGTACGACCGGGAAGATCTCGGGGTTCAAGTCGAAAGCGGGCAAGGAATTCAGCGCGAAGCTCAGGCTGGCCGCAGACAAGTCGGGCAAGGTGGAGTTCGTGTTCGATGAAAAGGGGAAACGGAAATGAGCGGTGATTCAGGGTGCCGCGATAGGGCGGATGAACTTACGGTAATCGTGCTCAGGAAGGCCGAATGCGTCAGACATGTGGGCAACGGCGAGGCGTTTCGACTCGTCCGCCCCCTGCTCGAGACGAACGGGCTCGAGGTCGGGGATTCGGTCGATTTGGTGGACGGGTTCCTGTTCTCCGTCCGTCCCCATACCGAGGAGTGGAACGATACTGAGCGCAATGCGCTCGCGGCGGGACTCTCGTGCCTGGGGTCTATCGGTTTCTCGGGCTATATCGCGCAGAAAGCCCTTGAGGACGAGGTGGCGATTGATGCCGGCACGGTCGCGCTCGGCCTTGTCGCACTTGCCGCGACTGCTGCGCTCGCAGCGAGCGGTTTCGTCGCCTGCGTGAAGGGTGTCCGCGCTATCGGCAGGCATCTGAGCGCAGGGAGGGCTAAATGAGGCAGGTCGAGGTCGAGTCCGAGGGGAAGAGCGAGGCTGATAACGAGGGCAATGGTGTCCCGTTGCGCTTCGCCTTCATCGCGCCCGTGCTTTTCGGAATCTCGCTTTTCGCGGCGGGGCTGGCCACCCTCTCCTTGGGACTTTCCGAAGACGTCGCGCACACTGTCTCATCGCTATTCGTGCTTGCGGTCATGGTCTGGCTGTATCAGTCTTTCGGCCTCGGGGTCGGTCGCGTGGGGACGCTCGGCGTGCTTTCGGCCATCAGCGCGGGGATCCTGCTTCAAGCCGTCTCGATCGGCATCATCGCGCTCGTCTCCAAGGTCGATACCGCGGCCTCGGCCGCCGTCACGCTCCCCTATCTGGCCCAGCTTTGCGTCATCGATCCGCTCGCCGAGGAGCTTTGCTTCCGCGGTGTCTCGCTGACCGCGCTTGAGCGCTACGGCCTGCCGTTTTGGGCGGCGAACCTCGTGCAGGCCGCGCTGTTCGGTGCTTTCCATTTCAATATCGTGCAGTCGGCGTATGCGTTCGTCTGCGCCTTGGTTCTGGGCGGTCTCAGGCAGCGCAGCGGAATCGGCTCAAGCATTATCGCGCATTGCGCCTGCAACCTGTCGGGCCTGATTCTCGGTGTGGTTCTCGTCCACTTCGTCTAGCGAAAGGGTTTGAGGGAAAATCGCCGGCGTGCCGTCAATTCTATCAAAGGTTTTTCGTCGTGTTATCATTTTATCAAAGACCGTACCCCAAGCGGCCTTTGAGATAGACAGGATAGAGACATGAAACGGTTCATCGTTCCGGCGGCTATGGCCGCCATTGTTTTCAGCATCGCCTCCGTCGGGCTTTCCGGCTGCGGGGCGGCTGCGGTCGGCGGTCAATCCGATACCATCCAATCCGCAAGTATTGAGCCTGCCGATTCCTCGGTGAATATCAGCGTAGTCGGGTATCGCCTGGGACGCGGGTCTTGGGATGTCAACGCCTCGACTGAGACGGGGGCCTCGTCCGGCTCCCTCGGGCCGCAGGAGGTACTCGTCTGCGATCTTCTCCTTACGAACAATTCAGACACCAAGACGGTCATCTCGCCTGTCGATCTGCTGTGCGCGGTGCAGGACGGTGAGATGTTGCAGTTCGGGGCACTCTATGACGATGATGGCGGCTACCGGAACCCCGAGTCGGTCGAGGTCGGACCGGGGCAGACTGCGAGCGGGATTGCCATCTGGAACATCGATGATCTGCAGACGCCTGTGAAAATCAAATTCAAATGCGGCGATGAGGTCCCGCTAACGATTATGCCGAGCAAGCTCAAGGAAAGCGGTGACGTGTAGGCATCCGCCAGACGGTGTCGGGCGGCTACTTCTGTCCCGTCGCTGTGCCAGTGGACGGCAAACATCGAGTATGGAAGCGGTAAACCGCTTTGAAAGGACTTGCTATGAGCCAGACTGAGTACAAAATGGATGATTTCGAGCCCTTCGGGGGCGAGGTGCGAACCAAATACCCAGAGGACGATGAAACGGTGCAACATGCCGTCATCGATGCATGTTTCGTCGCATTGGATGACATTATGTATCCCGTGGACGATCAGGGGAAGCGACCTGCGGAGTGTCAGGTTCATTTCGCCGTGCAGCGCATGTACGGTGCCGAGGGGAAACGGGATTACTTCCTTCTCAGCGATGCCGATACGATCCCCGATGAGCACCCATTTACACGCGATGGAGCAGACTGGGGCGAGTGCGGCGGCACCCTTGCGTGCAAGGTCTACAGTGAGCCGCCGACCCTCCTGACGTTCCATGAGCTTACGCCCGCCGCCCTCGATGCGCTACGCGATGAGGACGGTTATCTGTTCGATGTGCCCAGCGAGGCAGTCGAGAAGGTCTTCGGCGATGAGCTTCTCACCATGCCGTCGATGCTCACGCTTCTGGAGGTCGAGCTGAAGGTCGACGATGTCCTTGCCGAGCTCGAGACACAGCCCTCCGCAGGCGAATCGCTCGATGAGCTTGCCGCCGCTAAAGCCGAAGAGGCAACGCTTAATGGCGAAGAGGATTTGGGAGAGCGTGAGGACGCGAATCGATGACGGTTCGGTCCTGCGTGTAGCTCGGTAGGCGCATAGGGCGCTTCCGAGCTACACAGATATGAAGAAGAAAAAAAGAAGAACGAGGAAAAGCAGGGGGATATGCGGACGAGGAAGGATTCTCGGGACTTACTGCCACGACTCAAGTTCGCATATGTAGAACCTAATTACGCAACTGCGTGTCTACTTGTGTCCCACTGGGATTTCCGGCTTGTGTCGAGCGTGATGATTCGAATGTGACCACCCTGACCCTCTGGAGGAACTATGAACCGCGTGGGTTTGAAAGACTACCTGCTCAACGAGGCTAGCGACAGCGATTTGCTGGACTGTGCGAAGGCATACGACTCCGCGAACCAGTACGGCCATTTCGACACGTATGATTCCGTGGAGGAAGCCGCTAGGCTCTGCGGCTGGGACGTGGAAACCGCTCTCAGCGAGAGCCGCCACGTTGAGTCGGATGCCGACTGCTACCGCTTCAACGGATATGGGCACCTCGAGGCCGTCAGCAACGAGAGCCTGCTCGAGGATGCCCGCGACAGCATCGACGATATCATCGATTGGCTCGAAGGTGCCAGCCGATATGAACTTATGGATGTCAGCTCCGATGTCGAGTTGTTTATCGATGCGGAAGACCCGATTGAGATTATCAACGATGTCTATTGTTCTGCGCGAAAGCTCGGAAACGACATTGAGGTCGAGTTGATTCGCGGACAGGACAAGGCAACGCTGTCCTTCTCTAAGCTCGATGATATCGATGCCGATAAGATTGATTTGGCCAATGCGGCATACGCCACCGTCGAGAACTATTACAAGTATGCCGATGGTTACAGCACTGAGGAAGTCCAGGCGAAGTTCCGCAATGAGCACGGTCGAGGACTGTCGGCAGAGCGTGCAGACCAGCTGACGGCTGCCTGCGAGAAGAATATGGATGCGCTGAAACAGGTGCTCGATGATGACGAAATCGATGCACTTGGACAGTTCTTCGATGTCGAACTTTGCAGTAAGACATATTGCGCGACACTTGCCAATGAGGCCCCGGGATGTAAGTACATTGCATCGGCTCTTGAGAAGATGGGCTTCGACGTGGAAAATGGCCGTGCCATCGAGAAACATGCAGATCTCGAGGCTAAGCAACGCTTTGAATTCGATGCTGAACAAGGTGGCGATTTCGGCGAGGTTTCCGAGTATCTCGGAGAGTTCTTCGGCTCCGGAAGCGTCAACCGATCTGAAAAAATCAACGAGAACTGGGGAAATTCCATCCTCGTCAAAGGCGGCAACGGACTCTATGATGGTCCGCGCGGCGGAATCACCGTCTACGAGAGCTTCGAGCAGGCGGTCGATACGTCTGAGAGCTGGCACGGCGGGGACAATATCTTCGCCGATTGTGAAATCGACGGGATCTGGGATGAGAACGGATCGCTGTTCGTGACCGGGGCGCACCACGATGGGCGTGCGCTCGTTGAGATGCGCCAGCTGACTGACAAGGGCGAGGACCTCTATTCGGGTTTTCAGATGGATGGCGGGTTCTATCTACCGGAGGACGGCTTCGAGACGATGGGGTTCGTCTACCGAGAGGGCGATGAGAATGCGTTCATCCATGACCTGTGGGACAACCCCGAGATGTGCTCCAAGCCGCATTTTGCCGAGAAGGTGAGCGGTTTCCCGACCGAGGAGTACATCATGGAACATGATGGTGTGAAAACCGAGTTCCAGATTTCCGAGATCAAGGAAGATTCGTTCGCATATGACCAAGGAGCGCGGTTCGATGTGAAGGTCCTCACCGACGGGCATAACTGCGGTTACGGACACTTCTGCGCCGACCTCGATGATGCGCACGGGTTTTGCGAGCGGTTCGCCGACGATATCGCCGGTCTCGGGGAGAGCTTGGATGATATGTGCGAAGACCGCCGCGAGGTTGCCTCTATCTCGCAGGATATCGATGCGGGCAATCGCGACCAGGAAGATAAGAATCACGACAATTCGGAAATCGGAGAGTAGCCATGTATAGACCCCGTGGTTTCCAGGACAAAGACCAGCTTCTCGAGGCGCTCGTCAAGGACGACAGCATGACGTTCTTCCCTGAGTTCAACCTTCTTGCCGTCACTTCCAGTTTCGATCCGAGCGAAGAGCCGGAGACACGGCAGACCGCCATCTTCAACGTCAAAACCCCCGAAATCGCCAGCGGTGAGTTCTTCAAAGGCTGCGACTATGTATCCGATATGGTTTTCGAGGGCGGGCAATGCAAGGCCTTCGCCATCATCGATTCATACGAGCGCGATGCCGACGGTTTCACCTTCAAGGATGGTCGAATGGTTGGCCTGTCCCGTCTGTTCTCTTGGAGTCCGACCATCGATGCCGGCAGTATTTCCGATTTGGTTGATGCTGCCTCGTACTATCAAAAACATCTGATGTCCGACCGAGAGGGTTACGAGCTATCGCATGGCAAGCCGCTGCCCGAGATGTTCGCACGGACCCTCGGCCCGGGAGCCAAGGAACTGCTCGACAAGCTCACGTCGAGTGAGAGGGTGAACTATTTCCCTGAGTTCAACCTCCTTGTCACGACCACTGATTTCGTGCCGAGCGGTCTTCATGATCACGAGACTGCAATCTTCAATGTCTTTCCGTCCGAGCTCGCCTACGGGAAACTGTTCCAAGGATTCGAGAGCGTAGCCGATATCCCCTACAGCGGCCCCGTAGTCGACCCCATCGCCCTGCTTTCGACTTTTGGCGAAGATGCCTGTGAAAAACATGCGGCCGATAGGTCCCTACGCTCCCTTGCAACGCTTCTCAGCGGTGCCGACGTCATCAGCACGCAGTCCGTGCCCGAGCTTCTCGGCATCATGGCCGAGCGCTTCAGCCTTGAGCCTGAAGAGCGGGCGCGTATCGCCGAGCGAGCACAGGCGGAGGAATGCATCCGCACGGGCGTGCCGGATATCCAAGTCGAGATCGAAAGCACCAACGACGACAACTTCATCGAAGGAACAGTGACGGTTGAGGGCGAATCCTGCTACTTCTACCGCCCGAACAGCGTCCGAAGTACGAAGGATTACGATTCGATCATCTTCGAGCCTTTCCGTCCCGATGGATTCGAGGGCGATATCGAGGAGGTTGAACTGCCCGCCGCCATCGATGAGAACCGCGAGATTGTCGAGCTGGTCGTGACCGTGGCGACTGAGCCGTATATGGATCCGGACAAGGCTCCCGAATGTGAGCAGACTATCGATTCGCTGTGCGATGAGAAAACCGAGGTGTCCGAATCTATGAGTTACGGCATGGAGGGCGTGGGGCTTCCGATGTTGGATGCCGCGGAACATCTCGCGAACTACTAAGTTTGCGAATCTGTTATAGAGGGCGGGATGGCCGTTAAGACGGTATCCCGCCCTCTACTTTCGTCCCATCGTCCGGTCCAGAATCCTTCGGCTTCCATACTCTGAATCAAATACGCAACGTGAAGCGATTGGAGTCATCATGGCCTTGGTCATCAACCTGCACGGCCCGAATACCAACACGCTCGGTAAACTTATCGCCGGCGCTCTCACCGAAATGGGCTACAGCGCCAGCGCCGTCCCATCCTGCCGGCGCAACATGGAACTCGAGGCGTTGCGCGGAGACGAGCGGGCGATTCGGCTCACAGACGGGTCACTCGAAAGCTGCATCGAGCTTGCGTCCATTCAGGCCGACCTCAATCGGCGCTCCATCGATCCCAAGCAGGACGCCGTGATCGTGTGCGGCCCGGTGGTCGACAGCTTCTGGGGTTACAAGGGCGACCGCGAAGATTCCTTCTACCGCGCCGCCATCGAGACGGCGGTCGATTTCGACGCCGCACAGTACGAACTCGTCCCCAGCGGCGGCCTTTCCGAGCAGACCCTCAAGAAGTTCAGGTCCTTCCTCAGGGATTGCGGGGTCAGACCGCGAATCAGCGGGCAACTCGATTTCGGATACCACGATGTCATCGATATCGTCCGAGATGAGGTCAAACTCGACCGCGAGAAGCATCCCGTGGAAAACGTCGATAAGGCCGATGCGGGCTTCGAGTGCGAGAAGGCCGTCGCGGGCTTCAAGAATGCCGCAATCAGCGTGCAGGAGGCCATCAGACAGCTCCCCGAGGGAAGCGAGATGCGAATGAAGCTCGAGGGCATGGTCGACCGCGCCCTTGAGGACGGCTATGGCGGTATCCATCTCGAGACCGTGAGAAAGCCCACCGGCAAGACGATTAGCCTCGGAGACCTCGTTCAGTCGGAAGTCGATGCCGCATCCAAGCGCAAGGGTGTCGCCGCCGACCGTTCGAGCGACGCGGGCGTTCCCGAGGAAGACCCTGCGGCAAAAACAACCTTCTCCCCCGCCGTCGCGCAAGACGAGAAAGCCGAAGAGGGTGAAGAGAAGAATAAGAAGAATAATAATGAAAAGGAGGAGGACATGAAAAATAGCGGTGCGGAAAAGAAGCCCGAGTACATCAATATCAGCTTCGAGAACAAGGATGTCCGCGTGAAGCCCTATACGGACCGCAACGGCACCGAGCGCCTCCGTATCAACATGACGATGCCGAAGGGCACTGTGGTCGGGGGCAAGGACCTTTCGGGCCTAAAGGTCTCCATGCCCGCCCGTGAGTTCATGAAGCAGGACAAGGATGCGGGGAAACCCGTGAAGTACGGCTTCCGCTCCGACCGCGACGTGCATTTCTTCAAGTACGACGAGCAGAACCGGCGCATCGACTATCCCGGCGAGGGCAATCCCGCCATCATGCCGAGTGATTTGGCGGCTGCCGTGGCGTCGGCCTATCAGGGCAACGAAGCCGCCAAGTCCGAGCCGCAGCGCGATGTGTCCTACGAATACACGGGACTCACTTTCGCCCCTTGCGACATGAAGGTCAAGACCGTCCCCGTAGAAGGCGGCCCAGATAAGAATTTCCTGCTGTGCAAGCTCCCTCCCCACACGATGGTCGGCAACCAAGACCTCGGCGGCATGATCGTGAGCAAGTTCCTCACGGACAGGCAGCTCGCCTATGCGCAGTCCGGTAAGCCCTTCACGGCGAGCTTCAAGTCGGATACGCCCGTCCGCGTCTACCCCATCAGCGGTGAGGACTCCCGCGGCAATTTCGATTATGACTTCCGCGCCCCACAGGAATTCAGCGCGTGCGCATTGGTCGCCGGCATCGAGGATGCCTACGATGCCCGCCTTCTCAACGCTCGCGACTACGAGCAGAATCTGGAGGCATCCGGCAAGGAGATGTCGCGTGCCGCCGCAGATGCGAAGCAGATGCTCGAGGACCGCGATGCGGCGGCGTCTCGCCAAGGCAGCAAGGAGGTGGCCTTGGAATATCACCGCATGGGTGGCGCCGAGGACATGCCGCTGAATGACCTGTGCGATGCGAAGGGCGAGGAGGCAGCGGACCGACAGGCGGGACAGCCGTCTGTCATCCCGAGACCCGAACTCGAGCTCTACGACGAGGATGTCGAGTTCTAGGACCATATACAAGCTAGAAGGAGAGGGGATATTCCGCAGGGGGTATCCCCTCTCCTTCTGCCGTTCGCGTCTACTTCTGTCCCCCATTCGGTATGCATCTATTCGCATTCGTAAAGTCAGGCTATACGAATGTGCAGAATATCGAAAGGACTGGAACGACAGTGGCAATGCGGGAGATTCCCATAGAGATTCTCGAAGGATTCAAGGTACCCGATGCGGTTCTCCTCTGCCGCCGAGGCGATACGTGGACGGTGGAACGGGATGGATTGAAGGCTGGTGCCTTCATCTCGGGTTCCCTCCGAGATTGCGAGCGACTGTATCCCGAACCCAACGGGCAGCTCATCCTCTCTCGGGACGGGGGCGATACCGTATCCGCGAGAATCTCCGCTATCTCGGCAAAGTTCTTCTCGGTCGCGGAAAAGATTCTCGGGCTTCGAGACATCTCCGCAGAGGAAAGCTATGAGATGCTCCTCTCCAAGGCGGTAGGAAGTCGCTCGCTCGTCAACCTCGGCAACCTCATCGCGACCATCATGAAGGCGGCCGAGACCGCACGCATCCAACCGGACAGACACATCGTCCTATCGCATGGAACCTCGCGTATACAGGAACTCGTCGAGGATATATGCAATAGCTGGGCGCGTGAAGCCGTCTCGCGAATTGCGAAGCCGTCCCGCTTCCCAGACGTCGAGATACCGAACGGATTGACCGATGAGATTCTGGATAGCGCTTTGCAACGGGCGGGCGAAGACCAAGCTGTCTATGATGACCTACGGTCGGATATTGAGTTCGCACAGGGCATCATTCGCGCCGCATTCGGCAAGGAGCTCGAATCCGAGGCGGGGTTCTACGATTCCAGCGCAACGGACAACGTCTGCTCCATGCTCGAAGCCATCGACACATCCGGATGCATCGTCATCCTCAAGGATTCTGCCTCGGGGGTCTGCGATTACCTATTTTCTGACACGGCATCCTTCACCAGGGCGCAACCGCGCAACGTCGGCGATTTCGTGGCCAAGCTGACCGACGGTCGCTATGGGCTCGGAAACGACTCGCAAGAATTCGAGCTTATCTTGGATGGCGGCAAGCTGATTCTAGATGAGACGCCGGGCATGGCGCACGGCAACATGAAATTCGAAGTCCTGTTCATCGTCAAGTCGCTGAGCGACAAGGTGATCGCCCTGGAGAACGCAGAGCTCTCGAGGGAAATGTCGCGTCTCCATATGCGGCGCGGGTCTTCCGCTGAGGACCTCTTGGTCCGCTTGGCTGAGACGACCGGCGGCATCCTCAACATCGAACGGGATATCTGCGCGATCTTCGGTTGGGAATTCACCGGAAACGGGCGAATGGAATCCCTCAACGACCTCATGGAGGCCGTCGATCTTGAACCGATGCAACCGCAGAGACCTGCCGGCAGCGGCAAAACGAGATTTTAGGAGGACGGAAATGGATGCCGATATCCGGGACACCGGGATAGCACCCGATCCGAAGGGCAACGTCGAACTCGTGAGGTTCGGCTCGACGGCGATATTGTTTTGCGGCGGGGATGAGCCGTTCGCGGTCGTGAAGGGGTATGACGGCAGGACCGGCGAATGGTCGGGAGACTCCGTGCGCGTCGACGACCTGTCGGTCGCATGGGATATCGCCGACCCAGAGATCATCGAGGATGCGACCGTCAAATGGACGCGCAGCGATGTGGCGGGCATGCTCGAGGGCAGGGGCATCGAGGCGAACGCTTGGAACATCGACGCGGTGGTCCAGACTCCCGATCTGGAGAACTCCCCCTCCCTGCTGGGCGAGATGTCGAAGGACGGAGGTAGAGACTATATAGATTTGACCATCACTCAGCTCTGCTCCGCGGGCATGCTCGATGTCCCCGAGGGATTCAGGCTCGAGGAAGGGCTGGAGGAAGGTTTGGACGATATCGCGGACCGTTTGGATGAGTACTGCGTCGGCGATGGGCTCGACTATGCGATTCAGTCGAGAGCGCGTTAGGAGAGCTGGCAGAATCGGCAGACATGCCGCTGCGGCAAGGAACTGACCGCCCGCATATCTGTCCCATATCCTGTTCCGCAAAGATAGTCGTCTATTGAAAGAGACACATATGAATGAACAGGACAGTTTTTTCGAGAAGACCGAGCAGCAGATCCTCTTCTACCTATACGACAACAGGGACCATGCCGTGAGCAAAACTGAACTTCAGAAGAATATCGATACCGCGCCTGCGGAATCCACGCTCGAATCAATTCTCTTCTCACTCAAGGTCAAGAAGCTCATCGAGTTCGATACGTACGGTAACGTAGCAATCGCCTAGGAGGCCATGATGATCGTCAAAGGCTCCTGCAATATATCCCTTACCCGCGCAGAACTCGTCGAGATGCTTGCAAAGCTGTATCTGCTCGATGGCGGGTACTCGTCTCTCGACCCGATTCCGTCCAGTGAAATCGCCAAGCTGGTGGTCAAAAAGTGCTCCCTCGGCGCCCCTGCGGGCGATTTCACCCTCTCGCTCACGGCACGGCAGTCGCTAAGGCTCTTCTGCTTGCTCGAAAAGGCCTCGGGTAGGCATATTCCCACGGAATCCTATCGCCGCGCCGATGCTGCCGCCGATGAAATCTCGAACCGCTGCGACCCGAGCCACTTCAAGTTGACCCCATCGGAGCGGGAATTCTACATGGCGGCGCTCGATGCCCTCGAGAAGAGCGTCGGCCAGCGCATAACGATTCGAGAGCTTTCCAACCAGGCGGGCGTGCAATACGAGCCGTTCCGCCGCCTGGTGAAGCGCCTCGAGCATATCGGCTATATCGAGCGTTTCGGCAAGCTCACCGCCTCCTTCGATCGCGACCATGCCATGGAACTTCTGCGCATAGGCATCTAGATAGATTCTCGGAGCCGCCTCATGGATATCGACCGCAACACCTTCCCCATCACCTTCGAGCCCGTCAGGAAACTCCTCCTCGCTGCCTACCGCTCCGGTGACTTCAGTTCGGCGGATGCCGCCATCGCCCGCAACACGGTCAAGCAGGCGGCCATGGTCTGGAAACTCATGAACGGGTCCATGGATGCGTATTGCTGGTCGAGCGGGCGGGCCGTTGCGTATATGCTCTCCCGTACCTCCCATCCGGGATACATGCTCCAGCTCACCAGTTTCGTCCGAGGCCATGCGACCGGTGATACAAATATCAAACATGCCGGCGAGCTGCACCTGCCGGACGGAGCATGTGCGGTAGGCGTGGAGCATGCGGACTTGGGCATCGAGGGCGAGCTGGCCGAGCGTTTCGGCATCTTCATCACGCTAGATGCGTATGAGCGCTTCGGCCACGCCGGAGACCCACTCGATCACGGCGAATCCGTCCAACCTGATGCGCGAGATGCGGACCGCGAAATATCGAGCTGCGAGCGTTAGGAACTACGCACAGGCATCAAGACAAACTTTTGGAGGCGCCCCATGGATACCGAGTGCAACATCCTCCCCATTACCTTTGAGCGCATCGAGGAGCTTATCGATGCAGCGTACATCTCCGATGATTTCAGTTTGGCGGATGCGGCAATCGCCCGCAACGCAGTCAAGGAGACAAGTATGTTGTCGAAGCTCGTCAACGGCACCATGGATGCATATTGTTGGTCGAGTGGCGATCGCGTGTCCCACATGCTCTCCCGTACCTCCCATCCGGGATATACGCTCCAGCTCACCGATTTTTACCAAGGGCGTGCAATCGGCGATATCGATATCAAGCACGCAGGGGAACTATGTCTGCCTGATGGCGTATGTGCAGTGGGTATCGGGCATGCGGACCTCGGTATCGAGAATGAGCTTGCCGAGCGCTTCGGCATCTATATCACGTGCGATGCATTTGAGCAGTCCGAGCATATTGACGAAAGGGCCGACTCCCGCGATTCCACCCAGTCAGATACACGGTCTGCGGACCTTGAAATATCGATTTGCGAACGCTAGGAGAAAGCATGGGAACCCATCACCAGCCGTATTTCCTCGAGAGGGCAAAAGAGGACTTGGTGCACCATAGCGCCGCATGGGTCGTGAAGAAGCCGGAGCGCTCCCCCATCTTCGTGGACTGCCATGCCATCGAGGACCTCTCCCTCGACCGGGGCTGGAATCTTCGGGTAACGGTCTGGAGCCGTGACGAGCTGGATGCCTGGACTTCCGGCGAGGCGATTCAAGAGCGAGGCGTACTCGGTGACGCCTATGATGCCGCAACGTTTGCCGAGTCGCTTGCTGGCGAATATGGTGCCGCCGCCATGATCCCCTACAATGTCTTCGAGGAGGTCGTAGACGAGCACGATACGAACTATCTTATCGCCCTCGCCATCTCCATCGACCAGCTGCCAGAACGCGTGACCGATGACGAAATCTCCAGACGGATCAGGCTCAATGCCGACCAGGATATGGACGAGCGCCGAGGGCTCACGGTTCGCGAGCAGGACGCACCTTCCATCTCGCTCGATGAGTTGGCCGAGGCATACGGGGACGTTCAGATGGAAGCCGATGAAGTGGAAGTCGCTCTAGAGCGTTGACTGCTGCCGATGCGGCATGAGGTCTTGCGCGGCCTTGCCGTTTAGGATACTTGGGCAGATGGAGGGTCATGCCTTACAGCTTTCCTGTCTCGCCCTCCATCCTTTTTGGGGCGCCGTGCCGGGTGAGTCTCACTCGGCACGGCTTTTTTCTGGAAAAGAACAATAAGAATTATAAGAAGACTGTTATGTATAAGCTGGGCTGTAGTAAGCCCCAAAAGAATGAAGATAATAACGACTAGCTGCACTACGGGATGTCAAGGAAGACATCCCGTCTGCTGTTCGGGGCGTATTGACGGCGCGTTCCTGGATGCCACAGCGGCAAGACCGGTGCGGATACTTGGAATAGCCCTACGCTCGGCAATGTATCTGCAAACCCTGAGCGAAGGGAGTGTCGCATATGCATGCAGCGGCAATTAACCTTCGGGGGGGGGTATCTCCTAGGAGTACCCGCCTCCGAGGGCAATCTATCATCGAGTACGTCCTGATCATCGCGGTCATCGGTCTCGTGATCGTGTTCGCAGGCCCCGCCGTCGCAGGCGCCATCCGCAACCAATTCAACCAGGTCACCAACGCGGTCGACTCCGGTACCGACGGCGGCAATTTCATGAGCGCGGAGGAGAAGGCCTACCAAGAGGCGATGAAGACCGTCGCGAACAAGGACGCGAAGGACTGGACGCTCGATGAGCAGAAAGCGGCCGCGACCGATATCGCCAAGAACGGCACGTCCTCGGTCGTCTATGCCAAGGCCAAGGCCGCGATGGGCGCGGGAACGAAGTTTTCCACCAAACTGACGAACGGTCAGACGCTGACCTACCGCATCATCGGTATCAACCATGACGACTTGGCCGATGGTTCCGGCAAGGCCGGCCTGACGATCCTCACCACCTCAGCGGGCATTTCATCCCGTATGAATGCCACCAACGCCAACGCCGGCGGTTGGGAGCAGTCGGAGCTCCGCCAGAAGATGAACTCCGGCGAGATCTGGAACCTCATGCCGGCTGAGTTACAGTTCAAGGTTAAGGCCGTAAAGAAGCTCACGAATAACGTTGGCGGCGGCAATGAGAACAAGAATGCCGCTGTCACCGCGACCGCCGACAAGCTGTTCCTGCTCAGCTACGCCGAGATCGTCCCCACTTCCTATTGGGCGAGCGAATCCCATTGGACCTCCTCCGAAGGGACCCAGTACGAGGCGTTTCAGGGCAAGGTGACGGATAACTTCGGGGGCAACTCTGCCATTGCCATTGGCGTCGGTTGGTGGGAGCGCTCGGTGAATCCGAGCAGCTCTTCGTACTTCCTCCATGTCTGCACCTACGGCGAGCCGGTGGACAGCAACGACGCGACGAGCTTGTATTGCGTCTGCCCCGCTTGGTGCTTCTAGCCTTCTCCGCAGACCTACGCAACCACACGAACGATTTGATGGTCGTGGCACATGTAGTCGGTTCGAGGAAAAAAGAGGTCGTACTGCGCCTCTCAGAGTGCCTGCCGCACTCCTATGTCGTTGCCGCAGCGGCAAGACATCGTAGTAGGCCTCGAGGGGTCGATATGTTGGGCATGGCAGAGCCCCAACATACTGAAAGGATAGACATGGATCAAGTAATCGATGCCATGATGCCGTTCTTCAAACTCGCCATCGTCCTATTTGTCATAGAGACCGTGTTCGATATGCTTTGGCGCGAGCATAAGAAGGCCAAGCGCGAGCGTGAGCGTGAGAAAAAGCGGGAGAAGCGGCGGCAGGAATACCAAGACCGCCGAATGGCGAACGATGCCGAGCATGCGAAGGTGACCCGAGCCATGCGATATGACGTCCTGCGCCGCGATGGGTTCAAGTGCGTCAGGTGCGGGCGCGGCAGCGCCGACGGGGTCAAGCTGCACGTTGACCATATCGTCCCCGTCTCGCGCGGCGGCAAGTCCACCATGGACAACCTTCAGACGCTCTGCGAGGACTGCAATTGCGGCAAGGGTAATAAATATCTCGAATAGGAGAATAGGAGTATCGGCTATGTTTCAAAACGTTCTCGGTTCGGATGGCAGGATGCACCTCGAACGGCAATTCGGCAACCAGAGAATCGACATCACCACGGGAAAGACCAAGACGGTCATCCCCGGCTTCGGCGGCATGGACACCGTCATCGATGAGGACGGCGTCCATGCCGAAATGCAGATCGGGAACATGCGCCAGACGCTTGGCAAGAACGGGTTCGACTGGATGCTGTAGGTGGAGTTTGCCACAGCGGCAAGACCCCCACAAAGACCCGCGCCGCCCCTACGATTACGCCGTATTTACTAACCCTGAGCGAAGGGAGCCGCATATGCATGCAGCGGCATTTTCGCCACGGGGGGGGTCGCTCCTAAGACGACCCGCCTTCGAGGCCAATCTATCATCGAGTACGTCCTGATCATCGCGATAATCGGATTGGTGATCGTGTTCGCCGGCCCCGGTGTGGCCGGAGCCATCCGAAACCAGTTCAACCTGGTCGACAACACGGTGAACAATGGGTCGACCGGCGGCGGAGAGGGCAACGGAGCTTCAGGCGGTTCTGGTGGCAATGCCCCCGACCAAGAGCAGATAAAGTATCTCGAGAGCATGAAATCCGTAACTGAAAAGGACGCAAAGGACTGGACGCTCGACGACCAGCAGAAGGCAGCCGAAGACATTGCAAAGAGGGGTACCGCCTCGGTCGCCTTCTCCAAAGCCAAGGCGGCCATGGATGACGGCATCACGTGGTCTATCAAGTTGACGAACGGTCAGACGTTCGAGTACAAGATCATCGGCATCAACCACGACGACCTCGCGGACGGCACCGGCAAGGCCGGGTTGACGTTCCTCACCACCTCCATGGGTATCGAGGGTCGCATGAATCCCCCTGATTGGGGGGCTCCTGAACCGGAGCCCGAGCCGCCTACCGAAAAGCCCGTGTTGCCAAATAGGCCAAAGCCGAAACTCGCAAGGCTAATCGCTGAATCGTCCGCCTCGATTCAAGGCTATAACGGCGGCGGCTGGGAGGCCTCCGAGCTCCGCGCGAAGATGAACTCCGGCGAGATCTGGAACCTCATGCCGTCCGATTTCCAGTCCAAGGTCAAGTCCGTCAAGAAGCTCACGAACAACGTCGGTGGCGGCGATGAGAACAAGAACGCCGCTGTCACCGCGACATCGGACAGGCTGTTCCTGCTCAGCTACTCCGAAACCGTCAACTATATTCCGTATGGCTTCGCAATGGATCCAGATTACAGTATGTTATCTTGGCTACCCAAGGAGGGAAGCCAATATGAAGCATTCCAGGGTAAAGTGTTTCCTCATGGCACCAGTAAGCTCTTTCGGCTTGAAGAGAGCCTATGGTCATCAGTACGCTGGGGTCGCTCGTGCGGCGAATCTCGAGATGTGTTCATGGGTATTCCTGGACTCGGAGATATTATGTTTTATAACTACCGTGAAAATGGCTCCAAGACTTTCATCGTCTGCCCGGCCTTCTGTTTCTAGGTTTTTCTGAAAGCCCGCACGGTAATGTTCGGGCTTTTCTGTTGGCGGTTGTAGGAGTAATTTGAGCTTTGTCCCATGACTAATCGAAGTGCAAACGTATGTGGCGTTAAATCGTCCTTCTTGGCACCCTTTTCCGCACCCGTGAGTTTGTTGAAGCCGGGGTGTTACCGCGAGCGAATAATGTGCTAACCCCGATGATGATGGAGATGTGCGAGATTGCGGTCAGGGTCGACGAGGACGAAAGGGATTTGATTCAGGGTCATGCGGTTGCCGCGGGCATGTCCTTTTCCGAGTTCGTTAAAAGAGCCGTGCTCGAGAGAGCGGAAGATATGGCTGATTCCGAGACCTATGGCAAGGCTTTGGATGGGGCTGGCGGCAACCGTTGCCCGATGGAAGAGGTCGTGCGCATGGCGGTGGAGGTCGAGTGATTATCCGCACGCATCATCTGTCCCGACTCTAAAGGCTTCTCTTGGGCGGAGTTCGGCTTATAGCTGGACCCTGCTTTTCTGAAGCGTTGATTCGGTTTTCTGGTGACGAGAAGCGTTTGGCTCGATAGGAACTCGAGCGGTGTACCAAACGGTCTTCATGACGGCTTTCAGAGCGTTTGCCACCCTTCCCTACGCGCTTCGTTGCCGCAGCGGCAACACTGGAGCTTAATTATGAAATAGCCCTACGCTCGGCGATGTATCTACAAGCCCTGAGCGAAGGGAGCCGCATATGCATGCAGCGGCATTTTCGCCTCGGGGGGGGGGTCGCTCCTAAAACGATTCGCCTCCGAGGCCAATCCATCATCGAGTACGTCCTGATCATCGCCGTCATCGGCCTGGTTATCGTGTTCGCGGGACCCGGCGTGGCCGGTGCCATCCGCAACCAGTTCAACCTGGTCGGCAACACGCTTAATAGCGGGACTAATGGAGGCACGGAGGGCGGTGCTGCTGGCGGCGGTTCCACAGGCACCGGTTCTGCGACCGTCCAGGCGGCCATTGCCAAGGACGCGAAGGACTGGACGCTCGGTGAGCAGAAGGCCGTGGCCGAGGACATCGCCGCGAAGGGCGAGGCGTCGCCGGCGTACGCCAAGGCGAAGGCCGCCATGGATGCGGGGACGAAGTTCTCGATGAAGCTGACGGACGGACAGACGCTCGAGTACCGCATCATCGGCATCAACCACGACGACTTGGCCGACGGTTCGGGCAAGGCGGGCCTGACGTTCCTCACAACCTCGAGGGACATCAGGTCCCGCATGAACGGCTCAGAAACCAGCTATGGCGGCTGGGAGAAGTCGGAACTTCGCCAGAAGATGAACTCCGGTGAGATTTGGACCCTGATGCCGTCCGATTTCCAGTCCAAGGTGAAATCGGTCAGGAAGCTCACGAACAACGTCGGAGGCGGCAGCGCGAACAAGAACGCCTCCGTCACTGCAACCACTGACAAGATGTTCCTGCTCAGCTACTCCGAGATCGTCCCCACTTCCTACTGGGCATCCAGCTTCCCTTGGACTTCCTCCGAGGGTGCCCAGTACGAGGTCTTCAAGAGCGAAGTTGGTAAGGCCTATCTGAGGAACGACGGAAGTTGGGAGCGTTCGGCGAGTCCGTACGACTCTGCCAACTTTCTCTATGTAATGGGTGGCGCTGCGGAAAACTCCACTCATGCGAAAGCCACGCCTTGCGTCTGCCCCGCCTGGTGCTTCTAGCCTGTCTTCTAGCTTGTCTGGTGCAAGACCCGCGCAACTTCGCGCGGGCCTTTCTTTTAGCAACCGCACGAACGGTTTGAGGTTCGTGGCACAGGTAATCGGGTTGAGGAGAAATGGGGCCATACGGCGGCTCTCAGAGCGCCTGCCGTACTTCTATATCGTTGCCGCCGCGGCAATATGCACTTGTTAACTTGGTTAGCGAGGTTGGAATTATTGAGGTAAGATGCCTAATGAAAGCGGCGTTTCCGTATGTTGTATCGAGAGTATGGAGGACGCCGCTTTCGGCTTTTATAAATGCCTGGGAGTTGCCCCCAAGCACTTTTGTTTTGACGGGACAAAATTGGTCACGGTCGGTTGTGAAGAACTCTCCGCCGCCGGCCTATAAGACTTCGCTTCTGATTGCAGCGGCATAAGGATGGGAAAACCGAGACGCGCCCTCCGTTGCACCCCATCCATCGCAAGTAAGGATAAGAGAAGCGCGTTCTAAAGCTGCGTTTGGCTTGCCTTAGCCGTGAATGAGGGGCAATTTAATTGCCGGTCGAGTCTGTGGAAGCAGATACAGGAACGCCGGCTTAAATCGACTCTCATTCGGTTTACGCGGGGAGGGACGGATGTCCCTCCCCTGCTCTCGGGTATTGACACGATTCATGACGAGCCTAGAATAAAATCAATTGCGGTGGAAGCCTTCGGGCGACACCTGAAGGGGGCTGATGCGTCGGTCCCCTTTTCTTTGGACAGATTATCGAAAAATCATGAATTACCTAGGGAGCGGAACGACCCAATACCGCGGCTGAGCTACACCTGCCTAGGCATCGGCCTGCAAACTACTAGTCTGTCTTCTAGTCTATATTCCAGCAGAATGTCAAGCGTTTTGCCATCGAGTGGTCAACATGCCCAGCCGCTTCTATATCTGTCCCATGGTCCCTTTGTTGGCCGTCTGCCCGACAAACTGAAAGACAGGCAAAACGGCAATTGGAGGCACCATGGGAAAAGACAAGTACATCATCTGGAATAACGATTCTTCAGCGCATGATGACCAAGAGGAATGCATCAAGGAAGACTGGATTTATGAAGTCCAAGCTGCGTTGGGTCTGTGTGAGCCAAACGGTCTCTGGGTTCCGTCGGGGCTCGTGGATGCCGTCAAGGATGCGGCTATCGATGATGCCATCGCCAAGGCTATGGACGACCACAAGGAAACTATCAATTTTGTCCAAGCGTATCACGACTTCGCCAATGAGGAGAACATCGGGGCCATCATCGATGAGCAGTTCGAGGACGATTTGGCCGAGCAGGCCGATATGGGTGTAGAGAACTGGCTTGGCGATGAGGTGGCGAACCTATCCGGCATTGACGTGCACAGATCCATTGCGTTCATCAAGGACGATGACGGATATTGCGTTCTCAACGGTTACCGTCCTGACTCGTTCTCGAAGTCTATCGACAACGTGGGCAATTTAATCGAGGCTCTCTATAACAAGATGGATGGAGATACCATTGAGCTTTCGATCAAGGACAGAGAAATGGTCGCAAGCGAATCCGTAGGGTACGTCGGGGAGATGGATGACCATGTCGTCAAGCTCGTCGATAAGGATTTCGTCAGGGAGATTGAAAAACTCGGGGACGATGAGCTGAACAGGCTCTACGGCGATAACGGGTTCAACAAAAATGAAGTGCTCGATGGCGTGATCGTTGCACTTGCAGAGAAGCAAGGTCATTTGCAGGACATCGTGCCTGCAATCTGCGAGGTCAATGGCTGGCCGGTCGGAGATGCAGAATCGCAGGAGGCCGGTGAGTCGCTCGATGAGATCTGCGATGCGAAAAGCGTTGAGATGGAGTTCGACAGCGGAAGTTGCGAGGACATTGTCGGAGAGCAGGAGCGTGGGTAGGGTTTTGCCGTGCGATATGTTTCTGCCTAAACGTGATGCGGCGGGGAGCTCTTTGGGGCTCCCCGTTTGCTTCGCTAGGTGTTTGGGGTTCATTGAGATGCTAGAATAGGACCCCACGGTCTACGCCCACTACTTCTGCTCTAGCAGAGTGCCATTCATTGAGATGCTAGAATCTATGCCATTCGCCTTCCGGCCCGAAGCCTGCCCTAGCAGAGTGCCATTCATTGAGATGCTAGAATACCTAATGCCATTATACTATTTCGCACGGTGCCCTAGCAGAGTGCCATTCATTGAGATGCTAGAATAAATGTCCGCGCGGTGCATGTAATATGGACGCCCTAGCAGAGTGCCATTCATTGAGATGCTAGAATTACGCTGCGCCTCATTCATTCGCACGTTGAGCCCTAGCAGAGTGCCATTCATTGAGATGCTAGAATCCGGATCTTATGAAGGCGCATGCGGAGCTTGCCCTAGCAGAGTGCCATTCATTGAGATGCTAGAATTGAAGGACGGCGCGCCCGCCCGTGATCACAGCCCTAGCAGAGTGCCATTCATTGAGATGCTAGAATGACCAATAAAAATTCCCTGTACGATTCTTAGCCCTAGCAGAGTGCCATTCATTGAGATGCTAGAATCTTGGGCGGACCGATAACGTCCTCGCCCTTGCCCTAGCAGAGTGCCATTCATTGAGATGCTAGAATCTTTTTTCGGCCTTGAAGACACTCCAATTGGCCCTAGCAGAGTGCCATTCATTGAGATGCTAGAATGAGTTCGCTAGGAAGGAGATTGCAGTGTTTGCCCTAGCAGAGTGCCATTCATTGAGATGCTAGAATATGGACTTTAGTCTTTGCATCAAAATAGACGCCCTAGCAGAGTGCCATTCATTGAGATGCTAGAATGTCCGGGGACACGGTCCAGTAGCGGCAGTAGCCCTAGCAGAGTGCCATTCATTGAGATGCTAGAATCTGAAGCCCGGTGGTCTGCTTATCATAATTGCCCTAGCAGAGTGCCATTCATTGAGATGCTAGAATCAGCCTTGCGGGTCACACTCGCAAACGCTAGCCCTAGCAGAGTGCCATTCATTGAGATGCTAGAATCCTCCGAAGCTGCGTTCAACGGCTACGATAGCCCTAGCAGAGTGCCATTCATTGAGATGCTAGAATAAGCTCGCCGCCGTTCCATGCTGTCGCAAGGCCCTAGCAGAGTGCCATTCATTGAGATGCTAGAATCACCAGGCCGTGCAGCAGCTTGGCCAGTGCGCCCTAGCAGAGTGCCATTCATTGAGATGCTAGAATCCGCAGCCGGTGAACGAGTCGGCTTAGATCGCCCTAGCAGAGTGCCATTCATTGAGATGCTAGAATCCCTCTGCCGAAAAAGCCCCTTTAGCAGGGGCTTTTTCATTTTCAAATTCTGTAAAACGGTATTTGGCAACCACAAATGCCTTTCAAGAAGGCCGTTTTTCAGGGAAATATCGGCGGAATACAGCTTCGAATTATCGTTTTTTTGGATGAAAATCGCCATTTCCCCTTGTCCTCCTTTCCTCGGTTTTAAAAAACTGCCCGATCAAATGTGGTGTATCGGTGAATAAATCCTGCCGCTTTGGCAATAACATTATCGATTAGTTGTCTACATACGTAAAGACCCCGTCCATATCTCACCAGATACCGGGAAACGGAGCTACCTATGTTATTGACGGTCACAATCGGCACACCTAAGTACCTCTGCGCTCAGGACAATTGTCTTGTCATCAAGGATCGCCACGAGGATAAAGTCCTCGACAAAATACCCCTATCCGATATCTGGGTCATCATAATCGACAATCCCCAAGTCTCGATCACGGCATCGCTTATGGGGCAAGTCAATGATGCGGGGATTGGCGTTCTTTTCTGCGGCTCCAACCATATGCCTAACGGCTTGGCGCTCCCGATAGGCGCACATTCAAGACATGCGGAAATCGTGGAGCATCAGTTGGCCATCTCGAAACCGCTTAGAAACCAACTCTGGGCGAAAATCGTCCGCAGAAAAATTGAGAATCAAGCGCGTGCCTTGGAGCTTTCCGGCGGCAAGCCATGCGACGTCGAGAAAATACTCAGCTATGCCAGGGATGTCCAGAGCAATGACAAGACGCATCGGGAAGGTGCGGCAGCCGGCGAATACTTCTCCAAATTGCTCCCCTACGGGTCGCGATGGACAGGTCCTATGACCGCGCCGTTGAATTTCGGGTATGCAATCCTCAGGACAGGCATCGCACAATGCGCCGTCTCGCATGGATGGCTCGTATCGCGCGGCATCCATCACCATAGCGCCGAGAATGCATTCAACCTGGTCGATGACCTCATCGAGCCATTTCGGGCCGTTGTAGACCTCATGGTGGTCAAAGAGAACCTCTTGGCACCGCTATCGAGGTTGAACAAGGATACACTGACGAAGGCCACCTCGGTTCTCGTTCTGTTGGACGACAAGAAAATGCCCGTCCAGACTGCTATCGATGTCTATTGCGAATCCCTGCGAAGGGCAATCGAACTCAAGGATTCCGATCAGCTCTTGCTGCCCACGCTTATTGGTTTGGAAATGGCAACACCGGACAGCCTGAGAACGAGAGGAAGGCTATGAGAATCATGAGACTCTTGGTGATGTTCGATCTTCCCACGAAGACCAAATCAAACAAGGATGCCTATACCAAGTTCAGGCGGTTCCTAGAAGATGACGGCTATATCAGGGAGCAGAACAGCGTCTACTCCCGTAACCTCCTCAGCAGGGCTTCTGCGGAAGCCCATACGGAACAGCTGAGAAAAAACCTCCCGCCGGCAGGACATGTCGTGGCGATGCAGTTCACCGAGAAGCAATACGTCGACAGGGAAATTCTCGTCAACACTGGAACCTCGGACTCTGGAGGAAATGAGACACCGGGAACACAGCTCTTCCTGAGTTTTTAACACGAAAAGGGGAAGGCGTTGCGCCCTCCCCTTTTCACATAGTTCCTGCTATCTACTGACAGCGATTAGCCCGTTCGGTGAGGAACTCAAGCCAGCAGAGACCCAAGCAGTCCTCCTGCATGACCCTCAATTCGTCAGTCCACTTCGTTGGCGTTGGAAACTTCTCGGCTGCGAGCGGGCCGGTTTTCTGGAAGGAAACTTTCCCAGAGGCCGACAGCTTTACGTTATTGTGCGCTATGTCATAACCGTAATAACGCCCAACAATACCGTTTTGAATCAGCACAACGCCGCGCTTCAACAATAGGCTCGGCTCGTTTCCGGTCAGCGGAATCTTCTCCCAGTAGTCGATTGAAAGATCCTTGGAGAACTTTCGAATGAACGGTTCTTCGGTCTTCCGCTTCCGCACGTCGATGTAATAGAGGGGATCAAAAAGCCAACGCGCGGCAGATTCATCATATACGGCAAGTAGACCGTACTGTTCGTCATAAGCCCTAGCGGTGCCCTTGCCGTCCTTCCATGCGGTTGTACAGGGACCCAATGCGCCCTTTTTCTTCTTGATGAGGTCCTTGCCTTTTCCATCAATACCCTTGTAGGAGAAGGTATTGTCTTTGAAAAGCGCCCCCGTCGCGGTGCGGGTCGGCGAATAGGTCGGTACGATGCAGGGAATCCATGCCTTGACCTGATCTCTGTACTCGGGATATGGCAGCGAGCCATCCAGCAGGCGGTCGGCATCTCGGTTCGAGGCGTGTTCCTCACTGATGAGGGCAATGGCCTTGACAATCGAGGGCGTGCAGGCGGCGATTACCGCGGCATCGACGGCATAGCGGCGGTCGTCCTCTCGGTTCTTCTTGCCGTCATCGTCGAGAATACCGATGCGCCAGATTCCGCGCATGAGAGCCGTCGCCGCACCGGAGACGCAGAAGACGTGTTTACGTCCGCCCTCGGGAAACGGGAGGCAGTCGGCAAGCCATTTCGCGACATCCTTGGACATGTAGCGGGTGTCGTTCAGGTTTCGGCTGATGAAGGAGTCGATGTTATTCGTGAAGTTATCTTCCTTCAGCTTTGCGAGTTTCGAGGAATAGTAGTGCTTCGGCTCCTTACCGCTTGCCCAGGCATCCATGCGGATGCAGAATTCATCCCAGTTCGGCGCGGTTGGCTCGCCCGAGGTCATCCACTCGTAGGGCGTCCGGTTCGACTTGTCGCGATTCGATTTCGTCAGGACGAGAACCTTGTTGGTCTTCGAGTTGTCGCAGGAACGGGAAAACGGAAGGACGTGGTCGATCTCGACATAACCCTTTTCCGTCAGCATGCGACCGAAATCAATGCCCTGACCCGTGTAGGGATCCTTGCCGCCCTGCTCGTTGTACAATCGGACCTTATCGATGTCACGGCCCTTCACCTGATCGGTATCGGAAAGACCGAGATATTCAACGATATCTTCTACGGCCTTCTCCTTTTCCTTCTTGTTGTACTTGTTGCCGTCATCAACGAGCTTCTTTTCGTGTTTTGTGCGCTTCAGCTCTTTAGCAACCTCCAGGCGAATCGTGTCGGGTAGGCCATAGTGCCTGATAATCGAGTTAATAATCCTGCGGAGCTGGGCGCAGGAGCGCAGGACAACCGGGTTGGTACAGATCGGGGAATAGCTGGAATAGGGTTTCAGCAGACCGTCATCGGGTACGTTGCGCTTGGCCGCGAGGGCTTTCCGCGCATCGTATAGCCCCGTTGCGACCTCGGCATCATACAGACGATTGATGTTCGTGTCCTCGAACGCATTGCGGAGCATCTGGAGCGCCTTTAGGCTCGTCGAGCCGTATCCTGTAAAGAGCCTCGAGCCATAGGGCAGCTCGAGGAGCGCATCCACGTCCTCTTTCGAGAGTCCGTCGGTGAGTTCGGCAATTCGCGTGGCGAAGGCCTCCGATGAGGATGCGAACGTAGCGGCGGCGCATACCGCATCGGCGAGATCGGTATCATCGCGCAGGCGGTTGAGCAGGGCCGGATTTAGGTCATGGAGCGTCGAGCAGAGTACGTTCCATGCGGGAACCTTCACGCAGATGTCTTTCTTCTCGTCTGATTGGCGGATGCCGGCGAACGTGGCGGTGTCGGCGAGGTCGAGCATCTTGCGCAGCTGGGACCACTTCAGCGGCTTCGGATTCTTTGAGACCTTGAACAGGTCGTGAACAATCTGGTTGCGCACCGTAGGCGAAATCTGCGTAGCGGTGCCGCCGATGTGCTCAATCTTGACGTTCGCGAGCGTCTGGTAGGCACGGACCATCTCGGAGGAGATAGATGATTTAGGGGCGCGTTTGACGGGCTCGCCGAGATAGGTGCAGTAACCAACCTTGGAGTAGATGATCCGGTCGCGTTTGGTCGTATCCGTAAGCCAGCGCAGTGCGGCGAGATACTCCCCTTCAAGGGATTCGGTGGCAAGTCCGTTTCCAAGTTCCCGCTGATGGCGGAAAATCGAGTGGACCTCGTTCACCACCATATCGCTATCCACGCAATGGATGTAGTCATCTTGACGGTTGCGGATTTTCGGCTGCGTTATGAGGTATTGGGCGAACGTCTCGTAGCCGTTGGCCTCCATAATCTCTGCGTTCGCCTTCAAGGCCTTCTTGACCTTGCCAGCATCCTTATCGTTGTCGGCCTTGCCGTGGTCGATATAGCCGCGGCGGGAGGCAAACCCATAGAGAACGCGGGCGAGCTCGCGGTCACTGAGAATCTCTCTCAAGCCCTTCACGCGCAGCTTGATGTTGTCTTGGTCGCCCTTGCGTACGGAGAACCATTCTGAAGACGCGCCCTCGGGAATGACGCCGTGAGCCATCAGAATCTTACGGATGTGCTTCTTCCTTGCCGCGCGGCGGGCGATATTGCGGCGCTGCGACCTCGCCTGGCGTCTTGCCGACGCAAGGCTCGTCTTGTTTTTCGGATTCCACGGGCAATCGAACAGATGGGTCGCCATGAGGACGATCTCTTGGTTCAGCCCGTCCATGAGGCAGATTCCGATGCCGGCGATTCCCATGTCGATACCGAGAACCAATTTTCGGGGCTTGGAGCTGAACTGCTCGCGCGTCATCAGGGCTGTCTTCACGAGCTCTGTGTCGAAGCCGAGCTCGCGCGGGTCTTCAAATGCCGCCATATTCACTTCCTGTCTTTCGAGGCGCCTGGGGTACGCCTGCTGATACATTAACAATAGTATAGACTCTCACATCGGCGGGAGGCTATATCAAGGTCAGGATTTACGGTCGAATATCAGCCGAAATCGATAACGGGAACGTTCGCGACCGCTCACACTTTTGCAGATGCGATGGCAGCAATACCGAGGAAGAGCTTCGCGTATGCGACCAGAATCGCCTTAAAGTGCCTTCTGAAAAAGATCGGGAGCCCTCGCGGAAAACCTTCTCCCTCCGAGAATCTCCGGACCTCGAACTTCACTTCCCTACCCCGCGTTCTCAAGCAGAACGAGCGTATCCGTGGCACCGACGACCTTCAGATTTAGGTTCTCCTTATACCAGTGCACCGAATCCTTCGAGACGATGTAGTAGTCGAAGTGGCTGGAGGTGAGGTAGGACAGCTTTGCCTTTTTTGATTGCATGCCGTCCACGTAGTCGCGGTAGGGGGAAGTGACTCCCATGACACCTTTCTCATCCCAGAGTTCGGGACGTAGGTCGAAGGGGACTTTTATCCCCTTCCATTCCAAGTAGCTGTAGATGACTGGATCCTCTGCGTATACGACGGGGTCGTAGAAGCCACCTTCGTCAATCTCCTTTACCAGGGAATCCGCAGAGCACTCGGAGGACACCCAGCAGGAATGCCCACCGTTCGTAGCATAGACATAACAGTTCGCCGCTAGCGGTCCGATTACAGCAAGGAGGGCTATCAGGGCGATGGATTTCGTCGTCTCCGGCGATTTCAAGGGTGACGGGTCCTCCGTTTTTGGAAGCATGCTCGCAAAGGCGAGGGCGCATGCGATCGAAAAAGTCCAGACGTTTCGCCAATGGAGCATCGTCGCAATGAAGGTGGCGAGGACGATTACGAGCAGGGGGAGACCGATTCGTCTGCGCCCGATGGCAGCTGCCGTCGCCACGGGAATGAAACCGACCGCGAAAAAGACGATGCAGAAGCCCTTTGTCGCTTCGAAGGCGGGCTTCATCTCAGATATCACGTTGCCGTACGATGCCGCCCCCATCGAGGTTATCACGTAGCGGGCGCCATCGGCGCCGTAGGGATTCACAAAGGATGCGACAAGCATCGCAATCAAGGCAATGCTGAGGGGGAAGATATCACTGAGCATCTCCTCGGGGGTGGCGGTTTTGAATTCGGAGAGATCGTCAGGCAGCAGGAAGCAGCCGGCGAGGAAGACATCGAGGAGCCACATGGCAGACTGCATGTTGACGTGCAGCACCGTGATTGCGGGCAGGGCGATAAGGTAGCGCCAATCGCCAGTTCGCCGCCAGCGTGTGCAGACGCCAACGGTCAGGCACATGCATGCCATCGACCATGCCGTAGGACGGACTGAGATGTAGATCCCCGCCCCGAAAAGGGCTAGACCGATGCAGAACAGCAGGCGGGGCATAGCGAAGCGTTTATCGTCGAATCCTCGAATTGCAAAGGCGATTGAGAGGGCGACGAGTACCGCCAGAATAGCCTGATAGAGTATCGTGCCGGCGTATCCCGCTAGGGTATACGAACCGTAGAGTAGGACATCGTGCAACCACTGCTGGACGACAATCGGCCTGTAGGACGAAAAGGACCACGGGTTCGCGTACGGGATACCATGCTCGACGATTTCCCTTCCCGAGGCGAGCAGGAACCAACCATCGGAGTCATACGATCCGTTTCCCTGCATGAGAAAGCCTGCAGTGGACATGATGCAGGCGAGCAGGATTAGCAGCAGTCGGTCACGCTTCCTGGTTTGCACGAACTGCAGCAGGAATACGCGCAGAACGGGTATGCGGAATGGCCAAGCGAGCGGGGCTTCACTTTCAGTTGTCATTCTGCTCCTCCTCCAGGGGCATTCGGACAATCTGGACGCCCGAGCCGCGGCGACAGCGGATGGAGGATCCATCCTCGAAGTGAATGATCGGGGCATGACCGGTCGCAGTGGATTCGATTTCGATTGAGTTGACGTACAGCTTCGCGCCATCGGGCAGGCGTAGCTTCATGTCGGGGATGATGACGATGCCGTCATCGGTCTGGGGCAGCTCGATCAGGCCGCGATCGATGGCCTCGAGAAGCGTCGAGGCAGCCTTGGCATTCGCTTGCGCCTCCTGATCCTCGTAATAGAACTGGCTGCGAAGCTCTCCATAGGCTGCGAGGAAATCGTCGATTGCCTCCTCGAGCTCTGCCGTGTTGCCATGCTTGCGAAGTCTGGCTATGGCCTCGCTCACCTTGACCGCCGACTTCATCGGAACCACTTCGATCCGATTCCGGCAACCTCTTGCATTCGTGTCTCTTTGCACTTCTGCAAAACCTGTCATCTCCTGTCAGGACGAGCGGAGAGACGAGCCGAGTCATACCGAGTCAGTCATACATAATCATGTTAGGAATAGCTGGCCGCGCTTCGCGCGGTCGGGGGGTATATTCGTCTCTCCTGTTTCATGGCGCTTGGGGCTACGCCAGTACGCTCAAAATATCATGAATGAGGCCGCTGTGGCAAATGTCAGTCGTCGAATATAGAGTTCTCACCATCATCGAAGGTGCCATCATCGTCTTCCATGGCGAAATGCTTTCCGAGGGACGAGTCGGCGGAATAATCTGCGTCTCCCCCGTCATCCGATTCGATGAGGTCCGCATCCACCGCGTCTTCAGCATTCTTGGCCTCGTCAAGCTGAATCTCCTTGTAGGCCTCAAGGGGATATCCGATGAGATTGCAAATCTCCTGTTCGGTCATCTCTGGATGGGCCTTCTTCATATACTTGAATACGAACACCGCTTGGGAGTTCATTGAAGAGAATTTGGTATCCGTATAGGAGAGTACGCGTTGGGCCTCGAACTTCGCCCCGTTGATAAGCCAGTCACCCGAGCCCTGTCGCCAAAGGGCATCTACCGTTCCGTTCGCACGCTGCACGATGATACGGGAAATCTGTTTGATGCCTCCCTGCGAGCAGAGAAGCACGGAGGTACCCAGGCGCCTCGATGCGGACGTCAGGCAGACGGGGTTTCCCATCGAATCCGTGAGGCCGGGAATCTCGATACGATCGCCCTGGGGCGTTGCATCGTACCAATAGAAGTCCAACCTCAAACCGACCTTGTCCACGAGGTCGAGACGCAAGTCGAGTTCGGTCATGACGTTTCGGGCGGTTCTGTCGCCCGCACTCATCGCATTGGTGGTGGTGAAGGCGCTCGTATCGAACTCCTTAATGCGACCGTTCTTATATTCGATGGCAATGATCACGTGCACTCCTTAGTGATGTTTTGATTTCTGGATTTCGGCTGCATCCTCCTGATACTGAGAACTACCGGAATTAGAGGAAGTTCCCGTCGGGTTGTTTGCTGCAAGACCGCCATAGCCCTTCTCATCGCGAATGTCCGCCATAGCATTGAGGATTTCCTCTTCGGTCATCCTCTTGCGGCGACCGTCGCCTGCTGTAGATGTCTTGGGATACTCGATGCCTAGCGAGCTAGCCAAAGAAGACGGATGCTCGACATTGGGTCTGAGTTGCGCTTGATTGCGCGGAGCGGAATCATTTTGCTCAATGGTTGATTTCAAGCGACCCATAAGCTCCGCGCCTTCGCGCGTACACGGCACGGCTGCCTTGGCGATGGCAAGGGCAGCGGACCGCTCGTCTTCGTTCATCCAGCGCTCGCGTCCAACGAGCCCCTGAGCCCTTTGACGTCGGCTGGCGTATTTCTCGGCCATCGCCTGTTCAATGGATGTTGCGGCATATCGCTTACCGAGTGTCGCGCCCTTGACTTTTCTAGATACCGGGTCACTCGGATGGTGGTAGACGACATCGCCGTTCCTGTTGTAATTGACTGTGATTCCGAGTTCCGCCAACTTCGATGCGAAATCGACAGGACCCCTGGAGATACGCATCGCGATATCCACGCGGTCACGGATGTCATCCTTCCAAGACCAGCCTACTCGATTCTCAATCTGCCGCTCCGCCATGGTTTCGGAGTCGCCGAATCCGTGAGGGACGACGAGGCGCATCACTCGACCGTCTTCGGTTCTCATTGTCGTGTACGAAAAGCCGGAGGCTTTGTCGGAAGCGGTCGGGTCGACCTCGCCGACCTTCGGCTGCGGGCTGGGAGCAGCGCCGACCGCGAATGTCTCGGGAATCAGCTTGTCTATCGGACGGCGTTCATCCAGCTGGTCTTGCATCGCCTCGCCGAAGTCCTCGATTTGTGCGCCCTTCGCCTCGTTGGCGAGAACGTTGTCGAGGGCCGCCATGGCGCGATCGAGCCTCTTTCCGCGAGAGACCTTTAAGCCCTTTGCGTCCATCTCGGCCTGAGTGTAGGACTTACCGTCTGTTGCAAACGCATGCCAGCCTCGTTCGAGCGACATGGTTTGCAAGTCGGCTCGCATTGCCTGGACGACCTTGGTGGTGCGCAGACCAGAGATGCGTCGTTTCGTCTCGAGCTCGGTGTTGTTGATGACGAGATGGGCATGCAGGATTCCCTGCTTGCCCTGGACCCCGCGAGCTTTATTGTCATCGTGATAGGCAATCGCCACCTCGAAGCGGCCGATTCCCTGACCTTCCGGACCGCGCGAGTCAAACCACTTGGATGCCCATTCGTTAACGAAGTCGCGGAAGTCATCGAGCTCAACGCCGTCATCCTTTTCGTCCAATGAGATGATGAAGTGCTCGTAGGTGCGGACCTTGGTGTCCTTTTTGACGGGAACGTCGTTGCCGAAAATCTCTCGGGTCCTGTCCATGACCTTTGCCCAGTCCCTCCCCTTCCAGTCACGGTCGGTCAGGTTGAGGAAATCCTTGTCCAAGGCGCGGTCGTTCTTGAATAAGTAGTAGCGGATCCATCTGGCAGAACTATGTCCAGAGAGGATTTTCATGTAGGTCATGCGTTGCCTTCTTCCTCACTTTGGTCAGGACGCGATGTGCCATGCTTTTTACCACGGACACGGCGGCGATGCTCGGGTTCGAATTTATTGATAGGGGCCTCAGATTGGGCGAGACCGACGGCAGTCAGGTTGACGGACGGCTTGGCGGACAGTGATTCGACATCGGCTGCGAGAGCCTTGAGGCGGTCGTAGATTGCCTTGTTCTGTTTGGAGAGGCGTTCGTAGAGCCCAACGATTTCCGTGCGCTCATCTTGCGAGAGGGCGCGATGATTGCCGTACTTCTTGATGATGCGGTTCAAGGCTCTTACCGCTTGGTTGTAATTGACTCCAATAGCGCGGACCTCGCTGGAGATGGATTCGAGCATGCTGTCGGTAATCGCCTGGACGGCCAAACTATTCGTTTGGCCGTCGGACTGCGTGAGGGCGAGATCTCGGCCGCGGGGGCGGGTGAGCGATTCGGTGCCCGGCGTGGCGCGGCGGATGGATGTCAGGCTGAGAGTCACCGGGAGGGCGATGAGGGTGCGTAGATAGTCACTTCGGCTAGCGTTGAGGGCGTCAGCTCGGGCGTCGAGGGCGGTCAGGTCTGCGGTCGGCAGGCGGACGGTGATGCGGCGGGTGGCGGGCTGGGAGGCATTTGGGAGAGGCAAAATGTCTGACAGGCTGGCTGGCGGCGTTTCGCGCGACTGGTCGGGCTGCGCCTGGGGCGACATGGGAGTCGGCGTTTGGGACTGCAAAATGTCGGACATTTGAGATACGCTGGGGCTAATGTCTGACAAACTGGGTGTGGCGATCCGGGGCTCATTTTCATCTGGCGAAATGTCTGACATTTCGTATCTCCTTACATACGGCCGATGGTGAGCTTCGCGAGCAGGCCGCCCGTCAAGCGGATCTAAATGTCTGACAGCCTGTCAGACATTTCGCTTGGCGGGAGCGAGCGGAGCGGAGCGATTACAGGCCGCTAGCGGCCCCAGCTGCGGCTTTGCCGCAGGTTCAATGTCTGACATTTCTAATGTCTGACGTTGAACGCAGCTGGCGTGCAAAATGGCCTTATGGGTAGTTTGGGGCACGTATTTTGGTGGGTCAGGGTGTTGCCGCAGTGGCATTCACAATTGACAAGGCCGTTTTGCACCTGCCGCCTGTCCGCAGGACAGGCGGCCGCGCCGCGGGGTGATTCGACTCTGCTCGGGGTGATTTTTGCCGTGTGATCTATTTCTGTGGGTCCGGATAATCAGAAATAGGGATGCAGGTGAATGTCTGACAAAACGGTATTGGTTGACAGTTCAATGTCTGACAACGCCACAACTGTGGGGCAGTAATGTCTGACAGACTATAGGGATCCTGATGAATGTCCGACAAAGCAACAGGTGGGAAATAACGTTTATAAAGGGGGTCAGCATGATGAATCAGAGCGTGCCTTAGGAGTGCAATCGGCGGGCGGATTTGGTGATTCACAGCCCTGTTCGGCTATGTCCCTTCCCTATCCGATGAACGGTTGCATGGCTATTGAATTGGGTCTTAAAGTGTTTGCGGTGAGCTCTGCCGCCTCGAATTCGCGAACGGTACGGTATTGAAAAGGGCTTGGTTGCAAACTTTTTGTTAGGAATAATCGATCGCTACAATTAAATCTGAACGAAGATTCGGTTTTATTTCGGATGCGAAAATTAGTCAGAGCACAACGGAGTTGAAGAGAAGATAACCTTTGCAGATCGGGCGGCTTGTATTCGATTAGGCATCGGTCGGAAGTTTTTGGCAGTGAAAATACAGTCAGATGTAAGGGAACCAGATTGCGTTAAACACTTTTATTGCACGGCGAAAAAGATAATTTCAGTCAGGCAATGTCGCTGCATACAACTTTCGATAAAAAGAATGAGAACAAATAGCGATACAGCACAGCGCCATTAAAGGCGTTGTGCAAGTTGTACTAATTGCCTTAAATACGCTCGCGACAACAATCCTTAGCTATAAATAGGCGACCGGAAAGAGCGTACGACAAGCATTAAGGTC
>NZ_JBBNJW010000013.1:0-52391 GCF_040093305.1 Collinsella sp. CLA-AA-H302
CCGGTTCTCAAGGTGCACGCCTTCGCGGGTTCCCGGTCCGACCGGGCCGCGCGGCAAGGAGATATATTGCCAGACCGGAGGGGCGCCGGGGGCGGGAATCTGGGCGTACACATTTCCTACATATCTTGTGATCCGACTAACGTTTGCCAGCCGTTACCTACCGCTCGCCGAGCATCTCTTTATATAAGGCAGTCTCATGGTTAAAGCGGATACGTCCCCCTAGCTAAAGCACAGCCAGCATCGAGCAACTCATCACGTTCTTCCACCGAGAACCCCTCGGCGTAGACGCGCACCACTGGTTCGGTCCCGCTAGGACGGACCAGCAGCCACGTGTCATCCTCGAATGACAGACGCAAGCCGTCCATATGACTAACGTTTTGCGGCACCTTGCCACAAATAGACTTGGGGTTTACGCCCGGCAGCAGGGTTCGTAACGTTTCGGCATCTTCGGCCTCAAGGCGCAAATCGCGTCGACCGTAACTCGTCTTACCAAAACTGTCCTCGAGTTGGTCGACCAGAACGCCCAAAGGCGCGTCCGTCTTTGCCATAAGCTCGCACAGAATCAGACAGGCGAGGATTCCATCGCGCTCGGGCATATGCGCGGCGATGCCGATACCACCGGCTTCTTCGCCGCCCATGAGGACGCCGCCCTTCTTCATCTCCGCCGCTATATATTTGAAACCGACTGGTTTGACGGTCACGCGGCAGCCAAGCGCCTCGGCAATGCGACGCACGAGCGTCGAGCATGAAAGATTGACAACGACGCGCCCCTCCAAATTACGAAATTGAACCAAGTCGCCCAAAACGAGCGCCATGATCTGATGCGGATGTATATATCTGCCGCGCTCGTCAACCGCGCCGATACGGTCGGCGTCGCCGTCGGTCACCAGGCCAGCGCAAGCTCCGTCCTCGATAACCGTGCGCTCGCAAGCGTCCACCCACGGCTCAACGGGGTCGGGGCAGATATCTTCTTGGTCAGGTGCCTGCCCGGCATGAATCTCGTGCACCTCAACGCCAAGCTCGCGCAGCAAGTCGGCTAGATAGCCCTGGGCTGCGCCGCCCATGGGATCGACAACCACGCGCAGGTGCGCGGCGCGGATGGCTTCGGCATCAACAAACGATGCCACCGCCTGCATATAGTCAGGAATGATATCCGCGGTGCGATATTGCCCCTCGATCCCCATTGGCTCGGGAGCCATGGTCTCTTCGAGCTCTTCGATGACATCCTGGTTGGCGGTCGAGCCGTCACCCATGCGAATCTTGAGGCACAGATAACCCTGCGGATGATGGGACCCCGTCACCATGAGCGCGCCGCACGCCTCACCGTCATAAGCCGCCGCCCACGTAAGGGCAGGGGTCGGAACAGGTCGCGAAGCGAGCACGGCGTCTAGCCCGTGCGCTGCT
This sequence comes from Collinsella sp. CLA-AA-H302, assembly GCF_040093305.1. Lineage (NCBI taxonomy): Bacteria > Bacillati > Actinomycetota > Coriobacteriia > Coriobacteriales > Coriobacteriaceae > Collinsella > Collinsella sp. CLA-AA-H302. The sequence goes on from NZ_JBBNJW010000013.1 coordinate 1,405, forward strand.
AGCACACCCGCCGCAAGCTCAGCGAACTCGCGCGCCAGGGGCCGAGTGTCGAACCCTATATATACCGTTTTGCCCGGATTGGTCTTCTGCCACAACTCGCCGACGGCATCGGCGATACGGGCAACGTTATCGGCAGTGAAATCCTCATCGACGCGAGCGCGCCAACCGTCAGTTCCAAAATGAATTATCGCGCACACGCGCAGACACCTCACAGTGTTTGGATCATGGTACGCATGAGGTATACCCGCGATACACACTCGGCAACCTGCCGGCACCAGCATTCACCATTTGGGCAAATGCTGCCGAGGACATGCAAGCAATAAAAAAAACCGCCCCGTATGGAGCGGTTCTGCCCTTTATATATCGAGCGCCTCGGCCATCGCTGCCGTAGTGATTGCCGTGGTTCCACAGCAACTGCCCACCATTGCGGCACCGGCATGTCTCCATTCGATGCATGCGCGCGCGAAAGCCTCGGGGTTCTCGTGCCATACGGGGCCATCCTGAGTCTGGACCGGATCGCCCACGTTGGGACGCACCGTGACGGGAGTAGTCGCCGATGCAACCATCCTGGGCACTGCCGCGTTCGCAGCCGCAAGCGAACAGCAATTAACACCAACCGAGTTTGCGCCGTGTTTTTCGGCGTACAAAACGGCTGCCTCGATGTTGAGGCCATCGCCCAACAGGTCGCCTTTATCGTCAACGACAAAACTCACCAGGACAGGCATGCCGTCGGCGGCATCTCGGGCGCCGGCAAGCATGGGCTGCAAATTACGGATAGACGTCACCGTCTCGATCAGCAGACCGTCAACACCAGCATTGAGCAAGGCGTGCGCCTGTTCGCGCGCAATGCCTCGGATTTCACGATACTCGGCAGAGTCTTCGGCAAACCACTCAATACCGATCGGGCCCATCGAGCCCAGTAGCAGCTGAGGGTGCGCCTGGCGGGCATCGTCGACGGCTCCGCGATTGACCTCCGCCACGGACGGCGCAATCTGATCGTGCTTGAGGGCATAGCTTGATGCCTGAAAGGTGTTGGTAATGAGCACCTGCGCGCCGGCGGCGACATACAAGCGATGAATACGAGAAACGGTCTGCGGCTCTGCCAGATTCCAAAACGCCGGTGGAATGTCGGCGGCATCGTACTCACTCAACAGAACACTGCCCATGGGACCCTGCGCCAACAAGGTCTCGCTCGACAAGCGGCGCGTAAGCTCCTCGGCACCAAAGCGGTTGTAATAACTCGTATCCATATATATCCCGCTATTCCTCGACGCTGATTCCCTGCTTTTCGAGATAGGCGAGCCATCGGTTCATCGTGTCCTCGGAAAGCGCATGTTCCATCATGCAGGCCTCGGAATCGGCTCGCTCAAATTCGACACCGAGCTCCTGAACCAAAAACGTGCGGATGAGGCGATGACGGTACCAGATAGCCGTACCAACCTCGCGGCCGCGATCGGTCAGGACTACCTTGCCGTAGTGCGATTGCTCGACAAGTTCGGATGCCTTGAGCGCCGAAACCGCTTTATTGACCGATGCCTTGGAGACGCCAAGGCGCTGCGCGATGTCGACCGATCGCACGCCGTTGGTTTCCCCCTCTTCGCTTTCAATGCGAACCATGCACTCCAAGTAGTCTTCGTTCGCCACCGTCAGATGTAGTTCGCGCGAGCTATTTATCGTATCCATGATCTTCCGTCCCTTCTGCATTCATTGGCTGATTCTACCCCATCCAAGCGTCGCGGTATGCCGCGGCATACCGTGCTAGAGTTCTTGTTGCACACGACGACCAAGATTGGAGCGGTCTTTATGGAAAACACCACCACGAACCCCGATGTCCTCGAGCGCTTTTTGCGCTACGTCCAGATCAACACGCAGTCCGAGGATGCAAACTGCGACCAGGTACCCTCGAGCGCTGTTCAGTTTGATCTTGCCAACGTACTGGCTGAAGAACTGCGCGAGCTTGGTGCGGAAGATGCCCACGTGACCGAGCACGCCTATGTCTGCGCGCATATCCCCGCAAGTGCGGGCGCTGAGGACAAGCCCGCCCTGGGCCTGATCGCCCATCTCGACACCACCGAAGTTGCACCGGGCGCCGGCGTGAAACCGCACATCGTACACTACGAAGGCGGCGACCTGGTCTGCGGCACGGTTGACGGTAAGCCCGTTGCCATGAGTACCGCCAAGCTTCCCGCCCTGAACGACCTCGCGGGTGAGGACCTGGTCTGCAGCGATGGCACCACGCTGCTGGGCGCAGATGACAAGGCAGGCGTCGCCGAGATCATGTCGCTTGTCGCGCGTATCGCTCAGGACCCTTCTCTGCCCCATCCCGCACTCGGCATTTGCTTTTGCCCGGACGAGGAAATCGGCCACGGCGCCGAGCTGTTGGACATCGACGCTTTTGGCTGCAAGTACGCCTACACGGTCGACGGCGGCCCCATCGGCGAGCTTGAGTGGGAGTGCTTCAACGCCGCCGAGGCAACCGTTAGCTTTGAGGGCCAGTCCATCCACCCGGGCGACGCCAAGGGCCGCATGGTTAACGCGGGCAATCTGTTCTGCGACTTCAATGCCCTGCTCCCCTACGTGCAGCGCCCGGAATACACCGAGGGCTACGAGGGCTTCTATCACCTTGAGGGCGTGTCTGCTACCGTCGACCACGCTACGGCGCGCTATATCGTCCGCGACCACGACGCGGCGAAGTTCCAGCAGAAACTCGATCTGATTGATTCCGCCGCCGCCATGCTCAACCAGCGTTTGGGCGAGGAGCGCGTGACCGTGGAGATTAAGCAGCAGTACCGCAACATGGCCGAGATCGTATGCGATTACCCCGAGCTGATCGACGTCGCCAAGGAAGCCTACCTTGCTTGCGACGTTGAGCCTCAGGTGCTGCCGATTCGCGGTGGCACCGACGGTGCGCAGCTGTCGTTCCGCGGCCTGCCCTGCCCCAACCTTTCCATGGGCGGTTACTGCTACCACGGCGTTAACGAGTTTGTCCCGGTCAGCTCGCTCGTCAAGATGACCGACGTGCTCCAGGAGCTCGTCACCCGCTTTGCATAAGCCTGGCTGCACAAGTCCAAAAGACGAATCGCCCCGTCCTCAACCGAGAACGGGGCAATTTTTTTGCTGCAATGAGAACAGGTTGACGCACGCCAGCCTCTTAACGCAAGGAGTGTCCCAAACTGCCGGCACAAAAGGAACGTCCCCAAGTGCCGCAAAATGACGACATCCACTCTCGCTTTGTGGGTAGTCATTGGGGACGTTCTTGTTTGACTAGTCGTTTAAAAACGTCCCCAATGACTACCCAACGACTAGTCCGGACCAAGGCAACGCCGATGTTTTGGCAACGACAGCGAAAACCCGCCAGAGCGAGCAAGGTGCCTTTAAATGAGAGGGCGCTGACCTTCTGGTCGCGCCCTTGAAGTTGAACGTCAGATTGTCCAAATGCGGCCCGCGCAGCGTCGAGCCGTTACGGCGTTTGGCAAAACGCCGTAACTTAGTAGTTGGCTTCGTAGCCGTTACCGTCGCCGGTCGGCTCTTCGTAGTAGTCCGAATCGCTCGAATCGCTTGAGCCATCGGAATCGTCAGAGCTGACCGATGAGGTTGCGGTACCGTTTGCGTAGTCGTCAGACGTGTTGTTGTTCAGGTCGCCGATCGTAGAGCTGGAACCGTCGGAAAGACCCATGGTGTTTGGACCCTTGGGATCCTTGCCGGCATCGACGCGCTCCATCATTTCCTTGAGCTCGTCCTCGTAGACAAAGACGTAGCTCACACCGTCGATCATGGTGCTGTCGTCGGCGTACGAGGGCAGGTTGGCCGAGTAGATACCGTCGACATCCATACCGCGCATGGCGTTGACCGTAGAGACGATATCCTGAACGCTCATATCGGTTACGAGCATATCGGACAGCGAATTAACCAGACCAAAGATCTTCGTGGCATCGAAGTTATTGAGAATCTGGTTGGCAAGGGCGCCAAGCACCTGACGCTGGTGGCGCATGCGCGTGTAATCGCCGTCGGCATAGGTGTAGCGGCAGCGGGCATAGGTAAGGGCGGTGGCGCCGTCCATATGCTGCTGACCAGCGGTAATCTTAATATCCAGGTGCTCGGGGTCGTCAACATCATCGGTTGCGTTAATGTCGATACCGCCAACCGAATCAATCAGCGCCTGCATACCGTCGAAGCTGACCTCGGCATAGTGGGAAATCTGAACACCGCACAGCTCGTTGACCGCCTCGACCATGGCCTCGGCGCCGCCAACGGTATGGCAGGCGTTGATCTTCATGGTCTCGCCCTTGTACACGACCTTGGTGTCGCGCGGAACGGAAATGAGCGTCGCCTGCTTTTGCGTGGGGTCGATGCGTGCCAGGATAATCGAGTCGGCACGATACGTATCCTCGCCCGGACGGCCGTCGGTGCCAAGAAGCAGCACGTAGAACGGATCCTTTGCCTCATCGGTGTCAACCAGAACCCGACGCAGATTGTCGGTAATGACATTAGAATCGCCGAGCTTGCCCATAATGGTGGCAAACCACAGGCCGGCAGCGGTAGTGGCACTCAGCAGCACGCCAAGCACGACAATGAGCGCGACGTGACGAATCGTGTGGCTACGACGACGTTGGCGAGCGCGCTCGGAATAGCGAGCCACGTTATCGCGACTGTAGATCTTGGCCTGCGCACCAGTTGAGGGTCTTCGGGTGGTGGTATCCGCGAGGGGCTTTTTATTAAACATAGGCAACCTGTATTAGTAGATGACGGGATCGGGGACGGTAGCATGCTCGACATGCGCGCCGAGCGCCTGCAGCTTTTCGACAAACTGCTCGTAGCCGCGCTTGATGTGATGGATAGCCGAAACCTCGGTCGTCCCGTCGGCGATCAAGCCCGCTACGACGAGGGCCGCTCCGCCACGCAGATCGGGCGAGGTAACCTGTGCGCCCGAGAAGCCCTTGACGCCATGAATCATGGCATGATGGCTCTCGATACGAATGTCGGCACCCATGCGCACCAGCTCAGAGGCAAACATAAAGCGATTCTCGAAGATGTTTTCGGTAATAACGGAACTGCCGTCGGAGAGGGCGGAGAGCACCATAATCTGCGCCTGCATGTCGGTCGGGAAGCCGGGGAACGGAAGCGTCTGGATGTCGACCGGCTTGATATGCTCGGCACGGTTCACATGGACGCCATCCTCGACGCGCTCGCAGTCGATACCCATGAGCTCCATCTTCTTGAGCACCATGCCCAAGTGAATGGGGCAAAAGCCCGTGACATCGACACCGCGATCGTCTGCCATCAACGCACCGGCGACGATAAAGGTACCGGCCTCGATGCGGTCGCCCACTACGCGATGGGTAACAGGATGCAGCTCTTCCACGCCCTCGATGGTCACGACAGGCGTACCGGCGCCAACAATCTTGGCGCCCATTTCGTTGAGCATGTTGGCGAGATCGACGATCTCGGGCTCGCGGGCGGCATTGTCGATAACCGTGGTGCCCTGCGCGCGCACGGAGGCCATGATGAGGTTCTCGGTCGCACCGACGCTGGCGAACTCGAGCGTGACGGTGGTGCCGCGCAGGCCCTGAGGCGCGCTGGCGTTGATATAGCCGTGGGCGGTATCAAACTCGACGCCCAGGGCCTCAAGACCAAGAATGTGCATATCGATCTTGCGAGCACCCAGATTGCAGCCGCCCGGCATGGCGATCTTGGCGCGATGGAAGCGACCCAGCAGGGGCCCCATGACGGCGGTGGAAGCACGCATCTTGGCAACGAGCTCGTAGGGGGCCTCCCAGGAATCGACCTGAGAGGTATCAATCTCGAGCGTGTGCTCGTCGAGAACATCGATCGTAGCGCCCATGCCCTTGAGCACCTTGCCCATCACGTGGACATCGGAAATATCGGGCACGTTCTGCAGCGTCGTCTTGCCCGGCGCCAGAAGCGTTGCCGCCATGAGTTTGAGCGCAGAGTTCTTAGCACCCGAGACGGGCACGGAGCCTCCGATGGCGTGGCCACCCTCAACGCGGATAATATCCAAGGTCTACCCTTTCAAAAAGCATGCCCGGGGTGGCTAGGCCATCCCGGGCATGATGTGTTCGCAAATGGTCGAACGCTAAATCGTTTGACTATTGGGCAAGCTTGAGCTTACACCATGCGATTTCATTATAGAGGTAGGCGCGGCGTGCATCATCCTCCGACAAATTACCCAGCTTCTCTTCAAAACCTTGAATATCAGCTTTAACCTTGTCGGCATCGACGGTCGCCAAATCGCAAGCGCGCTCGGCGAGGACGGTCACGACATCGTCCGCAACCTGGGCATAGCCGCCGGCCACGGCAAACGTGTGGTCGACAGTGCCCATGGCCTTATCGGAAACGCGAACGTAACCGCGGTCGATCGTGCAGATCTCGCTGGAGTGAGCAGGCAGAACGCCAAACTCGCCATCCGTGGACGGAATCGACACAAACGCAGCGTCGCCCTCATAGGCGCAGCTCACGGGGCACACGATGCGGATACGCATAACCTACTTCTCCCCCATCTTGCGGGCGCGCTCGCGCACGTCCTCAATCGTGGAAGCATAGCGGAAAGCCTGCTCGGGCAGGTCATCGGCCTTGCCGTCGACAATCTCGGCGAAAGAGCGGACGGTATCCTCGACGCGGACGTAGACACCGGGGTTACCGGTGAACTTCTCTGCGACGTGGAAGGACTGCGAGAGGAACTGCTGAATCTTACGGGCACGGTTGACCGTAAGGCGCTGCTCCTCGGACAGCTCGTCCATACCCAGAATGGCGATGATGTCCTGAAGGTCGGAGTACTCCTGCAGGAGCTCCTGGACCTTGACGGCGACACGGTAGTGCTCCTCGCCGACGATCGAGGGATCGAGAGCGTCGGAGGAAGATGCGAGCGGGTCGATAGCCGGGAACAGGCCGAGCGACGAAATGCTACGCGAAAGAACCGTGGTGGCGTCGAGGTGCGTAAACGTCGTGGCAGGCGCCGGGTCGGTCAGGTCGTCTGCGGGGACGTAAACAGCCTGGACGGAGGTAATGGAGCCCGTCTTGGTCGAGGTAATGCGCTCCTGGAGGTCGCCCATCTCGGTTGCCAGCGTGGGCTGGTAACCAACGGCGGACGGCATACGGCCCAGCAGTGCGGAAACCTCGGAACCGGCCTGGGAGAAGCGGAAGATGTTGTCGATGAACAGCAGAACGTCCTGGCCGCGATCACGGAAATACTCAGCGGTGGTAAGGCCAGCCAGACCGATGCGCAGACGCGCTCCGGGCGGCTCGTTCATCTGACCATAGACCAAGCAGGTCTTGTCGATAACGCCAGACTCGCTCATCTCGAGGAACAGGTCGGTGCCCTCGCGGGTACGCTCGCCGACGCCGGTGAACACCGAGGTGCCGCCGTGCTCCTGGGCGAGGTTGTTGATGAGCTCCTGAATCAGAACGGTCTTGCCGACGCCGGCGCCGCCGAACAGGCCCGTCTTGCCGCCACGGATGTAGGGCTCGAGCAGGTCAACGGCCTTGATGCCGGTCTCGAAGATCTCGGTCTTGGTGGTGAGCTCGTCAAAGCGGGGCGCTGCATGGTGGATGGGGTAGAACTCCTCCACCTCGGGCATGGGCTTGCCGTCGACGGGCTTGCCCATAACGTTCCAGATTCGGCCGAGCGTCTTGGGGCCAACGGGCATCTTCATGGGCTCACCGGTATCGGTGGCGATGAGGCCGCGCTGCAGGCCGTCGGTCGAGGACATGGCGACCGTGCGGACGACGCCGCCCGGAAGCTGGCTCTCGACCTCGAGGATCGTGCTCAGATGACCGATCGGGGTCTCGGCCTCGACCGTGAGCGCGTTGTAGATCGGGGGCACCGCGCCGTCAAACTTGACGTCGACGACAGGGCCGATGATTCGCACGATGCGACCATCACCGGCAGTCGTCTTCTTGGTGGCTTCCTCGACCGCAAGCTTTACGGTGTTATTAGCCATTACTGTTCCTCCAATGCTGAGGCTCCGCCGACGATCTCGTTGATCTCGGTCGTGATCGAAGCCTGGCGCACGCGACTATACGTGCGGGTAAGGGTCGAGATGATCGCGGTGGCGTTTTCCGTTGCGGAGTGCATGGCCTTGCGGCGTGCACCCTGCTCGGCGGCCGCCGAATCGATCAGGGCCTGGTAGATGACCGTCAGGATATACGACGGTACAAGCTTGCCGAGAACATGCTCGGGAGAGGGCACGAACTCGAACGTGGACGAGATGCGCTTAGGGGCGTCGGTCTCGTTCTTACGCGGACCGTGGGCCATAGCGATCATCTCGGGATCGAGCGGCAGCAAGTGCTCGACGCGAAGCTCCTGATCCACGCGGTTCTTGGCGTGGTGGTAGACAAGCTCGACACGGTCAAGCTCACCGGCACGATACGCATCGCAGATATGAGAGGAAATCATGCGAGCCTGATTGAAATCGGGCTCGGAGGAATTGCCCTCAAAGTGCATGATGACGTTTGCGCGGTCGCGGAAATACGTGGCCGGCTTGCGTCCGCACGCGATGATCTCGCACTCGATGCCGTCGTTCGCCCAAGAAGCGGCGAGCTTTTCGGCTGTGCGCTCCACCGTCGTATTGAAACCGCCGGCAAGGCCGCGGTCCGAGGCAATGACGACAATCAGGCCACGCTTAACGCTCTCATGCTTCTGCAGCATGGGATCGGTGCCCGAACAGGAGGCGTCGCCGGCGACCGTCAACATGACGTCGGTCAGCGCCTCCTTATAGGGCTCGGCCTGCTTGGAGCGATCGAGGGCACGACGGATCTTGGCCGTAGAGACCATCTCCATCGTGCGCGTGATCTGCTTGGTCGTGGTAACCGAGGAGATTCGCTTCTTAATGTCGCGAAGGTTGGCCATAGGGCTTAGTTCTCCTCTGATCCAGTCGTATCGGCATGGTGCTTGGCCATGAACTGCTGCTTAAAGTCACCGATGACGCGCAGGAGCTCAGCCTTGGTGTCATCGTCGATCTTCTTGGCGCGAACCTTGTCGAGCAGCGAACCAAAGCCATTGTCCATGTACTCGATGAGCTCGGCACGGAAGGGCAGCACGTCGGCGATCTCCAGGTCATCCAGGAAGCCCTCGTTGCCAGCGAACAGCGTAACGATCTGCTCGCCAACCTCAAACGGCTTGTAACGCGGCTGCTTCAGGAGCTCGGTCATGCGAGCACCATGGGTCAGCTGCTTCTGAGTAGCCTCGTCGAGGTCGGAGCCGAACTGCGTAAAGCCAGCGAGCTCCTGGTACGAAGCGAGGTCCAGACGGAGGTTGCCGGCGACCTGCTTCATGGCCTTGGTCTGCGCATCGCCACCGACGCGGGACACGGAGATGCCCACGTCGACTGCCGGGCGCTGACCCTGGAAGAAGAGCTCGGACTGCAGGTAGATCTGACCATCGGTAATGGAAATGACGTTGGTCGGAATGTAGGCCGAGACGTCGCCGTCCTGGGTCTCGATGATCGGCAGTGCCGTCATGGAGCCGTAACCGTTCTTCTTGGACATCTTGACGGCACGCTCGAGCAGACGAGAGTGCAGGTAGAAGATGTCGCCAGGATAGGCCTCGCGTCCGGGCGGACGATGCAGCGTCAGCGACATCTGACGGTAGGCCACAGCCTGCTTGGACAGGTCGTCGTAGATGACGAGCACGTGACCGCCGGGGTTGGTCTCGCTGGCGGGCTTGCCGTCCTCGCCATTGTACATGAAGAACTCGCCGATAGCGGCACCGGCCATAGGCGCGATGTACTGCATAGGGGCGGAATCGGCAGCCGTGGCCGAAACGATGATGGTGTAGTCGAGCGCACCGTGCTGAGCGAGGGTCTCGCGGATGTTGGCAACCGTAGAGGCCTTCTGGCCGATGGCGACATAGATGCAGACCATGCCCTTGCCGCGCTGATTGAGGATAGCGTCGATGGCAATGGCGGTCTTACCGGTCTTACGGTCGCCGATGATGAGCTCACGCTGACCGCGGCCAATAGGCACCATGGAGTCGATAGCGAGCAGACCGGTCTGAACCGGCTCGCACACCGGGGTACGGTCGATGACGCCGGGGGCCTTGAACTCGATGGGGCGACGGTGCGTAGCGACGATGTCGCCTAGGCCGTCGATGGGCTGGCCGAGCGGATTGACGACGCGGCCGAGCATGGCGCGGCTCACGGGGATATCCATAATGCGGCCAGTGGTGCGGCACTCGTCGCCTTCCTTGATGGAGTCGACGGCACCGAACAGAACGGCGCCGACCTCGTCACGGTCAAGGTTCTGGGCAAGGCCGAAGACGGTCTCACCGGTATCGGAGCTCTTGAACTCCAGAAGCTCGCCTGCCATGGCGCTCTTGAGGCCGGAGACGCGCGCGATGCCGTCGCCTACCTCGTCGACCGTTGAAACCTCATGCGTATCGACCGTCGCGGAGAGGCTCGTGAGCTGCTCCTGCAGTTTCTTGGCGATATCCTGGGCATTGAGGGTTTCGGACATTAGGCTTCACCTCCGTACGAATTAGCAGAGTTTGCGAGGGTCTCCTGCGCGATGCGCAGCTGCGTCTTGACGGAAATGTCACGACGCTCGCCGCGGGCCTCGAGCACCAGGCCGCCCACGATAGACGGGTCGACCTGCTCGATAAGGAATACCTTGCGGCCGAAGTCCTGCTCGCATTTCTTAGTGATGGTTTGACGCAGCTCGTCGTCGAGCGGGATCGCCGTGGTGACGGTCACGCCCACTACATCCTCGTCTTCCTCGGCAACATACTTAAAGGCAGCTGCCACCTTGGGAAGAAGGTCGAGCTGGTCGCGCTTGGACATGGTGTCGAGCACGGCGATGATCTCGGGGCTGGCAGAAGCCAGGCGCTCGATCATCTCGAGGTCCTCGAACACATGGTTCTCGGCCTTAGCGGCTTCCAGAAGGGAGCGCGCGTAGGTCTCGAGCACCTTGTCCTGATAGCGGCTAGTCGGCATTCAGGCTACCTGCTTCCTGGATGTAGCGCTCGATGAGCTTCTTCTGCTCGGCATCGTCCTCGAGTGCCTCGCCCACGATCTTGGTGGCGACGGCAACGGACAGGTCGGCGATGGAGCTCGCGGCACCGGCGTAAATGGACTTGCGCTCGTCCTCGACGGTCGTATGGGCCTTGGCGATGATCTCCTCGGCCTCCTTGTGAGCAGCCTCGATGATACGGGCGCGCTCGGACTCGGCGTCCTTACGGGCCTCGAGGACGATGTCGGCAGCCTGACGACGGGCGTCGGTGACGATCGAGTCGGACTCAGCGCGCTTGGCGATAGCCTCCTGCTTGGTCTTCTCGGCCTCGTCGAGGCTCTCCTCGATCTTCTTGCCGCGCTCCTCCATGGTTTTCATGATGCCCGGCAGGGCGACCTTGGCCAGCACGATCCAGATAATCAGGAAGGCGATAAGCGCCGGGATGAACTCCGCCATCTTAGGGATGAGGATGTCCGCACCGGCGGCGCCGTCCTCGGCGAACGCGGAAACCGGCATGAGCAGCGCGGCCGCGGACGCGGAGAGTGCAATCGCGCTCTTCTGGGATGAAAGATTCATACTTGACGCTCCGTGCTATTTAACGATCAGCGCGACAACGAAGCCGATCAGAGCCAGAGCCTCGCCGAAGGCGGAGCCCATGATGAAGACGGTGAACACGCGGCCCTGGACCTCAGGCTGACGGGCCATAGCACCCGTAGCACCCAGAGCAGACAGGCCGATAGCAAGACCAGCGCCGATAACACCGAGACCGTAACCGATAACTCCCACGATTCCTCCTTTGTCGTGCGTGTCTTATTTCACGCAGGATAACCTTTTTATAACTGCCGGGCTCCATGGGTACGGGCACCGGCGGTTTAACGAATTGCTTACCTTTAAGGCGCGAACGGAAGACTACTCCTCCTCCGCGACCTCCTCTGCCTCGGAGACATACACGGCGGTAAGGACCGTGAAGACGTAAGCCTGGATGGCGCCGACCACAAGCTCGATCGCATAGATCAGGATGAGGATGGCAAGCCAGGCCAGCGAAGGCAGAGCGCCGACGGCGTGGGCCGCGGAAACCTGCTGAAGCAGCGGCTGCATGAACATGCTCGCCATGATGGCGAACGAACCCATGACCACGTGTCCTGCGAACATGTTGCAGAACAGACGGACGGCGAGCGTGATGAGGCGCAGGAAGGTCGAGAAGAGCTCGACGACCCACACGAGCACGTTCATCGGGAAGCTCACGCCCTGCGGGGCGAGGCTCTTGATGTAGCCGATCACGCCATGAGCCTTGCATCCGTAGTAGATGAAGTACACGAAGGCGAAGATGGCGAGCGCGGCGGTGGAGCCGATTGCGCCGGTGCCGGGCTTCATTCCCGGGATCAGGCCGATCATGTTATTGATCAGGATGAACAGGAAAAGCGAGCACAGGAACGGGAAGTGCTTCTTCCAGTTCTCACCCACGACGCCCTTGCCGATATCGTTCTCGACGTACTCGATGATGTACTCGAAACCGTTGACGAAGAAGCCCTTGGGAACCAGGGTCTGCTTCTTCTTGAACACGGCCAGGACGATCAGGAGCACGATCGTGGAGACGATCAGCCAAAACGAGTACTGCGTGATGCCGCAGCTCAGATCGCCCACGACAGGGGTGGAGCTGAACTCGCTGACCAGATGATTAATCTCATCAGGCAGCTTTTCAAAAATTTCCACGACTTACCTTTCGACCTCATGAGGATCTCGCAGCGCCTTGGCGACACGAACCGTGCAGGCGGCCATAAAGGCCACGAAGCCGATCGCCTCGCCCAGGAGGAACATGCGAAACGCCTCTCCGAACAACACAAACACAACCAAGGTAAAGACGAGCAGGGCGATTGCCGAGACCGCCAGACTCACCATACCCTTGAGCATGTCCGCATTCTGCTTATCGTCAAGAACCGGCTTGAGCGTAAAGACAAAGGGAAGAAAGGCAATCGCGCCCGCGATGGCGCCTGCAACGATAGCGAGCAGATCGGCTATCTGAAACACTGGCGTCCTCACTTTCCTTTTTTAACGCTTCCCAGAACAGTTCCCGCCAAACATTGGTGACTATTGTACGAGCCAATCGCTAAAGTACAACCGAAAAAGCATCGGTTAATACGCACCTGTTCGTTTTCTTAAGGCCTTCTTTATGCCGCAGGTAGGTAATACGTTTTTCTCGAACCCTGCAGGGCAAAACGTCCGTTAACAGGAGTGCGCGTGGACGTCTTTTGCTCGCCCGCGCGCACCATTTCTTCGTATTTGTGACCGTAGCCGACAAGGCCCGACGACTAGAGCGTGCCGTAGATGCGGTCGCCGGCGTCGCCCAGGCCGGGAACGATGTAGGCGGCCTTGTTGAGATGGTCATCGATGGCGCACGTATAAATATGTACGTCAGGATCCTTCTCGGTCAGCGACTTGAGGCCCTCGGGCGCGGCGACGATGCACAGCATGCGGATGTCCTTGACACCGCGCTCGCGCAGGTAGCTGATAGCCATCTCGGCCGAACCGCCCGTGGCGAGCATGGGGTCGGCAACCAGGCAGATACGCTGGTCGATATCCTTGGGCATCTTGCAGTAATACTCATGCGGCTCGTGGGTGACCTCGTCGCGCTCCATGCCGATATGGCCCACGCGGGCAGAGGGTACCAGGTCGAGGATGCCGTCGACCATGCCAAGACCCGCACGCAGGATGGGAACGATGGCGAGCTTCTTGCCGGCAAGCTGCTTAAACGTGGCGGTGGTGATGGGGGTCTCGACTTCGACGTCTTCCATGGGCAGGTCGCGCATGGCCTCGTAGCCGTCAAAGAGCGCAAGCTCGCGCACGAGCTGGCGGAACTGGTTGGTGCCGGTGTTTTTATCGCGCAGGATCGACAGCTTGTGCTGAACGAGCGGGTGATCGACAAGCGTCACACGGGACGCATCATAGGTGACGGTCATGGGTTGATTGCCCCTTTCGTTGCGGCCGCAAAACGGCCTTGCTGACAAGGCGCGCAGCAATGTCGCCACCGCACGCCATGCATTAGTTTAGCGGTTTGTTGTATCGAGCAGCCCATCGCGGCTCTACTGTGCAGTACTGAGCGAGCGCTTGACTGCATCACGCCAGCCCGTAAGGTTTTGCTCGCGGCGCGCGGCGGACATGTGGGGAAGGAAGGTCCTAACGATCTGGGCATTTTGCTCCAGCTCTTCCAGATCTTCCCAATAGCCGACGGCAAGACCCGCCAAGTACGCGGCACCGATTGCCGTGGTCTCCACCGTCTCACATTGCAGCACGGGGATATCCAGCAGGTCGGCCTGGAATTGCATGATGAACTCGTTGCGCGAGGCACCGCCATCGACAGACAGGCGCTCGATCGAAAGCCCCACGTCCTGCTCCATGGCGCGCAGCACGTCGTAGCTCTGATATGCCATGGATTCGCAGGCGGCGCGTACGATGGTCGCACGGCTCGAGGCGCCGGTCAGACCGCACACGATACCGCGGGCATGCGGGTCCCACCAGGGAGCGCCCAAACCCGCAAAGGCGGGAACGAAGTAGCAGCCCTCGTTGTCGCTAATCGAAGCGGCGAGTTGTGCCGACTCGCTCACGCTCGAGATGATGCCCATGTTGTTGCGAAGCCAGTTCATGGTGGAGCCGGCAGCAAAGATGGAGCCCTCGAGTGCATAGCTGATCTTCCCGTTCGCAGCGATACCGATGGTGGAAACCAAGCCGTTCTTGGATTCGACGATCTCGTCGCCGGTGTTCATGAGCATAAAGCAACCCGTGCCATAGGTGTTTTTGGTCTGGCCGGGACGGAAGCAGCAGTGGCCGAACAGCGACGCCTGCTGGTCGCCCGCCACGCCCATGATGGGCGGCATGTTGGTCATGATGTCGCTCGCGACGCGGCCGTAGTCACCCGAGCTCCAGCGAACCTCGGGCATCATGGAACGTGGAACGTCAAAGAGCGCCAGCAGGTCGTCGTCCCAATCGAGCGTATGGATATTAAAGAGCGCCGTGCGGCTGGCATTGGTGTAGTCGGTGGCAAAGACCTGGCCGCCAGTGAGGTTGTAGATGAGCCAAGTGTCGATGGTGCCAAACATGAGGTCGCCCGCCGCCGCGCTCTCGCGTGCGCCGTCGACGTTGTCGAGAATCCACTGCACCTTGGAGGCCGAGAAATACGGGTCGAGCGTGAGTCCCGTGCGGGAGCGCACCAGCTCTTCTGCGCCCTGCTCGACCAGCTCGTCGATCAGAGGTGCGGTGCGACGGCATTGCCACACGATGGCGTTATAGATGGGTTGGCCGCTTATGCGGTCCCACACCACCGTGGTCTCGCGCTGGTTGGAGATGCCGATGGCGGCAATGCGGTCGGAGTGGATACCGCTCTTAAACTGGACTTCCATCATGACGGCGATTTGACTGGCAAGGACCGCCATGGGGTCTTGCTCTACCCAACCGGGACGCGGAAAACTGGTTTTGACGCTGCGACGTGCCTGCGCGACGATGCATCCGTACTCGTCGACGATGGTCGCAAGTACCGAGGTGGTGCCGCAGTCGAGCGCCATGATGTAGGAACCGCCAAAGTTAAACGAGGCATCTTCCATGCCCAGGCTGCCCAGATTCAACGACATCGCTTACACCTTTCTATTGCATCGGGTCGGACAGGACCCGTTCGATCTCTGATGCGGGAAGTGCGCCTTGGCGCAGGATCTGGAGCCCGCCGTGCTGGAACGACACGATGGTCGAGGCGTCGCGACACGGGGTCTCACCGGCGTCGACGGCAACATCGACACCCTCCAGGATGCGACCCTCGACGGCGGCAAAGCTTGCCGGCGAGGGCGCACCGTGCGTGTTGGCACTCGTGCAGGCAAGGGGACTGCCGCAGGCGCGGATGAGCGCCTGCACCACAGGCGAGGCCGATGCGCGAAGAGCCACCGTGTCGTCGGCGGCACGCATAAAGGTCGGCACGCAGGGGGCTGCCTTAATCACAATAGTCAGGGCTCCCGGCCAGCATCGTCGCGCGAGCACGCGGGCATCTTCCGGGATATCCACGCCATAGCGGTCGAGTGCTTCGACGCCATCGACCAGCCAAGCGACGGTTTGCGTGAGTTCACGTTGCTTGAGAGTGAAGATACGGCGATAGCCGGTGCCGAGCGCAGGAACTGCGGCGCCATTGACGGCAGCCTGCGGATCGCGCGGCCACGATGGGAATTCGCTTGTATCTTGGGGCACGGCGTCCGAGAAGGCGTTGACTGCCACGGCGACACCGTAGACGGTCTCGGTCGGGATCAAAGCCAGGCCGCCGCGGCCGAGCACCTCGGCCGTGCGCTCGACGGCAAGCCGATGCGGCTCGCGCGTTCCCTCGTATACCCGATAGACCGTCTGCATGTGTATGCCAGCCCCTTACGCTCTGGTGCAAGTTTGTTTACTGTGGGGCATTCTCGCACGAAACGTTCAACCTATTTGCCCAGAGCGCATGTTGGTTTGGTGAGCGGCTCTAGTAGTCGGTGAAAGTGAGGGGGTTATTGGACTGCGACGAACTTCTTTGGCCTGCCGGCGTGGCGTTCTTGGGCGGCGTAGCGCTCGATGCTGTCTATCGTTATCATCCGACGGCCGTCGACGAGTTCAACATCGAGCTTTCCGGCTTTGACCAGCGCGGTAATCCGCGGAGCGGAGACTTTGAGGTCCAGCGCTGCGTCTTTAAATGTTCGGCACGCCGCTTCCCGAGCGTCCTCGTGGTCGATTTCGACTGAAAGGGCCACGACCTCGGCCGAGCGTTCGTACCCTGCCGGAGTCAAACCGTTGTTGAGGTCGTCGGCCAAAAACGCCATCAGTGCCTCGGTGGCATGGGCAATCGCTTCTTCGCGCGTATCGCCATCGGCAAAGGCGCCGGGAATCTGCGGGAAGCTAGCGCAGTAACCGTCGTCTTCTTTTATGAGAACGCAGTCATAGGTAAATCGCTGCCTCATTTTGCCTCCAACTACCATCCAGCTTGGCGACGAATACTTGCCCACGTGCCCTTCTTTGGTCGATCACCACCAGAGCCGTTCACGGTGACAACGCGGTCACCAGAAACATACTTAGCATGACTACCGACTTGCGCGACCTTCACGAATCCATCGTGCTTGAGTAGGGCAATGATTTCCCGAAAGGTAGGAGGTTGCATGGGCCGACCTCTTTCAGCCGTCCTAATTATAAACTAATTTATAATTTTTGCTAACCAGTTAATAAATATTACTGGCGTTGCTTGGGCTCGGTGACGATGGCTCGGACGATGCGGGGGCGATCGGTGAGGTCATGGACGATACGCACGTCCGAAAGGCCTGCCTGGCGACAGAGCTCGGCCGCGGCATCGAGGGCACCCTCGTAGAGCTCGCAGGCAAACAGGCCGCCGGCACGCAGCATATAGGGTGCCGCATTGAGCAGGCGGCGGAAGATGTCCAGGCCGTCGGCGCCGCCCTCGAGCGCCAGGTCGGGCTCAAAGTCCTTGACCTCGTGCGGCAGCGAGCGCATGACGCCGGTCGGGATGTAAGGCGGGTTGGAGACGAGCACATCAAAGGTGCCCCACTCGTCGTGGGGAATGGAGCTCACCAGGTTGGTGAGGCTGAAGGCAACCTCATCTGCCGCGAGGCCGAGCGCGTCGCGGTTTTTGGTGGCCAGATCGATGGCGCGCGGCTCGATATCGGTGGCGGTGCAGGTGACGTGGCCGCGACGCTCCCAGGCAAGGGAGAGCGAGATACAGCCCGTGCCGCAGCCGACCTCGAGAACGCGGGCGATGCGGGGCTCGGCCGGGGCAGGCGCAGCGGCATCCTGAGCTGAAGCCGTCTCCTGGTCGGCACCCTCGATGGCGATGCCGTATTCGTCGAGCTCGGGCTCGGCGGCTTCCGTGGCTTCGGCTTCTGCTGCTTGCGCGGCGGCTTCCTCGGCCTCGCGGTCGGCCAGCTCCTCGGCATAGGCACGGCTACCCAGCACGTCGCCGCCTAGCGCCGCCTCATCGGCAGCCGTGAGGTTAGCGGCACGGCGCTCGGCAGTCGCCCGTTCGTCTGCCAGCGCGGCCTCGGCCTTGCGTGCCTCCTCGACCTCATCGTTCCAGGGCAGCTCAACACGCTGGCGGGCAGCAACCTCGGGGCTCAGCACCTCGGCATCCAGATAATTGAGGACTTCCTCGACGAGCATCTCGGTTTCGGGGCGCGGAATGAGCACACCGGGGGCGCACGCGACGTCGATCATGCGGAACTGCGTGCTGCCGGTGATGTACTGCAGCGGCTCGCCTTTGGCGCGACGAACGACGGCCGCATGCATGGTCTCGAGCTGGGCCGCGTTAAGCGTCTCGTCCATGCGCATATATAAGTCGATGCGCGCCAGACCCGTAGCTGCGCACAGCAGCCACTCGGCAGAAAGACGTGGGTGCTCCTCGCCGCGCTCGGCCAGGTACTCCTTGGTCCACTCGAGACAACGCTTGATGGTCCAGATCTCGTTTGCCATGGGGTCCTCCCCTCTTAAGCGCCGGGCGGCGCGCGAATGTCGGAGCAGATTGTACGCGAGGGCGGCGCTTGGCAAGGGGCGATTGAAGGCGATTATCGAGAATCAGCCCAGATTTTTGCTTGGAGCCCACCTGAAGTGTTCATTCGTCGACGTCTAAATCTGCATCCGTCAAGTTTTTGGCAAGGTTGCCCCAAAACTAACCAATATCTAACCAAGAACTTGCCACATCACTTGACGCGCGACGCATCAAAAATCGCCCCGCGATTTCTTGGACGTTTTTTCGAGCAATATTTTCAAGTGCAGATGCATGCCGTTAATTGCTTTAAGCAGGTAAGCAGCTCAAAGGCCATCAAAACCGATTGAATAACATCTTAAAGCAATGTGCCCTGCCTAGTCATTTAAGAACGTCCCCAATGACTACCCAATGACTACCTCTAAGGCACCGCAGGTTGAGCATAAGTCAGCGAAAACGCCCCTAAGCGAGCAAGGTGACGTGAAAGAGGAGGGAAGCGTACTTCGGTACGCGACCGACGATTGAACGTCAGATTGCCGCTTAGGGGCGTTTGCAGCGTCGAGCCGTTACGCGGTTTGGTAAAACCGCGTAACCTACACAGCCTGTGCCAGCTTCTCGGCTCGCTCGGCGGCGGCAAGTGCCTCGATGACGGTGCCGAGCTGATCGCCCAGAAGGACGCCGTTGTAGGTGGAGTTGAAGCCGATACGGTGATCGGTCACGCGGTCCTGGGGCTGGTTGTAAGTACGGATCTTCTCGGAACGGTTGCCGTGGCCAATCTGGCTCTGGCGCTCGGCGCCGAGCTCGGCCTGCTGCTTCTCGAGTTCCATCTCGTACAGACGGGCACGCAGCATCTGCATGCAGACCTCGCGGTTCTGGATCTGGGAGCGCTGCTCCTGCGACTGCACCACGGTGTTGGTGGGCAGGTGGGTGATGCGCACGGCGGAGTAGGTGGTGTTAACGCACTGACCGCCAGGGCCGGAGGCACAGTAGGTATCGATGCGCAAGTCGGACTGGTTGATCTGAACGTCGATCTCCTCGGCCTCGGGAAGCACGGCGACGGTTGCCGTGGAGGTCTGGATGCGACCCTGGGACTCGGTCTTGGGGACGCGCTGGACGCGATGCACGCCGGACTCGTACTTCATGACGGAGTAGACGCGGTCACCCTCGACCTTGAACTCGATGGACTTAAAGCCGCCGGCCTCGCTGGGGCTGGAGTCGAGCACGGTGGTCTTCCAGCCGCGCGACTCGCAAAAGCGCTGATACATCTTGTACAGATCGCCGGCGAAGATGGCCGCCTCGTCGCCACCGGCGGCGGAGCGAATCTCGACGATGGTGTTCTTGTCGTCGTTGGGGTCGCTCGGGATGAGCATGTACTTAATGTCTTCCTCGAGCTGGGGAAGCTTGGCCTCGTTTTCGGAGATGTCCATCTGGAGCATCTCCTTCTCATCGGCATCGGTAGTATCGTGCAGCATTTCCTTGGCAGCCTCGATGTCATCGAGCGCGCCGATGTACTCGCGCGAGGCAGCGATGAGGTCGGACTGGTGCGCGTACTCCTTGTTGAGACGCGTGAACTCCTTGATATCGGAGGCGACGGCCGGGTCGGAAAGCTTCTTCTCGAGCTCCTCGTAGGCCTTGATAATCTTTTCGAGCTTGTCGCGCATGACGGACTCCTTTATATGCGTGAAGGCGAAAATCGGCAGAATTGATGGGGCGCGGGGCGCCGCTGCGGGGGTAAGTCCAGCTAGAGCATGTCGATCTTCAGATACATGCGCATCCCTTCGCGTATGGGGTACATAGTTGCGGTCTAACCCATACATGATAGCGTGCGCAGGCAAACCTGCATATAACCCGCACGGAATGAGTGGACGTAGCCGTTGGGTACGTTCCTTAACGACTAGTCGTTTAAGAGCGTCCCCAACGGCTAACAAAGGGACTGTCGCTTTGTCAGATTCTAAAGCGTGTGGAGTAGGGCGATGAGGAAGCGTACGCCCTGGAGGTAGGCGCGGCGGGTGATGCGCTCGTTGGTGCCGTGGACGCCGCGATCGCACTCGTCGTCATCAACCACAAAGGCCGAGAAGCGAATGCACTCAGGGCAAATACGCTGGTAGTTGGCAGCGTCGGTCGCGCCAATCACGGTCGAGGGGACAATCGTCAACGGCTCGGATGATCCGTTTTCCTCCATCCCCTTTGGATCACGAAAATAGCGGGCGGCGATGGGGCGAACCGCCTCGAGGCCGGAACCACCGATGCGCGGGGACGGCGAGGGTTCGGAACTGCCGGGGCCCAGCTCCACTTCGACACGACCGGCAAGGTCCGCCCCGGCAACCGCCTCACGGCAGCGCGCCACAACGTCGGCCACGCTCGTGCCCTCGAGCATGCGGAAGTTGATGTTGGCCCACATGTCCTGCGGCATTACGTTGGCGCCGGTGCTACCACCCTCGATCTGCGTGGGCGCGCAGGTGGTGGTCACGAGCGGATAGAGCTTTTTGCTGGCGAGGCAATCGCGGACAATGGCATCCCCGTTGACGGCAATTTCATCGGCCGTGTAGAGCCCCAACTCGACGAGCTGGGCGGCAAGCAAGTCGGTCACACGCGTCGGCCATTCGATATTGCAGATTGCGGCGATGGCGCGGCTCAGCACCTCGAGTGACGTGCCGCCGTAGGGGTTGGACGAATGCCCGCCCTCACTCTTCGTTTTGAGCACGATATCGGCATAGCCCTTCTCCGCGAGGTCGGCATGCATAAGCCAGCCCTCGCCCGCGCCATACTCGGCAGCCGAAACAATACGGTAGTCGCCCTCGTCGATCAGGTACTCAAGCTCAATGCCGCGCTCCTCGAGCGCGCGGCCGATGGCGCCTGCGCCGCACTGCGTAGTCTCCTCGTCCTGGCCAAAGGCGAGCAGCAGTGTGCGCTTGTGCTCCCAACCGTGCGCCAACGCGTACTCAACCGCCTCGAGAATACCCGCGACCTGGTCTTTCATGTCGATGGCGCCGCGACCCCAAATGTAGGTGTCGTCCACATGTCCGCTAAAGGGAGCGTGCGTCCAGTCAACCTCGGTGCCGGGAACCACGGGGACCACGTCCATGTGGCCCATGAGCATAACGGGCTTGAGGGCAGGGTCTGAACCGCCAAGCGTCACGAGCAGCGAATGGTCGATGAGCTCGACCTCGCCCGCCGCAAACACGCGCGGCCAGGCCTGCTGCATATAGGCGCGCAGGTCGTCGAAGGGCCGCCAGTCCACCGCCTCGGCATCCATGCTCGAGATGGTCGGAAACGACAGCACGCAACCCAAGCGCTCGCTCGCGCCAGCCTCGTCCAGATCGGCAAAATCGTCCTCATGCGCAAAGAAGCGCCAAACCTCGGCCATGACATCCTTTCGATTGTGATGACGAGGGCCGCCCCATCGGAGCGGCCCTGCCACGTAAGCGTTTGCAGTCGATTATTTGTCCTCGAGATAACGCGAGAGGAACTCGCGGGTGCGCTGGTGTTTGGGGTTGCCGAAGAGTTCGGCCGGCGCGGCATCCTCGAGCACCACGCCCTTGTCCATAAAGACCACGCGGTCGGACACCGTGCGGGCAAAGGCCATCTCGTGCGTGACGACAACCATGGTCATGCCGTCGGCCGCGAGCTTGCGCATGACCTCGAGCACCTCGCCCACGATCTCGGGGTCGAGTGCCGAGGTCGGCTCGTCAAACAGCATGATCTGCGGATTCATACATAGGGCACGAGCGATGGCCACGCGCTGTTTTTGACCACCGGACAGGCGACCAACGGCGGCGTGCACGAACTTTTCGAGTCCCACGCTCGTCAGATGCTCCATCGCGACCTTCTCGGCCTCGGCCTTGCTCATCTTTTTGAGCGTGACGGGCGCGAGCGTGCAGTTGTCGAGCACATCCATGTTGTTGAACAGGTTAAAGCCCTGGAACACCATGCCGATGTCCTCGCGCAATTTGTTGATGTTGCAGCGCTCGGCCGTGAGGTCCTGGCCGTGGAACCAGATGTGGCCCGCGTCCGGGGTCTCGAGCAGGTTGAGGCAGCGCAGGAAGGTCGATTTGCCCGAGCCCGAGGCGCCGATGATGGTAACGACCTCGCCGGAATTGATGGACAAGTCGATGCCCTTGAGTACCTCGAGTGAGCCAAAGCTCTTGCGCAGGCCCTCGACGCGGATAAGCGGCTCGTTGGTCTGTGCGGCGGCCGCGGCGCCGTTAGTGGCGGTATCTGTCATGATGATTCTCCTCGTCTTGCGCCTAGTTGGAGCTGGGCAGCGTGGCCGGAGCCTCGGCGCCGAGCTTTTTGCCGAAGGCCTCGAGCAGGCGGCTCGCCACGAGCGTCAGGATCAGGTAGACCACGAGCGCCACGCAGTAGACCTCCATCTGGCGGTAGTACACGCCGGCGACGGTGGTGGTGGCGTACATGAGGTCGAACACGCCGATGACCGAGAGCACCGACGAATCCTTGATGTTGATGATGAGCTCGTTGGTGAGCGCCGGAATAGCGTTTTTAATACCCTGGGGGAACACGACTTTGCGCATAGCCTGCCACTGCGACAGGCCCAGCGAGCGCGCTGCCTCGGCCTGGCCGGGATCGATGGACTCGATGCCGCCGCGCAGGACTTCCATCATGTAGGCGGTTGAGTTGAGCGAGATGGTGACGAGACCGGCGGTGAAGGTACTCCAAATCTGGTTGGCCTCGGCCGTGCTCAAGCCGGCGCCGCGCAGAACGGTAAAGCCCGCGTAATAGATGAGCAGGCCCTGGACCATCATGGGCGTGCCGCGCACGACGGTGGAATAGACGGTCGCAAAGCCTCGGCCAATGCTCTTAAAGAAGCGCACCAGGTCGTTGTCGACGCGATCGAAGGTCTGGGTGCGCAAGAACACAAAGAGCAGCGCCAAGAAGAAGGCGATGACCGTGCCGAAGGTGGCAAGCGCGATGGTGATCTCGATACCGCGGATAAAGAAGTCGCCGCTCTTGTAGGTCATGTAGACCAAGCTCGACAGAAAATCGCTGGGATTGGAGTCCGAGACAATGCTCACCTGCACCAGGTCGACAAACGACATGACGCAGCGGTCGATAAAGAAGATCGCCGCGATGGCAACCACGACATAACTGCCCAGGCGCGCGCCGCGACGGCAACGCTCGGATGCGAACGGCGACTTTTGGCGATAATCGTTCCAATGCATGAGCTTGGTGACGAGTGCTGCCGCCGATACGACAATCCAGGCCCAAAGAATCGCCCAGAGGCAGTCCTGGAACACGCCCGTGGGCGCCAAGAAGCTCAGCGGTGTGGGGTTGCGCTGGCTAAACGCCAGCCCGAGCGCCGCGATAACGCTCGTGCCCAGATACACATAACGGTGGTCGGCCTTGATAAAGGAGGCCAGACGATTGACGGTTTTCATGCTGCCTCCCTATGCCGGCTGACGGTCGAGGCACGCGTCCCACATCTGGTCGCGCTCCTCTTGGCTAATGCCCTTGAGCGTCTTGTCGATGAGCTTGAGCAGCTTGTCCGAGCCCTTGCGGCAGCCGACGTTTGCCGTGACCTCCTGCTTAAAGCCCTCGCCCTCCGCAAAGCGAATGGGCACGATGCCCGGGTTTTGGGCCATATAGCCCTTCTCGTTCTCGGTGTTGTAGGTCACGGCGTCGCACGTGCCCTGCAGCAGGTTCGAAAACACCGTGGGGACCGAATCGACCGGGTTCTTGTGCACAACGCCCGGAATCTCGTCGATGACGGTATCGAGCATGGTGTCCTTTTGGCCGAGCACCGTGGCACCACTGAAATCGCTGAGCTTGGTGGCGTTCTGGTAGGGCGAGCCCTCTTTTACGAACAGGCCAAAGTAGCCGATAAAGTACGGATCGGAAAAGCCGACGGACTCCTCGCGCTCGGGCGTGGCGCTCATGCCGGCAATGATGAGGTCGATCTGGCCATTGTTAAGTGAATCGATGAGGCCCGAGAAGCTCTGCTTGACGGCAACGGGCTCGCCGCCAAGGGCCTTGCAGACGATCTTGGCGATCTGCACGTCGTAGCCGTCGGCATAAGCGCCCTGCACGTTATCGATGGGGATGGTGTACTCACTGGCCTCGGATACCTGCCAGTTGTACGGGGCGTAGGCCGCCTCCATGCCGATGCGGATCTTGTCTTTGCCGATTACGGAATCGGACAGGTCGTCGCGACCGCCGCCCGTAGTGGGCTGGACCACTTTGAGCGTGGACGGGCGCTGGCAGCCGGCAAGCGCGCCGGCGACGACGGAAGCGCTCGCAGCGAGGGCGCTACCCAAGAAGATGCGACGACTGCACACCGGCTGGGCCTGCGCGTCGCGCTGTAGTCGAGGTTGCATCTGATGCCTTCCCTATGTCGTTTTGCTGACAATAAGACAGGATATACGTCAACAACCAGCAGCGCGGCATGTGCGCGAAAAATTAATAGACACACGAGGACGATTGGCGCAAAGCAGCCTGCCCCCATGTACCACTTGGCATGTAAAAGGCAAGGCATAGACCTTCTGGTCATGCCTTGCCTTTTGAATGACAAATTGTCGCTCTAGGCGGCGCGCAGCGTCGACCGTTCCGTCGTTCGTTAGAACGGCGGAACCTCTAGAGCAGGGTGACGCTAAAGGAGCGCTTATCGGTGGCGCCGGGGGCCAAGACGATGGTGTTGACCTTGTGCTCAAAGACGTCATCCTCGGTGTCCATGGTGGTGTGGCCGGTCCAGGGCTCGAGCGCCACAAACGGGGCATCGTTGGCGGCAGACCACACGCCGATGTACTTAAAGCCCTCAAAGTCGATCTTGACGCCGTGGCCCGACTTGCGATCGCGCAGCGTGAGCGTGGAGCCCGGGGTATCGGTGAACATGATGGCGTCGTTATCGAAGCTGCGGTGCGTGATGGGCAGCACGTCCGAGTTATCGGGGGCCTTGTAGCTACCCTCGAACGTCATGAGGCCATCGGGCGTGATGACGGGGGCCTCATTAGTCCAGGCCTCGGTAAACGCCAGCTCGTAATCCTCGAACGTCTCGTCCTCGGCACCGGGGGCGGGCACGTTAAATGCAGGATGGCCGCCCACCGAGAACGGCAGGTCCACGTCGCCGGTGTTGGTGACGGCAAAGGTCTGTGTGAGGGTGGCGTCGCCGGTCAGGGCATAGGTCATGTTGAGCTTAAAGTGGAACGGGAAGGCCTTGAGCGACTCGGGCGTGTCAGTGATCTCGTAGGTGACAGACGAGCCGTCATCCGAAACCTCGACCAGCTTGTGCTCGACAATACGTGCGAGGCCGTGGCGCGCCATCTCGCAGGTGCCAGCCGCAGACGTCGCCGTGTTGTTGCGCAGCGATCCCACGATGGGGAACAGAATAGGCGCATGCTTGCCCCAAAAGGCCGGGTCGCCCTGCCACAGATACTCGTTGCCGTTGAGGGCAAGGCTCGTGAGCTGGGCGCCCATGGAATCGATGGCCGCGGTAAGGCCGCCGCGCTTGATGGTGGTGACGGTGGACATGCTACTTCCTCCAATAGTAAACAACGGTGTCGAGGGCTATTGTCCCACTCTTGGCGGCGGGGTTGAGCGTCAGGCGCAGTTATTGAGCAATAGCGTAAAGGTCAAACCCGCCCTGTGGCGTGCTATCGACCGTATCGGGCGCCTGTGAATTAAAGCTCACCGGAACCATGCGCTTTGAGGCGCGGTAACGCGTGCCGTCGGTGGCGACGGGCGGCTCATCGACCGTGAGCTCGTAGTCGCCGGGCTTGAGCTCGATACCGTCACCTTCGGAGTTGACATATTGGTACTCGTCGATCGCTTGCCCCTTGAGCGTGCGGCCCACAATATGGACGAGCATCTGGCTGTCGCCGCGCGCGGTGTCCCACGTCGCGTCGTCCTTGACCTCGACCGACACATGCACCGAGCGCGTGCGGCTGAGCGATTGTTCGACGGACATCTCGACCTTGGCGGCGTCTTTGCGCTGCTGCTCAACGTGACTCCAGACACTGCCGATTGCCGAGCAGGCGATAACGCCGGCCATAAAGGCGATGAGGATGGGGCCGAGCGGAGAGCGGCGGCCCGCGTCTTCCTCGCGAGCCAGGTCGGGGCGATGCGTGGGCGCAGGCGCCTGGGCACCCTGCGCAGGCACGTCGAGGATGCTAAAGGACGCCGTACTGTCGGGATCGATGGTGTGGCGCGGTTGCGGAGTCTTTGCCGGCGAGATGGACATGTCGGCTGGCTCACCCAGCGTGGCCGTGGCATCGGCCTTTGCCTCGTCAGCCTCGGCCTGGGCCCAGGCCTGCTCAAAGGTCAGGGGCTCGGCGGGGGCGGAGTCGGTATCCGAGTCGAGCGCGCTTTCGGCATCGGCATCGCTGCCGGCTTCGGTGCCAGCGACAGCCTCGACCTCGGCACCGTCGCTCAACTCATCGCTTGGCAAAGGCTCGTCCCACTCCTCGTCCGGAGCCTCTCCCTCGCTATACCACCATTCAAAGTTATCGATATCCATACGGGGCGCCCCTTAGGCCTCGCAAATAAAACACTTGCTAGCCTTATACCCCCAGACGGCGCTGGAGCTCGCCGGCACAGACAGGAAAACCGTCACAACATTCGACGCTTTTCCTCGTTTTCGAAATTATCATCGAATGTTGTGATGGTTTGGGCGGCAGCAACACCACGAATGTGGCAAAGGGGCTGTCCCTTTGTCACATCTGGAGGGCGACGGGGATTTGGATGCAGCAGAAGTCCTCTTGGTGGGACTCGTCGTAGCTCGTGGTATCGAGGTAGCAAAAGTCGAAAGCGTTGCCGATGGGCTGGAGCGCATGTCTGTCCATGCAGGCCACGATGGCACGAATGCCCTCGGGTTCGTACGGCATGCCCCAGCGGCTCATGCACAGGTATGTGCCCTCGGGCAACACCTCGACGCCAATCTCTGCCAGCTCGGCAGGATCGCTCGGTAGCATTTCCTCGGCACCGCGCGGCAGCACGGCAAAGGAGCCGGCACCGGCAATGGGGTCGTCGGAATGCAGCGCCTCGCGACGCAGCATGGCGCCCCAGCCACGCATGGGGCGCGTGCCCGTCAACGCACGCATGCGCAAAATCGCCCGCATGAGCGTGGGGTGCAGCATCGAGCGGCCGCGTTCGATTTCGCCCGGAAACTCCTCAAAGACCACGTAGCGGCGCTCAAACTGCTTGAGCTCCGGTTTGCCCTCGCGCTCGCGCCAATAGACCGCCTCGTCGTAAAAGCTCAGGCGCTCCTGCACACTGGCGCGCTCGGCATTAAGCCCGGCAATCTTCTCGTTGAGCGCCTGCACCCGCGAGCGCAGGTGCTCGGTCATCTCGCCGATGTCGAACGTCGAGGTTAGGCGGTCAATCTCGTCGAGTTCGAGCCCTAGGTCGCGCAGCATGCAGATCAGACGCATGAGCGGGATCTGCGTGGGCGAATAGAAACGGTAGCCCTTTTCGTTAACCACGGCGGGCTTAAACAGACCGATCTTGTCGTAATAGATGAGCGTTTGGCGCGAAACGTTAAACAAGCTCGCCATCTCGCTAATCGCATACATGCCCGTCTGCATAGGTCCTCCCGACACATCCCTTTGATGCACAAAGCCCGCCGCCCACAGGGGCAGCGGGCTCAAACACTCCTCGTATCCTACCCTAAAGACGCCTACGACCAGCGCTTATAGTTTGCACACGACACGCCGACGGCCTCGAGCGCCTTGGCGGCGATGTGATGCACCGCGTCATCGAGCGTGGCGGGGCCGTTGTAAAACGTGAGCATGGGCGGCATGAGCATGACGCCCGGCACGCGTGCCAGGCGCGCCATGTTGTCGACATGAATGGCGCTGAAGGGCGTCTCGCGCACCATGAGCACCAGGCGGCGCTGCTCTTTCATCTGCACGTCGGCCGCACGCAGCAACAGGTTTTCGCTGTAGCCGCTCGCGATGCCGGCGAGCGTCTTCATGGAGCAGGGCGCCACGATCATACCGTCGACCGGATAGGTACCGCTTGCGATGGCGGCGCCGATGTTCTTGTTGTCGTAGACCACATCGGCGTGCGCGGCAAACTCGTCGAGCGTCATGCCGAGCTCCTGCTCGATGGTGATCTCTCCCCCGCGAGTTACGACAAGCGCCGACTCGGCACCGGCCTGACGCAGACACTTGAGACACTCGAGGCCCAGCGCAGCGCCGCTGGCGCCCGAAACGCCAACGACAATGCGACGAGAACGGACAGAAGACTCAGGCATGACAACTCCTTGACTACTTGGTAGGGCTACTTACTAGAAAGCGAGTTCAGCGGCCCACTTGTCCTTGTCGATCTCCATGAACTGCGAGCGGATGAAGTTCTTCTTGAGGTCGAACGGGACCGTGCAGTCGAAGATGGCCTTGCAGGCGATGCCGTGCTCGCGGATCGTGGGGTCGAACGCGGGGTCGTTGGACGGATCGAGCACGTGGCAGTGGCAGCCGGGGATGGTGATGAGGTCGACGTCGGCCTGGAAGCGCGTGGTCATGGCCCACATCACGTCGCTCATATCGAAGATGTCGACATCCTCGTCGACCAGAATCACATGCTTGAGCTCGGAGAATGCCGAGAAGGCGAGCATGGCGGCGTTGCGCTGACGGCCCTCGTCATTTTTGCTCGACTTCTTGAACTGCATGATGGCAACGAACTTGCCGCCGCCGCAGGGAGCAGCGTGGACGTTGAGCAGGCGGCCCGGGATAGCGGTCTCGACCATCTTGTAGATGGAAGCCTCGGTGGGGATACCGGCCATGGACACGTGCTCGTGCGAAGGGCCGATGCAGCTCTCCATAATGGGGTTGACACGCGTGGTGACGGCGGTGATCTTGATCACCGGGCAGACCTTGGCGCCGCCGGTGTAGCCGGGGAACTCGGGCATGGCGTAGCCGTGGCCGTTGACGTCCTCGTTGATGGTCTCGTCGTGCATGAGGTAGCCCTCGAGCACGTACTCGGCATTGGCGATGCACTTCTGCGGAACGGTGACGCAGTCGGCAAGCTCGACAGCGTGGCCGCGCAGGGCGCCGGCAATTTGCAGCTCGTTGAAGCCGAGCGGTGTGGTGGGAGCCTCAAAACCGCAGCACATGTACACGGCGGGGTCCAAACCGATGGAGATGGAGATGGGCATGTCTTCGCCGCGCTGGCAGTACTCGTCAAAGAACGCGCCCAGGTGACGGCTGCCGGGGGTAATCCACATGGCAAGCTTATCCTTGTCGACGCAGGAGAAGCGGTGGATGGTCACGTCGGACTGGGAGCCGTCGGGGCTCGTGCCGTAGGCGAGGCCCATGGTGATGTAGGGGCCGCCATCGACGGGCGTGTTGGTGGGAGCGGGAACGATCTTGCGCAGGTCAAAGCCCTCGTCGGTCGCCTTGTACACGACCTCCTGACAGTCGACGTGCGCACCCTCGGCGATCTGCTCGGGCGCGATCAGGTTCTCGAAGCGCTTGCCGATCTCGAGGCCCAGGTGCTCCTCGTCCAGGTCGAGCAGAGCGGCAACGCGCTTGCGGCTGGCAAGCATGCCGATGCAGACCTTGGCATCGTCAAAGCCCTTGACGTTGTTGAAGACCATCGCCGGGCCCTCTTTGGTCGGGCGCATAACGGTGCCGCCGGCACCGACGTGGCGATAGACGCCCGAGACCTCGGCATCGGGATCGACCTGGGTGTCGGTCTCGAGCAGCTGGCCCGGCATCTCGCGCAAAAAGTCGAGCGCGGAGCGCAGGTCGTGGATCTGGGAAGCATCGGTAGTGGACATAGCATGCTCCTTTCGGGAGAGTGCCCGGCGGCGAGGATGCCGCCGGGCTGGGTAACGTAGTGGGGCCGCGGCGCTCATAGATGGGACGCTCGGCCACTCGCAGTTCGAGCACTCGGCTGCTTACAGCCCAAGCGCTCGACCGCTTACATCAGGCCAAAGAGGTGGAACCAGGCGGCCTCGACCAGCACGACGATAAAGACGACCACAGTGAGGGGAATGCCCATGCGCATAGCCTCTTTGGAGGTGTAGCCGCCGGCGTCCTTGCCCTCGCCGATAAGGATCGGCAGGTTGTGGAACGGCAGAATGTAGTGGATGTTGATGGACGTGAAGACGATGAGCGCCACGGCGAGCGGGCTTACGCTGGAGCCGGCCGCGAAGCTGATGAACGCCGGCACGCACACGCCGAGCACGGCCATGACCGAGCCCATGAACATGTGGATGATCATGGAGAGCGCGGCGACAAGCAGGGCGAACAGGAAGATGTTCTCGGGCACGGAGCTGGGAAGCACGACATCGGCGATCCAGGCGTTCATGCCGGTGGCACCGCCCACAGAGCCCACGGCCATGGCGGCCGTCAGGAACATGAGAGACTTGATGTCGACAGCGTTCCAGCTGGCGGGAGTGAGGACCTCACCGATGATGGGCATGGCGAGCGCGACGCCGACGGCAAGTGTCACCCAGCCGATATAATCGCCCGAGACGGTGAGCCACAGCGCGATGGCGATGACAAGCCACACGATGGTGCGAATCTCCTTAACGGAGAGCTTGCCGAGCGCGGCCTGCTTGGCCACGATCTGCTCGCGATCGTAAACGAGCTCCTTGCTGGGCTTAAAGAGGAAGAGGCCCAAGAACAGGGTGCACAGCAGCGCGACCAGCATAGGCACGCTCATATACAGGAACCAGTCGACAAAGGACGGGCTCATGCCGCCGGCCTCGGCACTGTACTGCGCAACGAGCGGGTTGAGTGTGGAGTCGCCCGTCAGGAAGAACATGGAGCCCGGGGCGGCAGCGGCAAACACGAGGAAGCCGAGCTTGCCGCGATCATCGTCACCGTAGCCGGCGGACTCGGCGATAACCGAGACGACGGCGAGAATGAGGAAAGCGCGGGGGAACGGATGCGGGATCAGCAGCGACAGCACAAAGGTGAGCGCGAAGATCGAGATGATGAGCGACTTGGCGTCGCGCACGAACTTGAGCATAAAAGCATAGGCGATGCGCTCGCCCAGGCCCGACTCCTTGACCGCGCTGGCGATGAGATAAGCGCCGATGACGAGCCACATGGTGGCTTTGGTCCACGAGCTAAACGTGGAGGCGACCGTCGCCGAGATGCTCGCGGCGCCCGTGTCGTCCACGCACACCTTGAACAGAACGAGCAGCGCGCAATAGAGCAGGCCCACAAAGCCCGGCTGTGCCACGCCACACGCCCAGAACACCACCGTGGCGAGCGTCAGCGCCAGACAGGTCTGACCGCCGACCGCGAGCTCGACCGTCGAGCTCAGCTCCGCCAAAGGAAGAAACTTCACCAGCAAAAAGACAACGATACCCAGCACAAAGCCAATTTCGCGCTTGGTGATCTTAAACGCCTTCTTTTCCGCTTCCATCTCCCCACCTTTCTTGTTGAGGGCGCTCCGGATTCGCAGCCACGTTGCCGCTTAAAAAGGGGCGCCCGTTATCGGACACCCCTTACGTTGCGCTGTGTTGTTGCAATACAGTCAAGCGGGATTTTTTGGATAGGAAGCGATCCTCTGGGCAAAAACCGTCACAACATTCGACGCTTTTCCTCGATTTCGAGATTTTCATCGAATGTTGTGACGGTTTGGATATGGCAAAGGAACTGTACCTTTGTTACATAGCGAGGGCCGTACGGATGGATGGGTCGCTGAGGGCCTCGCGGAGCCAGGGGGCCAGCTGCTCGGGGCGACCCTGCAGGTAGCCATCGAGCTCGGACGGGGCCACGCGACGCACCTCCGAGATCTCCTCCTGGTTGATGTGCAGCTCGCCCGGCTCAACATGGGTCGCGTAGACCTCGCACCATTCGCACTCGCAGCGGCCGTCGCCGTGGTCCTCGCGGTACACCACGTGTCCGAGGTGCTTGAGCTGATCGGGCTCGCGCGTGATGCCAAGCTCTTCGTTGATGCGGCGCGCCGTGGCGGCCGCGACGTCTTCCCCGGGGAGCGGATGGCCAGCACAGCTATCGGCCAGCACCCCGCCCCACAGGCGTTTGAGCGGACTACGGCGACAGAGCAGCAGGCGCGCGTCTTCGCCCTGGCCCTCGACCAGAAGCGTCAGAAATGCCTGATGCAGGATTCCCTCGCCGGCATGGGCTTTGACGCGATCGACGGGAGCGAGCGCTTTGCCCGTCGCGGCATCGACCGCCACGACCTCGGCGCCTGCGCCGCCCTCATCCCAGCCGGCTCGCAGAATGCGGGCTGTAGCCTCCTCGAGCGCGGCGATGAGCTCTTTGGTGGTGTCGAGCACGCGCTTCAGGTCGTCCCCGCTCGCCTGCTCCACATGAAAACCCGTGCTTGCAACTACCGGCACGCCAAAGCGCGTGGCCAACGCCGCCGCGATATCGTGCGCTGGAATCTCGTCTCGATGGCACGGAACGGCCAGGATGCTCACGGTCGCCGTACGGCCGGGCTCGGGGCGCGGAATGGCCTGCGCCGTAGCGCCCAGGTGCGCGAACTCCGGCGAGCAGGCGTACACCGCCATGCCTCGCGGCGTCACCGTCAACTGGGCCTCGAGCACAAACTTGCCCTCGCCCACTGCAACCTTTGTCGTGTGCATACCCATGGGATCTCCTGTCGCCCGCGATGTACCTGAGACCATCTTCGCCTGTATTGCGACTATACAGGCAAGCTCTCCATGTGACAAAGGGGGCAGGCACCTGACTCATTCTGTTAGAGTTGCAGGGATTGAATCCCGCTTATTAATGCGACATTGGAGTGACAACCTTGACCGCCGCAACCACGTCTAAAAGTATGCCAACCGCCACCGCGCTCTCCCCCGCGCGCACCAAGCTCTGCCTGGCGCTGCTCGTGCTGTTGGGATTCTCGCTCGGCTGCTCCGAGTTCGTAGTCATCGGCATCGAAAGTGACTTGGCGACGGAACTCGGCGTATCGCTTGCCACAGCGGGCCAGCTCATCAGCGTGTTCGCGCTCGTCTACGCTATCGCTACGCCGGTGCTTGCGCTCAGCACGGGGCGGTTCCGCCGCTACCAGCTGCTCGTGTGCTACAGCATCGTCTTTGTGCTCGGCAACCTGGTCATGGCGTTGGCGCCCAACTTCCAGGTACTGTTTATCTCGCGCATTGTCCTGGGATCCGTCTCGGGTGCGCTGCTCGCCGTGGGCGTGACGTACATCCCTGAGCTTCTGTCCCCGCAGCAAACTTCGCTTGCCATCTCGGTGGTATATGGTGCGTTTTCCGTGGCGATGGTCTTTGTCACTTCGATCGGCAAGTTCGTAGCCGACACGCTCGACTGGCACGTTGCCATGTACGGCACGCTGGCCTTTGCCGTTTTGATCTGCAGCGCGCTCGTGGCGTTTATGCCTCGCGCCGGGCAGACCGATGAGCCCGCCACCTTCCGCGAGCAGGCGGGGCTGCTACGCGAGCCGAGCATCATCACCGGCATGCTCATCTTCTTGTTTGGCGTGGGTTCGGTCTATGTGTTCTACGGTTACGTGACGCCTTATCTGGAGCAGGTGCTGGGCATGGGCACCGTTCAGGCGAGCACCACGCTTATGGCCTACGGCGTGTTTTGCCTGATCTCGAACATCCTGGGCGGATGGATCGATGCGCGCTTTGGCATGAAGGCGCTGCTTGTGACGTTTGTGCTGCAGGCTGCGGCGTTACTCGGGCTGTTTGCTGTGGGCGGCACCATGCCGCTCGCGCTGGTCTTTGTCTTTAGCTTGGCGCTGCTCATGTACCTGTTCTCGGTCTCGTGCATCACGCACTTTATGGACGTGGCTCGCAGCCGCCATCCCAAGTCGATGGTGCTCGCAAGTTCGGTTGAGCCCATGGCGTTTAACGTCGGCATCTCGTTTGGCACCGCAGTGGGCGGCGCCGTGGTAAGCAGCGTTGGCATTGCGTACGTGGGCGCCGTGGGCGCCGCGTTCTCGCTTGTGGCCTGGGCGCTCACGCTGGTGACGATTAAGTTGGCACGATGGGAGCGCAAACAGGCGAGGGGATAGCAGCGCTTCCTGATGTGACAAAGGGGCTGTCCTTTTGCCACATTGTCCGGCCATGTTTCATGTATTCGAAGTACACGAAATTGTCGAGTGAGACCATTGGACGGCGGTTTCTCGTTCATGCCCTCTCCTTGCCTCTGTATTCTTTGAAATATATGTCGTAGGACGTTATTATGTAATTGTCTTACGAAAGGAGATAGCCATGAGTTCTGTTACCGTACGCGTCGACGAGCAGACCAAGCTCGACGCCTCCCGCATCGTCGAGGACTTTGGCTTCGACCTGTCTTCCGTCACCCGAGCTTTCTACCGCCAGATCGTGCGCGAGCGCCGCATACCCTTGAACCTAGCCTATCCGGAGCCCAACGAGGAGAGTCTGCGAAGCATCCGCGAAGCCGACGAGATCATCGCAAAAGGCGGGCATGGCTACAAAAACGCTGACGAGATGTTCTCCGCAATGGGACTCTAGCGATGCTGGAGATTCAGTTCACCCCGCAGTTCCAGAAGGATTCGAAGAGGCTGTCCAAGAAGCACTACAACCTTGACCTGCTCAAGGAGGTTATCGACCTCGTTGCAGAAGACACCGATGAATCCAGGAGCATTTTGAGGCAACGGCACAATATGCACACGCTCAAAGGAAACTGGTCCGGCAGCAACGAGTGCCACGTTGCCAATGCCGGCGACTGGCTTGTCATCTGGAGAACGGGCAACGGTCTTGCGGTCTTCCAGAGAACCGGTCCCCACGATGAGCTGTTTCGCTAAATGATTATTTATCGCTCAGAGCAACAGAGACGCCATCTCCACTCGGCGTTAATGCGCGCCTAATCGCACGTGCAGCAATTCCGATGGAAAGGAGCGCGTCGAATTCGGCATGCTCGACCAGATCGCATGAAGAGATGAGGAAAACGACAAGTTTTGACCGATTGCATATCAAGAGGTGGCGGTCGAAAAGAGCCCATAAATGAGGAGTTTCGGAACGTGATAAAAATCCTGTTTATCTGTCATGGGAACATCTGCAGGTCGACGATGGCTGAGTCGGTGTTTACCGAGCTGGTGCGCCGCGCCGGGCGCGAGAGCGAGTTCGTTATCGATTCTGCTGCGACTTCGACCGAGGAGATCGGCAACCCGCCGCACCATGGCACCGTGGAAAAGCTTGCCGAGGTCGGTATTCCCGTGGTGCCGCACCGCGCCCGCCAGGTGCGCCGCGAGGAGTACGACCATTGGGACCGCATTGTCTACATGGATGCCGAGAACGCCCGCGGGCTGCGCCGTATCTTTCGCTCCGACCCCACAGGCAAGATCAGCCGCCTGCTCGACTGGACCGATTGCCCCGGCGACGTAGCCGATCCCTGGTACACCGGCAATTTCGATGCCACCTACCGCGACGTGCTCGACGGTTGCACTGCTATGCTCGAGCAGCTGTAATCGACGAAATGCAGAGTTTTTAGAGCCACAAAGCGGATGAAATGTAGAAATTTGAGCTTACTCGGGCACAGAACAACGACGCGCGCGCCTAAGCATGGGCATAAGTGAGGTCGGAATTCTCGCATACAAATCGAGCGAGGACTATCTCCCACTTTGAGCGCTAAATGGCATCCAAAACGGGAGAAAATCCACGCTCATTATCTCGGTGGGAGAAAATCCACGCTCAACTACTCGTCGATGATCTCGGCGAGCCAGACGTTCAACGTGTCGACCTCGGGGCAGCAGAACTTTGCCGTACCAGGCTCGTTGCCAGGCACGGTTCCGCCATAGCGCAGGATATCGATATAGGGAAATCCCACATGGCAGGCCATGGCGCACATCTTGCCGCGATCTCGGTCGAAGTCGAAGACGTCACCCGGCTTGTGACCATGATGGCAGCGGCACGTTCCCAGCTGGTCCACGCAGCTAATGCGGATACGCGGACGCTTGCCACGCGGAGCGCCGAGCGGCTTGTTCTCGCCCGCAGGCTCGACGCCGCCCTCGCCAGCATTACTCATGGTCAATCACATCCAGGCAGGCCTCGATGGGAAGACCGGCCGACTTGTCCTCTTGGTCGGCGTTGCGCTCGATAAGCTCAGCCACCACGCGCATGGCATCGGACGTCGCGCGCTGCAGACTCCAACCTGCCATAACGCGGCCGACGAGCACCGCCGAGAACGTGTCGCCCGTGCCCGGGAAGTAGACCGGGATCAGGTCGAAGGGAATCGTGAAGTACTCCCCCGCCACATGGTCGTAACCGATAACCGCGTTCGTACCATTGACTACGGCGCTCGTAACGACCACCGACTTGGCGCCCAGGGCACGCACAGCATCCACAAGAGCGCGGCCCTCATCCGGCGTGATTTGCTCGGCAATGGGCGTATCGGTGAGCAGACATGCCTCGGTGTAGTTGGGCACCGCGTAGTCGGCGCACTCGAGCAGGCTGCGCATGAGGCCGATCGTGGACTCGGGCACGCCAGCGTAGAGCTTGCCGTTGTCGCCCATGATGGGGTCGACGAACACCTTGGTGCCCTTTTGCGCGCGGCGGTGGCAAAAGTCCGAGATGATGCGCGTCTCTTCCTCGGTCACGATAAAGCCGGTCGAGATGGCGTCGAACTCAAAGCCGAGCTCCTCCCAGATGGCGAGGCTCTGGCGGACATACTCCGTGGTGTCGTGGATGTAGAACTTGGGGTAGTTGAGCGTATCGGAAACGAGGGCCGTCGGCAGGTTGTGGATGCGATAGCCCATGTGCGACAGCACCGGCAGCATGGCAGAAAGCGCGACCTTGCCGTAGCCGCACATATCGTTAATCAGCAGCAGCTGAGTATTCTTCATGAGTGTCCCCCTTGGGTCGGGCGCGACGCGACGGCGCCATAGTGCGACTAAGTGTAGCGCAGGGGACGTTGTGAGCGGAGGCGAGCGGTGCGAAGTGCAAATTGTTGCGGAAAGGTTTCGGAAAATGATCTTTTTTCCTCCGTCCCCAAGGGATCACAT
This sequence comes from Collinsella sp. CLA-AA-H302, assembly GCF_040093305.1. Lineage (NCBI taxonomy): Bacteria > Bacillati > Actinomycetota > Coriobacteriia > Coriobacteriales > Coriobacteriaceae > Collinsella > Collinsella sp. CLA-AA-H302. Next base: position 38,723 of record NZ_JBBNJW010000013.1, read on the forward strand.
GCACCGAAGCGGACCGTGGCGGAATCACAGGTTGAGGACGGACAGCGAAAGCGTTCCTAAGCGAGCAAGGTGACGTGAAAGAGGAGGGCATAGGCCTTGTGGCCATGCCCGACGATTGAACGTCAGATTGCCGCTTAGGAACGCTTGCAGCGTCGAGCGGTTACGGCGTTTGGTAAAACGCCGTAACTTAATAAGTTTGGTACCTTGACATTCTTGTGTGGCGCTCCTAGATTAGTTAGGCACAAAACAATTCAACTACCTAACTAAAGAAAGGAGCGAAGCTTAGATATGTGTGTTGAACCACTCGTCCTTCCGCATGAGCCCGGCGGTGACCCGTTGCAACCGGTAGACATGCCCGAAGCGGTCAGCGCCGAAGACAAACTCGCCAAGCGCATCCTCAGTGGCCTGGGCTTTTGCGGCCATTACATGCATTTTCATGGCGGAGGCGTGTCCGGCAAGGCGCCCATCATCTGCCTGCTGGCCAAACAGCCCGGCGGCGAGATGTCTCAGCAGGAACTCGGCATGCACTTTGACCTCAAGCCGGGGTCGCTTTCCGAGATCCTGTCCAAGCTCGAGCTCAACGGCCTCATCGAGCGCAGCCGTAACCCCAAGGATCGACGGCAGCTCACCATTCGCCTGACCGAAACCGGCCGGGAAAACGCCCGCATCGACCAGGCAGCCCGCATCCGCTTTAGAGAACGGGCCTTTAGCGCGCTCACCCACGACGAGCGCGAGGACCTCGCCGAAATGCTCGATAAAATCCGCGTAACCTGGGAGGAACTGGATGATTAAAACCCTCATGGGAAGCATCCGCGACTATATGAAAGTCACCGTTGCCACGCCGTTGCTCGTACTTGGCGAGGTACTCTGCGAGATGCTGATTCCATTTATCACCGCCAACCTGATCGACGCCATCAAAGACGGCGCCACCGTAGCCGAGATGCTTCCCACCGCAGGCTTTTTGGTGCTCATCGCGCTGACGTCGCTTGCTTTTGGCGCCGCGGCCGGCGTCACCTGCAGCCATGCGAGCTGCGGGTTCGCCAAGAACTTGCGTCACGACCTGTTCTACAAGATCCAGACGTTCAGCTTTGCCAACATCGATGAGTTCTCGAGCTCCTCGCTCGTCACGCGCCTGACCACCGATATCAACAACGTGCAGCAGGCCTTTATGATGATCATCCGCATCGCCGTGCGCGCGCCGCTGGTATTGATCTTCGCCTTTACCATGGCGTTTATCATGGGCGGCAGCGTCGCCATGGTCTACCTGGTCATCATTCCGCTGCTGGGCTTTGGACTGTTCTTTATCATCTTTAAGGTGCGCCCCATCTTCTCGCGCGTGTTCCACAAGTACGATGCCCTTAACGAGTCCGTCGAGGAAAACGTCACCGGCATGCGCGTGGTCAAGAGCTATGTGCGCGAAGACTTTGAGAAGGAGAAGTTCGCGACCGCCGCGCGCGACGTCCAGATGGACTTCACCCGCGCCGAGAAGCTGCTCGCCTTTAACAACCCCATGATGAACATCTGCGTCAACGGCGCGTTTGTCGTCATCATCTACCTGGGCTCCAAGCTCATCATCACGAGCCAGGGCACGCTGTTCGACGTGGGCCAGCTCTCCTCGACCTTTACCTATGGTTTCCAGATTCTCATGAGCCTGATGCAGCTGTCGATGATCTTTGTCATGGTGACCATGGCCGACGAATCGGCACACCGCATTGCCGAGGTGCTGGCCGCCGAGCCCACGATCGCCGATCCCGCCGAGCCCGTGCTCGAGGTTGCCGACGGTTCCATCGACTTTGACCACGTGAGCTTTAAGTATTCCAAGCATGCGAAGCGCCAGGCGCTCGACGATATCGACCTGCACATTAAGAGCGGCGAGACCATCGGCATCATCGGCGGCACCGGCTCGGCCAAGTCCACGCTCGTTAACCTCATCGCCCGCCTGTACGACACCACCGAAGGCGCTGTGCGCGTGGGCGGCGTGGACGTGCGCGACTACGACCTGGACACGCTGCGTCACCAGGTCGCCATGGTGCTGCAGAAAAACGTGCTGTTTAGCGGCACCATCGCCGAGAACCTGCGTTGGGGCGACCCGAACGCCACCGACGAGGAAGTCCGCGAGGCAGCGCATCTGGCCTGCGCCGACGAGTTTGTCGACGGCTTCCCCAAGGGCTACGACACCTGGATCGAGCAGGGCGGCTCTAATGTTTCGGGCGGTCAGAAGCAGCGCCTGTGCATTGCGCGTGCCCTGCTGCGCCGCCCCAAGATCTTGATCCTGGACGACTCCACCAGCGCCGTCGACACCAAGACCGACGCCAAGATCCGCGCAGGCCTGGCAAGCTATCTGCCCAACACGACCAAGCTCATCATCGCCCAGCGCATCAGCTCCGTGCAGGACGCAGACCGCATCATCGTCATGGAGGGTGGCCGCATCGCACAGATCGGCAACCACGAAGAGCTGCTCAAGACGAGCGAGATCTACCGAGAGACCTTTACCTCGCAAAACAAGATGTCTGCCGAAGGTACGCAAGACGCCGACAACGTCTCTGGCGACGCGAACACGGCGGCAGACAACACCGACATGACCGCAACGCAAGCTCAGACCCAGGAAGGAGGCGAGGCACATGAGTAAGGCAACGACCGCCGAGCGCGCGCTCAACCGCAAGGGCGGCACCATGTCGCGCCTCATCAAGACGCTCTTTGGCTTCTATCCTGTGCTTTTGCCCCTCGTCGTCGCCGGCGTGGTGCTCTGCGCCATCATCAACTCCATCGGCGCGACCTTCCTGCAGAGCGCCCTGCAAATTATTAGCGAATCGTGGCAGTCGGGCGATTGGGAAGCCGCGCAGCCCAAGATCGCACAGCTCGTGACCACCCTCGCCTGCATCTACGGCGTCGGCGTCCTGTCCTCGCTCTTCTGGAACCGCGCCATGGCTATCGTCACGCAAGGCTCGCTCGAGAAGCTGCGCGAGATGATGTTCAACCGCATGCAGGACCTGCCGATCCGCTACTTCGACACGCACCAGCGCGGCGATATCATGAGCCACTACACCAACGACATCGACACGCTGCGTCAGATGATCAGCCAGTCGCTGCCCAACCTGCTCATGACGATCATCATCATCGTCACGGTGTTCTTTATCATGCTGTACTACAGCGTGTGGATGTGCCTGGTCATCATCGCCGGCGTCGCCTTTATGACCTTTATGACCAAGCTGCTCGGCTCCAACTCCGCGCGCTTCTTCATTGCACAGCAGACCGAGCTCGGCGTGGTCGAGGGCCATATCGAGGAGGTCATGAACGGCCAGAAGGTCGTCAAGGCGTTCTGCCACGAGTCTGCCGCCGAGGCCGATTTTGACGAGCGCAACGAAAAGCTCTTCGAGGTCTCCCAGAAGGCCAACATGTACGCCAACATCCTCATGCCCATCCTTATGAACCTGGGCAACCTGCTCTACGTGCTGGTCGCACTGGCGGGCGGCATTTTCCTGGCGCTGGGCGTGCCCAACCTGAGCATCTCGGGCATGGCGCTGTCCATCGCCGTCGTGGTGCCGTTCCTCAACATGACCAAGCAGTTCTGCGGACAGATCGGCCAGATCTCGCAGCAGATCAACGCCGTGGTCATGGGCCTCGCCGGCGCCGACCGCATCTTTGAGCTCATCGACGAGGAGCCCGAGGCCGACGAAGGCTATGTGACGCTCGTCAACGCGCAGGTCAACCCCGACACCTGGCAGCTCGAGGAGGCCGACCACCACACCGGCATGTGGGCGTGGAAACATCCGCACCGCGCAACCGGCGAGATCGAGTACGTGCCGCTGCGCGGCGATCTGGTCATGGATAACGTCGACTTTGGTTACACGCCCGACCACGAGGTGCTGCACGGCGTGTCCGTGTTTGCCAAGCCGGGCCAGAAGGTCGCGTTTGTCGGCGCCACCGGTGCCGGTAAGACGACCATCACCAACCTCATCAACCGCTTCTATGACATCGCCGACGGCAAGATCCGCTACGACGGCATCAACGTCAACAAGATCCGCAAGGCCGACCTGCGCCGAAGCCTGGGCGTCGTGCTGCAGGACGTGAACCTGTTCACCGGTACCGTGATGGACAACATCCGCTACGGCAACCTGGATGCCACCGACGAGGAGTGCATCGCGGCGGCCAAGCTCGCCGGCGCCGACGACTTTATCACCCGCCTGCCCGACGGCTACGACACCATGCTCACCGGTAACGGTGCCCAGCTGTCGCAGGGCCAGCGCCAGCTGATTTCGATCGCGCGCGCCGCCGTCGCCGATCCGCCGGCGATGATTCTGGACGAGGCCACGTCGAGCATCGACACCCGCACCGAGGCTATCGTGCAGGCGGGCATGGACAAGCTCATGGAGGGTCGCACGACGTTTGTCATCGCGCACCGCCTGTCCACCGTGCGCAACTCCGACGCAATCATCTGTCTGGATCACGGCCGCATCATCGAGCGCGGCAACCACGACGAGCTGATCGCCAAGCGCGGGTACTACTACCAGCTGTACACCGGAGCGTTTGAGCTCGAGTAGGCAGGTTTGTTCCACGTAGGGTTCCCCGGGGCGGCGGGGTAGTTCCTCCGTGCTCAAACATTCTCGCTGCGCTGCGAAACTGCGCGCGGAGGAAATACCCCGCCGCCCCGGGGAACCCTCCTGCGCGCAATCAGCCCGTCATTTAGAAGGAAATAAAAGTTTGTGAAGCCCTGGCCAACTGGCCAGGGCCTCGTTTTGTAGCCGTCCTCTGTTACAGGCCTACCGGTCCTCGCGTTGCGGCCCGGCTGCCTCGGCCGTCTTTATGCGGTTCTTGTCGATGTACATGTTTTTGTCGGCCTGGGAAAAGAGCTCGCGCATCGTAGGCGGTTCATCATAATCACTGGAAAGCGCATAGCCCACCGCATAGCTGATAGGCATGTCGGGGTGAGCCTCGGAATACTCGTCCACGCTCACACGAATCCGAGCGAGACAGGACTCCACGGCAGCCCGATCGGCATCCCACAGCACCGCGATAAACTCATCGCCGCCGTCGCGGCCCACAAAGCAGGTCTCGGACGCCACGCGCCCCAGCTGCTGAGCAAAGGAACGGATGTACTCGTCGCCCTTCTCGTGGCCAAAACGGTTATTGACCGTATGCAGATTGTTCAGATCGAATACGCACAGCGCAACGGGCGCTTCGGCGGAAACGGGATGCTCCTGCCCCAAGATCTCCTCGCACTTGTTCTTGTTGGGCAGTCCCGTGGCTTCGTCGAGATAGACTTTATTCTGCAGCTCGCGATTGAGCGCGGCAGTGCGCACCGCGCGAGCAAGTTCGACCGCAAAGGTCGCCACCAAGCCCACGATGTCGATGATCACCAAGCCCTCGAGACGATTGAGCGCCGTCGCCTTCTCCTGGGAGTAGTCCTCAGCAAGCCTCGTGGCATCGTCACAAATCCCAAAGAATTCTTCGCTCATGGCGATGATGTCGGTGTTCTCGTAGCCGACTTCGCGCACACGGGCAATCTCGGTTTGGAGCTCGTCAAAATAGCTCGCGAGTTCGGTCATCTTTGCCTGATACTCATCGTCATCCAGACGGACGAGACTGAGGTCGTCGCTTCCGTAGCGCAAACCATTAATGTATGAATCAACGGCCTTGAGCAGGTCGTCTTGTGGCTGGCCCGCGTCCTCGAGCTTAACGATTCGCTGCGTGGTGCCGCGCACCAGACCGGCGTAGTTGACCACGCGTGCCGTGCCCTGGATATCGGAGACGAGCAGCATGACGTTGATGAAAAAGAAGATGAGAACTGCCGTGAGCACCATCATGAGCAGACGCAGCGCCCGGCTGGCCTTCTTGGCGACAATAGTATTCACAAGTTCACTCCCCAAAATGGCAAAAGCTCTGGTGGCACGCAGTGTGCTGAAATTCACGTGAGGCAAACTCTACCATAATGGACCAAGAGCCTCGAACTTGTGCAGTCTTTGGAGCGGAGCTTTGGGAGCGACTCGACCGCACCTCGTTTTGTGTGGGTGCTTTGGCTGGCAGGTACTGCATATTATTCGTATAATTTATCGTAAGTTCCCGTACATCGATTGGAGCCTTATATGCCTGCCATTAAGCCTGTTTCCGATTTGCGCAATTACAACGAGGTGCTCTCCGATGTCCACGAGGGCTCCCCGGTGTTCCTGACCAAAAACGGGCACGGTTGCTACGCGGTGCTCGACATGAAAGATTACGACCGGTTTTGCGCCATCAGCACGCTGATGTCGGAGCTTGAGCGCGGGCGCAGCTCGGGTGATGAGAGCGGATGGGTCTCGTCGGACAACGTCGCCGCACACTTCCGCCGCAAGGCCGCAAGCCATGCATAGTTGCGAGGTCGTTTACTCTCCGCTGGCTCTGCAAGATCTCGACGACATCTGGGACTACATTGCCGTCGAACAGGACAATCCCGCAGCAGCGGAGAGAATCGTAGAGGGCATCCTCGCTCGGATAGACCTGCTATCCAGCTTCCCAGAGTCGGGTACGCCACTATCTTCAATCTATCCCCTGCGCTCCGATTACCGGTTCGTGGTCTGTGACAACTATCTCGCGTTTTACCGTTTTCACCAGAAGGTCTATATCGACCGCGTCCTCCACAGAAAGCGCGATTACCTGCAGGTGCTGTTTGCCGAATAAACAGGCCCCGATATAATTCGACCCCTTATCCGGGACCATGCCCGATGCAGCTAAAAAAGCCCCGTCCTAAATTAGCTACTGAGGAGTTGGACCATGGCGTTGACGAATTTTTGTACTTGGAGGGCGGGCTCGAGCGGGTAGTGCAGAAAGACCGGCACCTCGCGGCCGCACAGGAACGGCACGCCCACAAAGGCCGGGTGTACCCCCGACCACGCGCCGCAGGTGAGCACCGCGTCACCCTTTTCCTCGGCTTCGTTAAAGAGCGCAAAGTCAAAACTGTCCACGTCGATCACGTCCACGCCGCCGTCAGCCAAAAGATCGATACGTAGGCTGTCCATGGCGTCGTTGCCGTGACGAAGCACGCGCAGGCGCATGCCCTCCAAGTCGGCGACCGTAATGCGTGTCTTGCGCGCCAGCGGGCTCGTGCGCGGCACGTCGATATAAAACGGCACGTTGACGATGCGGAGCTTTTGGCAGGCGTCGCCCCAGCGCGGGGTCGAAAAACTCGACTGCACCACATCCACTTCGCGACCAAGGCTGCGCATGACGGTCTCGCGCTCGTCGTAGAGGTCGCTTACCGGCACAATCTCAAATCGCAGCGATGGTTCCAGATCGTGGATGCCCGACCACATCGACAGCGTTTGGCGCCCCGGGCACATCATCGACACGCCCAGGCGCACCGCACCGCCATCGCCCGCCGCGCGTCGGGCGCGACGCAACGCATCCTCGGACTGGCGCATAATCGAGCGCGCGTCGTCCACCAGAAGCGCCCCCGCCGGCGTCACCTTGACGCCCGAATGCGAGCGCTCGAACAACGTGATGCCAAACTCGGCCTCAAAGCCCGACACCTGCTTGACGAGCGCCGGGGTCGACACGCGCAGTTTTGCCGCGGCGCGCGAGAAGCTTCCCAGCTCCGCGGCGGCCGCTATGGCCTCGAGTCGTCGATCGTACACGTCAATCTCCCGTTTCCAGACCTATGCCCATGCATGGCCATAGGGGGTCGTTTTGGCAGGTCACACACTCAATTAAGACCAAATCGTCTTGCAAGCTATTAACCAAAGGTTAACGCCATTCCAACAAATATGCAATTCACCTGCGCAAATGCAAAGCATACGATAACCAGCGAAAACCACGTGGGTCGGTTAATGGAAGCGACCCACCGGGAGGCACAAGAAGGGAAGTTCCTATGAGCAATTGGCTTAAGCTCGAGGGCGATGTCTGCGCCGTGACCGGCGCACTCGGCGGTATGGGCGTCGAGATTTGCCGCGAGTTCGCCCGCAACGGCGCCAACGTCGTCCTGCTCGACCTGGACGAGGAGAAGGTCAAGGCCGCAGCTGCCGACCTCGCCGCCGAGTTTGGCATCCACGCCGAGGGCTACAAGATGAACGCCACCGACGAGGCCGAGGTTCAGGCTGCCGTCGATGCCACCATCGCCAACTTCGGCCGCGTCGACGTCCTCGTCAACACTGCCGGCATCCTGCGCTTCGCAGCCATGGAGGACCTGCCGCTGAGTGACTGGAACGAGGTCCTCAACGTCAACCTCACCGGTTACTTCATCACCTCGCAGCGCTTTGGTCGCGAGATGATCAAGGCCGGCCAGGGTCGCCTGGTGCACATCTCGACCGTTGCCAGCCACTCCCCCGAGACGTTCTCGGGCGTGTACAGCTCCACCAAGGCGGGCGTCAACATGATGTCCAAGATGCTGGCTGCCGAGTGGGGCCCCTACGGCGTGCGCTCCAACTGCGTCGAGCCCTGCTTTGTCAAGACCCCCATGTCGGCGAGCTTTTACGCCGACCCCGAGGTCGAGAAGAGCCGCAGCCGCCTGATCGCCACGCGCCGCATCGGCGAGGTCAGCGATATCGCCAACGCCGTCATGTTCTTGGCATCCAAGCGCTCGGACTTTACCACCGGCGACGCCATCAAGGTCGATGGCGGTTTCTCCAATATGATGGGTGACCTCACCGCCAAGCCCGGCGGCCGCCGCGCCTTTGCCGACAACTACCTCAAGAACAAGGGTGTCGAGCTTTGGTCCGACGAGTCCGGCGTCGCAAAGCCGACTGACCAGTAAACCAGCCCGACAGGGAGGCTCGCGGTGACGCCCGCCCCTCCCCCGCATCGATTAGAAAGAGTCCAATGGCTTCCACCAACTCCAACAAGGGTCGCGCCGTCGTGCTTTCCGCCGCGTGCGTCACCATGTTCTTCATCAGCTCCATCGCGCTGTATTCCGTCGTGAGCAAGAACCTGCTCGCCGTCTACCCCGAGTGGTCGAGCGCCCTTACCTGGGCTTTCCCGGTCTTTCAGACCATCATGGCCGTGACGGGCATCTTCGCCGGCCGCATCTCCGATAAGATCGGCCCGCGCAACGTCGTGATCGCCGCCGCCGTGTGCTACGGTCTGGGCTGGTTCATGTCCGGCACCGTCACCGAGCCGTGGCAGTTCTACCTGTGGTTCTCGCTCGTCGCCGCCATCGGCAACGGCCTGGGCTACAACCCCGCGCTCACCACCGGCCAAAAGTGGTTCATCGACAAGAAGGGCCTCGCCTCCGGCATCACCCTGGCCGCTTCGACCGCCGGCCCCGCCGTGCTGTCCCCGGTGCTCGCCTCGCTGCTCATCCCGAGCCTGGGCATCTTTGGCGCCCTTAAGGCACTCGGCGTCATCTTCTTTGTGACAATCGCCGCCTCCGCCCTGTTCCTGAAGGCCCCCGAAGCTGGCTGGCTGCCCGAGGGCTTCGAGGCCCCCAAGGGTGGCGCCCACGCCGGCACCTTTGGTGACCTCACCCCGGGCGAGATGGTCAAGACCCCGCGCTTCTGGGTCCTCATCGTCACCTTCGCCTTTGCCGCCACCGCGGGCACCCTGCTTGTGGGCAAGGTTGCCTCCATCGCCGCCGTCCAGCTCTTCGCCGACCCCACGAGCGCCGCGGCCGTCGCCCTCGGCGGTGTGGTGGTCTCCGTCAACACCTGCGCCAACCTGGTCGGCCGTCTGTCCTTTGGCCAGATCATCGACAAGCTCGGCGCCTACAAGTCGCTGCTCATCAGCCTTATCGTCACCATCGTCGCGCTCGTCATCATGTCGATGAGCTTTACGCAGAGCATGTTCTTTGTGGCGCTCGCCCTGCTCGGCTTTAGCTTTGGCGCCCTGCTCGTCATTTACCCGCCGCTCACCGGTGGCGCCTTTGGCACCAGCAACATCGGCGTCAACTACGGCATCATGTTTTTGGGCTACGCCGCTTCTACCTGGATCAGCCAGCCCATTACCGCCGTGCTATATCACGCCGAGGCCGGCAGCGCCGCCTACCAGCAGTCCTTCTACGGCGCCATCGTGATCGCCGCCATCGCCGTCGTGCTCACCGTCTACATGATGGTCTCCGACAGCAAGAAGAAGTCCGCCTAGTTGTACCGATGTGACAAAGGGACAGTCCCTTTGTCACATTCCACCAGCCACCAGTATTAGGGAGTCGAAATGTCTGAGCTCAACCCCGTCCGCATTGCCGTCATCGGCGCCGGCGCCATGGGCCGCAACCACATCCGCTTTGTAACCGAGGAGCCCGAGGCCGAGCTCGTCGCCATCGCCGACGCCTTTGAGGGCGCCCGTGCCACGGCCGAGGCCGCCGGCGTGCCGTTCTTTACCGATCCCGCCCAGATGATGGACGAGGTCAAGCCCGAGGCCGTCATCATCGCCACCCCCAACGACCTGCACCTGGGCGTTGCCCGCGAGGCCGTGAAGCGCAACATCGTGCCGCTGGTCGAAAAGCCGATTTCCAACGATCTCGAGGACGCCCAGGCCTTCGCCGCCGAGGCCGAGACCGCCGGCGTGCCCGTGCTCGTGGGTCAGCACCGTCGCCACAACCCCTTCGTCAACAAGGCCAAGGAGATCATCGAGTCCGGCGAGCTGGGCAAGCTCACCGTGTCGAGCTTCCACTACATGATCTATAAGAACGACGAGTACTTTGATGTCGAGTGGCGCCGCAAGAAGGGTGCCGGCCCGATCCTGGTCAACCTGGTGCACGACGTCGACCTGCTCCGCTACCTGCTGGGCGAGCCCGTTGCCGTCCAGGGCATGCAGTCCAGCGCCGCCCGCGGTTTTGAGACCGAGGACTCCGCCGTGGTCAACGTTCGCTTTGCCGATGGCGCGCTCGCGAGCATGACCATCTCCGACGCCACCGCCAGCCCCTGGAACTGGGAGGCGACCGCTCGCGAGGATCCGCAGTACCGCCCCTTCGACGCCGATACCTACTTTATTGGCGGTACCAAGGGCGCCCTGTCGCTGCCCCGCCTGCACCAGTTCTCCTACGACGGCGCCTCCAACTGGCACAAGCCGCTGCAGATGGAGATCCCGGCCGTCGACCCGGCGCTTCCCCACAAGATGCAGCTCAAGCACTTTGTGAAGGTCGTCCGCCGCGAGGTCGAGCCCGTCGTGACGCCGGCCGACAACGTCAAGACGCTCACGCTTCTCAACGCTGTCAAGGAGGCCGCCGAGACCGGCCAGCTCGTCGAGCTGTAATGCCTTAAGAGCGGCCGCGACAGAAACCCATGCCGAGCCCCTCGGTCCGCCACAAATAAGCCCCTCTTCTTTGCCCCGCGGGCAGCCTCCTGCCCGCGGGGTATTTTGCTACGTTGCCGACGATTTTTCTGGGGCGGGGGCTATTTTGCACCTCGGCTTGATTCGTTCGTCCCAAAACAGTCTTTTGGGACGGGTGGTATCCTTGGTAGCCCTGTGCTGCAAACGCACCTCAAACGCAAGGAGTTCCATGGACCTGATCGCCCAGCTCGCCCGCGAGCTCAACCTTAAGGCTGCCAACGTCGAGGCGGCCGTCAAGCTCATCGACGAGGGCAACACCATCCCCTTTATCTCGCGCTACCGCAAGGAAGCCACGGGCGGCATGGACGACGTTGCCCTGCGCGCCCTCGACGAACGCCTGTCCTACCTGCGCAATCTTGAGCAGCGCAAAGAAGACGTCATGCTGCTCATCGACGCCCAGGGCAAACTCACACCCGAACTCGAGGCGCAGATTCGCGAGGCCACGCAGCTCCAGCGTGTCGATGACCTCTACAAGCCCTACCGCAAAAAGCGCATGACCCGCGCGCAGAAGGCCCGCGAGGCAGGCCTGGAGCCGCTTGCCAATATAATCATCATGCAGGCATCGGCCAAGGGCAGCGCACTCGACGCCGCTGCGGCATACGTCAACGAACAGGCCGGCTTCGACACGCCCGAGAAGGCGCTCGCCGGCGCCGCCGACATCGTGGCCGAGACGGTGGCCGAGGACCCCGAGAACGTCGCCGACCTGCGCGCCTTTACGCAAAACACCGCCGACATCGTCGTCGAGGCAACCGATCCCGCCGAGAAGACCCCCTACGAGCCGTACTACAGCTATGACGAGCCCCTGCGCCGCATCCCCAACCACCGCGTGCTGGCTATCGACCGCGGCGAGCGCGAGGGCAAGCTCCGCGTACGCGTGAACGTCGACGGCGCCGCTGCCACGGCACGCCTTGGCAGCCGTTGGCCCCGACGCCAGGGTGTCTTCGCCCCCATCTTTGACGCCGCCATCGCCGACGGCTACAAGCGCCTCATGGCCCCCTCGCTGGAGCGCGAGGCCCGCGCCAAGCTCACCGTTCGCGCCCAGACCGAGGCCATCAACGTCTTTGCCAAGAATCTCGAGGGTTTGCTCTCGGCACGCCCCGTCCGCGGCGCCCGTGTGCTCGCGCTCGATCCGGGCTACCGCACCGGCTGCAAGGTCGCCGTCATGGACGAGACCGGCAAGCTGCTCGACCACAGCGTGGTCTACCCCACCAAGCCGCGCCACGACGTCGCCGGCACCAAGCGCGAGCTCGCCCGCCTCGTCAAGAAGGACGGCGTCAACACCATCGTCATCGGCAACGGCACCGCCAGCCGCGAGACCGAAGAAGTCGTCTCGGAGTTCATTGCCGAGCAGGCGCTCAGCCTTCGCTACACCATCGTCAACGAAGCCGGCGCGTCGGTGTACTCCGCCTCCGAGCTCGCCAGCCAGGAATACCCCGACCTAGACGTCACCGTGCGTGGCGCCATGAGCCTGGGCCGCCGCCTGCAAGACCCGCTGGCAGAGCTCGTTAAGATTCCGCCCCAGTCCATCGGCGTAGGCCAGTACCAGCACGACCTTGACCAGGCCGAGCTCTCGCGCACGCTGGGCCACGTGGTGGAGGACGTCGTCAACCGCGTGGGCGTCGACGTAAACACCGCGAGCGCGAGCCTGCTGGGCTACGTGTCGGGTATTACGCCGAGCGTGGCCAAAAACATCGTGGCCTACCGCGAGGAAAACGGCGCCTTTACCGATCGCCGCCAGCTTAAGAAGGTCCCCAAGCTGGGACCCAAGGCATATCTCAACGCCGCGGGCTTCCTGCGCATCAGCGGCGGCAAGAACCCGCTCGACGCGACGAGCGTCCACCCCGAAAGCTACGAGGTGGCCACGTCCGTTCTAGAGCGCGCCGGTGTGGCGGCAAGCGAGCTCAGCCGCGGTGGCGTGCCCGACATCGAGCGCCGCCTGGGCAGCATCTCGACGCTGGCAAGCGATCTGGACTGCGGCACCCTGACGCTCATCGACATCGTCAACGAGCTCAAGAAGCCCGGCCGCGATCCGCGCGACGACGCGCCCGAGGTGGTCTTTAGCCGCTCGGCGCTTTCCATCGACGACCTGGAGCCCGGCATGGAGCTCAAGGGCACGGTGCGCAATGTCGTCGACTTTGGCGCCTTCGTCGACGTGGGCGTGCACCAGGACGGCCTCGTGCACATCTCCAAGCTGGCCAACCGCTTCGTCAAGCACCCGAGCGACGTGGTGCGCGTCGGCGACACGGTCAAGGTGTGGGTCGAAAAGGTCGATCGCGACCGCAAGAAGATCTCGCTCACCATGGTGCAGGGGAAGTAAACCGCCAAAGCGGATATCCCCTCTTCGCGGCAAGTGTCGCAAAGGTTGATTTCCGATCTCAGCCGAACACATTGAGCAAATAGGCCGTTCCCGCACCTAGCCGAACGCTCCCGCGGCCCC
>NZ_JBBNJW010000014.1:0-51459 GCF_040093305.1 Collinsella sp. CLA-AA-H302
GTATCGGATTCCCACATTCATCCGTACATGTACGGATGAATGTGGGAAGTGTTCGGATGAAGTTGCGAATCAAGGGAAGCCAAGCGTTTCAAAAAATGCCAAGTTTTCTGTTTGCACTTTGCGATTCCTCGTGTATACTGACTTTCGCATTTAACGGAGAGTTGTCCGAGTGGCCGAAGGAGCACGATTGGAAATCGTGTAGGCGTCAAAAGCGTCTCCAGGGTTCAAATCCCTGACTCTCCGCCAGTTAATTCCAAAGCAGGCCTTTGAGCCTGCTTTGTTTTTACCCCACGCGGAGGGGTGGCAGAGTGGTTGAATGCGGCGGTCTCGAAAACCGTTTGGCCTGTATAAGGTCACGAGGGTTCGAATCCCTCCTCCTCCGCCATTTAGATTGAGAAAGCTCCCGGTATTGGGGGCTTTTTTCTTTTGAGTCCCTTACAAGCAAATACGGCGGAGGAGGAGGGATTCGAACCCGCCAGGGCGCGGAGCGTAAAGAAAACGCGCCAGTGGCGCGTTTTTAGCGCAGCGCGGTCGGCGTAAGCCGACCGAATAAATTTTGAGCTCCGCTCAAAATTTGGACATCCCTCCTATTCAACCCGCCCCCGTATCACGTTCGATCCCGGCCCAAAATCACAAATGTGTACACCACCCTCCAAAACCGACATTTTTCGACGTCTTTGGAGGCTGACGTGCACGTTTGGTGCTTACGCCCGCATCCAGTCCCGACCGTTTACCGAGCAATAGGGCCGCCAGGCCCGCCGAACATGTACTATGTACGGGCATTATCCAAACCCGCAACTCAAAGGACCCCATCTTGCCCGTCGCCACCGCCATAACCGTTACCTCACATGCCTCGGATGCCATGGTCGCTATCCCCTTTTGGCTCGAGATGTTCGCTGTTGTCGCGGCATCAATCTCGGGCGTGTTGGTCGCGCGCGAGCATAAGCTTGACCTGGTGGGCGCGGTCGCACTCGCCGTGGTCTGCGGCCTGGGCGGTGGTCTTTTGCGCGATATGACACTCCAGGTCGGCAACGTCTACATCCTCAACCAACCGATGGCGCTGCCGCTCTCCATCGCCACGGCGGCCATCATCTACATCTTCCCGGCAATCGTCGATAAACCCGAGAAACTCATTCCCCTGCTCGACATCATCTCGGTCGGCATCTATGCGGCAACTGGCGCAGACAAGGCGCTGGTCTACGGCTTTGCGCCGGCGGTGTGCATCATGATGGGCTTCTTCACCGCGGTGGGTGGCGGCATGTTGCGCGACGGCTTTATGGGCGTGGTTCCGGGCATTTTCCAACGCACTAACTTTTATGCCATCGCGGCCATCGCCGGATCGGCAAGCTATGTAAGCCTCGTCATGAGTGGCTTGGTCAGCAATGTCGCCGCGCTAGTCGTATGCGTTGTCGTGACCATGGGTCTGCGCTGGCTCTCGCTGCGCTTTGACATCAAAAGTCCCACCGAGGACGACATCGCACGTTTTTTGCATCGCAAAAAGTAGACAGCACGGCACAGCCCTCCGAAATGCAACCGAGAGGTTCTTTTAGAGCACCCGCGCGTTGGGTACCCTGTTAGATACATGTCGAGTATCTAACGAAGGATTCACTATGCCTTGCAACCTAGCACCGTCGTCCCGGCGCCGTAAAGCGCGTGGCCGCATCGCCCTCCTGTTCGCACTGATTGTGCTTGCGCTGACCGTACTTCCCACGGCTTCGTTCGCCGGCACAGACACCGCCGGCAACGTACTCACGACCGACGAAGGCTCCACCCCGTCCGGGGTCGAAGGCGACCTGTACTGGGCCGGTCAGAGCCTCAACCTGGACGACACCTCCATCGGCCGCGATATCATCGCGGCGGGCGAGACCCTCTCGATTCGCGACTGCACCGTGGGTGGCGCCGTTCGTCTTGCGGCACGCACCATCGACATCGCCAAAACCACGATCGATGGCAGTGTTACAGTGGCCGGTCAGCACGTTGTACTCAACGCCGACAGCACCGCCAGCTGTTTCTATGCGATAGGCGAGACGGTTGCCCTGCGCGGTTCTACCAAGTCGGCAGTGCTCGCGGGCGACACCGTGACCATCGATGGCACCGTCGACGGCGATGTCGAGGTTTGGGCCGAAAAGCTCATCTTGGGTAAAAACGCGCACATCACCGGCACCGTGAACGCGCATGTTTCCGAGGACCCCGAGCGCGCCGCAGGAGCCGAGGTCGGCGCGCTCAAGATCGACCGCACCGAGAACGAAGATACTTCCACCCTTAACGATATCGTCGGCGGCATCGTCGCCGCAGCGCTCTCGACCTGCTTTATCGCCCTGTTGCTCGAGCTCGTCTTTCCGCGTGCGACCGCCAGCGCCGCCGGAATGCTCCACCAACGCCCCACGCCCCTGTGGGTGAGCGGTCTTCTGGGTACGATTGCTGTCGTCCCCGCCGTCCTGCTGCTGATTATCTCGATTGCCGGCCTGTCGCTTGCCGGAGCCCTCTTGTGCGGCGTTATCGGCATCGCGTTGGTGTCGAGCGCCTTTGCGGGGTGCGCGATCGCCCGCATGATCGGACACAACCAGAACCGCTACGCCATGGCAGCCGTCGGCGGTGTGGCCGCAGGCGCCCTCACAGGACTTCCCCTCATCGGCGACTTCATCAGCGGCGTGGCATTTGTCTTTATGCTCGGCTACGTTATCCAGATCATCTGGCGCAACGCCCACCTCAAGCCCCAACAAGCCTCCAACACGCCAGGACTCCCCACCGCCTAGCCGCCAACCACCGCAAAAGGGCCAGGCACCTTTGCGGTGGCGCAAAATAACCTGGCCCCATTACACCAAAAAGGGCGCCGACCATTGCGGTCGACGCCCTTTCTTATTGGCGGTTATAAGCCCCAGCGCTTATTTGTTGACCTGGCCGGCGCGGACGGCTGCCTTCTTGCGGTCGGTGGCGTTGAGCAGACGCTTGCGCAGGCGGATGTTCTTGGGAGTGATCTCCACCAGCTCGTCGTCGGCAATGTACTCCAGCGCCTCTTCCAGCGAGAAGGTGCGAGGCGGCACCAGCTGCACGGAGATGTCGGAGGTCGAGGAACGCTGGTTACCCAGGTTCTTGGTACGGGCGATGTTGACGACCATGTCGCCGGCCTTGCTGCGCTCGCCCACGATCATGCCCTCGTAGCACTCGGTGCCCGGCTCAACGAACAGCTGGCCGCGCTCCTGCAGCGTACCCAGAGCGTAGGCAACGGCCTTCTCGGTGGTCATGGAGATCATGGCGCCGTTCTGACGATTGCCGATCTCGCCGGCGTAGGGGCCATACTCCAGGAAGGTGTGGTAGAACACGCCCTCGCCGTGGGTGACGTTCATGATGCGGTTCTTAAGACCCATGATGCCGCGCGTCGGGATCTTAAACTCAAGGTGCGTCACGATGCCCGAGGTGTCCATGCTCGTCATGATGCCACCGGAGGTACCGAAAACCTCGACGACCTTGCCCGAGTACTCGTCCGGGCACTCGACAACAGCCTGCTCGACAGGCTCCAGCTTGTTGCCGTTCTCGTCCTTCTTAAACAGAACGCGGGGACGGCCGACCTGGAACTCAAAGCCCTCGCGGCGCATGGACTCCATCAGGACGGACAGGTGCAGAATGCCGCGGCCAGAGACCTCGACGCCGCTCTTGTCCTCGAGCTCCTCGATCTTCATGGTCACGTTGTTCTCGGCCTCGTTGAACAGGCGCTCCTTGAGCTGACGGGCGCCCACGATGTCGCCGTCGCGACCGACGAGCGGGGAGGTCGAGGCCTCAAAGACGATGGACAGGGTCGGCGGATCGATCTCGATGGGCTCGAGCTCGACAGGGTTCTCGGGATCGGTGTAGACATCGCCGATATCGGTGCGGTCAATACCCACGACGGCGGCGATATCGCCGGCGCCGACTTCCTGGCACTCGGTGCGGCCCAGGTAGTCGAAGGTAAAGAGCTGCTTGACGGTAGCGGTGGCGCTGGAGCCGTCGTTCTTCACAACCAGGATCTGATCGCCCTGGTGAATGGTGCCGGAGTACACGCGACCGATACCGATGCGGCCAACGAAGTTGGAGTGGTCGATGGTCACGCACTGCATGGCCAGCGGAGCGGTCTCGTCAACTTCGGGCGCGGGCATGTCGTCGATGATCATATCGAGCAGCGGATACATGTCCATGTTGCCGTCGTTGGGGTCAAGGCGGGCAAAGCCATTCATGGCGCTGGCGTAGATGACGTGCTCCATGGCAAACTCGAGCTGGTCGTCGGTGGCGCCCAGGTCGGCCATAAGGTCGAGGCAGTCGTTGTAGGCCTTCTCGGGGTTGGCGCCCGGACGGTCGATCTTGTTGATGACGATCATGATCTTGAGGCCGGTGTCGATAGCGTGACGCAGCACAAAGCGGGTCTGGGGCATGGGGCCCTCAAAGGCGTCGACCAGCAGCAGGGCGCCGTCGGCCATACGCAGCACGCGCTCGACCTCGCCGCCAAAGTCGGCATGGCCCGGGGTGTCGATGACGTTGATCTTGACGTCCTTGTACTCGATAGAGATGTTCTTGGCGAGAATCGTGATGCCGCGCTCGCGCTCCTGGTCGTTAGAGTCCAGGACGCGGTCCTCGACCTGCTGGTTGGCACGGAAGGCGTCCGTGGCACGCAGGAGCTTGTCGACCATCGTCGTCTTGCCGTGGTCGACGTGGGCGATGATGGCGATGTTCCTCAGATTGTCTACGCGCATGTAGTTCCCCTATCTTCTATCCATATACAAACGGCACGCGTATGCGACCCACCCAGCAATGCAACGCTCGGCGGGAATATTGAGCCTTTTACCGAAAACTCGTTTATTTTAGCGATTTTAGATAAGAGGGGTTTCCTCGCCTGCAGGTTCAGGGTCGCTCCACATAAAACCATCGCCGGCACCCATGCCCTCGTACAGCACGTAAGCCGAAAAGCCGCTCTCGAGCGTGGTCTCAAAGAAGCTCACGAGCAGAGCGTCGTGATAGCCGCCGTCAATCTCGACGCAGCCGGTATAGCCGATGGCATAGCGGGCGATACGGCCCAGACCCTCGTCCTTAAGGCCCATCTTGTGCTCGGAGATAAAGTTGGTGGCAGCCTCCAGGCACGCCTCTTCGCCGTCCTCGTCGAGTGCCGCCAGATAACGGTTGGAAGCAGCGTCCTCGATCGCCACGACTACGCCCGGATTCTCGCCGGCGGCAAGGTCGTCCAAGAACGCACCAATCAGGTCACACACCATGGCGTCGAGCTCGGCGGAGACGTTACCGGCGTCCTGCATATCCTGTGCCATCTCTAGACCTTCCCATCGAATCCGGCGTCGTTACAGTTCTTGTGCCTCGGCAGCGATCTTGGCGGCAGCGTCGCGGGCGCGCACCATATCCATCGCGCGCTTGTCGAGTACCTTGATCTGGTTGGTCAGCATTACTGCATCGACCACACCCCAGATTACCAAGCCTGTTGAAATCGAAAACCCAAGCGCACCAACTGTACCACGAAGACGAGAACAGATTACCGCGACAAGGGCGGAGATGATAACCATCTTGATATAGGAGCCGCGGCGCTCGCGAAGCGTGCGGGCCTGCGTCACATAGGCGATGCGAGCCGCCTCGGATGCCTCCGAGCGCATCTGGGCTTCACGCGCGATGGCGGCGGCCTCGGCCGAGGCGCCGCGCTCCATTAGTGCACACTCCGTCTCATGGCTACCCGTCATTTAAAAATCATCGGGCGAGAGCGTATGGACGAACTCGTCGAACTTCTCAAATTCCTGCTCGTCATCGACTTCCTCGGCAACCGGAGAGACAGTCCCCAGGCGGTTCATGATGTCGTCCTCCACAAACATGGGGGCATTGCTGCGCACGGCGAGGGCGATGGCATCGCTCGGACGCGCATCGATCCTATGCTCGCTATCGCCGGCCAAAACGACGACCGTCGCGTAGAACACGGGAGGCTCGGCGCGGACAATCTCGATACGCTCAAGTTTTGCATCCAGGGCATCAAGCGTATCGAGCAGCAGGTCATGGGCAATCGGACGCTCGGCGCGGCCGCTGTCGATACCGCGGCTGATGGCCGCGGCCTCAAACGAACCAGTCTGGATAGAAAGGGAGCGTAGCGGCGCAGGGGAGTCCGATTTGCTGCAGCGCTCGCGAAGCACGATAAGCGATGGCACGGGACCGGCGGCCATGACGATGGTCTCTATGTCGACACGAACCATGGAACACCTCCGGTACGTAGCGGTTAACACGCGGCGCCTTCGCCGCATTGAATTGCTATACTACCCAATCTTTCGCACAGCACACAAAACCAAAATGAGTTCTATAACACACAAGAAAAAAGCCCCGAGGCAACACCTCGAGGCTCTTCACAGTTTTGATGGTGGACCTGACAAGATTCGAACTTGTGACCTCCCGGTTATCAGCCGGACGCTCTAACCAACTGAGCTACAGGTCCATCATGGTGGAGGTTAGGGGGATCGAACCCCTGACCTCAGGCTTGCAAAGCCCGCGCTCTCCCAGCTGAGCTAAACCCCCACGAAGACAGTAATAAACACCCCAGCGGCGACTCGGCTCTCGCTGGGGTGTTTATTGCGAAAGAAAGTGGTGGACCTGACAAGATTCGAACTTGTGACCTCCCGGTTATCAGCCGGACGCTCTAACCAACTGAGCTACAGGTCCATCGCGCAAGGGATATATTAGACGAGTCGTTACGCGCGCGTCAACAACTTTTTTGAAAATCTTTGAGGGGTGTGTCAGACGGCTGGGCGAGATGGGTTAGGTTTGCTGCTCGGGCAGTCCTGCGCAAGACGAAGGCCACATTAAGTGGCCTTCTTTGCGTGCGGAACTCGCGACAAACCCAACCCATCTCGCCCAGCCGTCTGACACGGGGCTCCAAGCTTGTCAAAAAAACGGTCGGCGCGCAGTGCGCCGACCGCCGATATATGGGGTCTGATGATTTTTACCAGTTAGGGCCTCTTACTCGTCTAGGAGATCCTCTGGCATGTCGTTGCCGTCGCCCAGGTCGACTGGGGCGTCGTCGGTGTCGGCTGCGGCCTCGGCACCTTCGCCTTCGGGCTTTTCCTTGGCTGCCGTCATGCGGGCGACAGCGCATACGCGGTCGTTGTCGTCGACGGACATCATCTTGACGCCCTGGGTGGCGCGGCCGGTCTGGCTGATCTCGTCGGTCTTGACGCGAATGACCGTTGCACCTTCCGTCACGATGAACAACTCGTGCTGCGGGCCCACCGTCTTCATGGCCGCGAGGTTGCCCTTACGCTCGGTCATCTGGATGGTATAGACGCCCTGACCGCCGCGGTTCTGCTCCGGGTAATCCGCGACCGGCGTGCGCTTGCCGTAGCCGCGCTCGGTGATGACAAACAGGTCACCGTTGCCGTTGGTGACCTCCATACCCAAAACGCTCACGTTGTCCTTCATGCTGATACCGCGAACGCCGCTGGTGTCGCGGCCGGTGGCGCGCACCTGCTCCTCGGAGAACATAATCGCCTTGCCCGCAGTGGTGGCCAGGATGATCTTGTCGCCCTCGCGCACACGGCGCACGGCGAGCAGCGCGTCGTCGTCCCTCAGGTTGATGGCGATCAGGCCGTCGCGGCGGCTACGGTCGTAGGCGCTCATCACGGTCTTCTTGACCATGCCGCTCTTGGTGGCAAACATCAGGTACTCGTCGGCGGGGAACTCGCGGCAGCTGATGACGCTCGCGATCTTCTCGCCCTCCTCGAAGGGCAGCAAGTTGACGATCGCGGTGCCGCGGGCCTGGCGCGTACCCACCGGCAGTTCGTGCACCTTCAGGCGATAGACCTTGCCCTTGCTCGAGAAGAACAGCACGTACTCGTGCGTGGATGCGATAAACATCTCGTCGATGACGTCGTCCTCTTTAAGGTTGACGCCCGACACGCCCTTGCCGCCGCGCTTCTGGGCGCGGTAGGCAGCCACCGGGATGCGCTTCACGTAGCCGGTGTGGGTAATGGTCACGACCATGTCCTCGTCGGCGATGAGGTCCTCGACATCCAGATCCTTCTCGACATGGCTGATCTCGGTGCGGCGTTTGTCGCCAAACTTCTTCGAGATCTCGCGCATCTCCTCCTTGATGACGCCCAGGATCTTCTCCTCATGCGCCAGCAGGTCCTCGTAGTAGGCGATGGCGCGGCGCAGGCCGTCCAGCTCTTCCTGGATCTTGTCGCGCTCCAGGCCGGTCAGGCGACGCAGCTTCATCTCGAGGATGGCCGTGGTCTGCTCGGGCGTAAAGCCAAAGCGCTCGATCAGGCGGCCGCTAGCCTCGGAGTCAGTCTGCGAGGAGCGAATAATGCTGATGACCTCGTCGATATGGTCGAGAGCCATCAAGTAGCCCTCGAGGATATGGGCGCGCGCCTGGGCCTTCTTAAGGTCAAAGCGGGTGCGGCGGGTGACGACGTCGACCTGGTGGTCGATGTAGTGCTGTAGCATCTCGCGCAAGCTCAGGCATTTGGGAACGCCGTTGACGAGCGCCAGGTTGTTGGCACCAAAGGTCGTCTGCAGCGAGGTGTACTTATACAGGTTGTTGAGCACGACCTGTGGAATGACGCCCTTCTTGAGCTCGATGACCAGACGGATGCCCTTCTGGTTGGACTCGTCGCGCATGTCCGAGATGCCCTCGATGCGCTTGTCGTTTACGAGCTGGGCGATCTTCTCCTGCAGGGTGCCCTTGTTGACCATGTAAGGGATCTCGGTAAAGACCAGGCGGCTGCGACCGGTCTTGGTGGATTCCACGTGAGCCTTGGCGCGCACGGTGATGGAGCCGCGGCCGGTCTCGTAGCTCTGCCTAATGCCGGCGCTGCCCATGATGATGGCACCGGTGGGGAAGTCCGGACCGGGCATGATCTGCATAAGCTCGTCGACGGTGGCATCGGGATTGTCGATCAGGTAGCAGGTGGCCTCGATCGCCTCGGTGAGGTTGTGCGGGGCGATATTAGTGGCCATGCCGACGGCGATACCCTGGCTGCCGTTGACCAGCAGGTTGGGGAAACGCGCGGGCAGTGCCACGGGCTCGGCGAGCGACTCGTCGTAGTTGGGCTGCCAGTCAACGGTATCCTTTTGCAGGTCGCGCAGCAGCTCCATGGCGGGCTTTGCCAGGCGGCTCTCGGTGTAACGCATGGCCGCCGCGCCGTCGCCATCGATGTTGCCGAAGTTGCCGTGGCCGTCGATGAGCGGCGTGCGCATGGAGAACCACTGCGCCAGGCGGACCATGGCCTCGTAGACCGCGGAGTCACCGTGCGGATGATACTTGCCGATAACTTCGCCGACCGTCCAGGCCGACTTCTTGTGTGGGCGGTTGGGGTAGATGCCGCTCTCGTTCATCGCGTACAGGATGCGGCGGTGCACCGGCTTTAGGCCATCGCGCACGTCCGGCAGGGCGCGCGCCGTGATGACCGACATCGAGTACTCGATGAACGACTGCTTCATCTCGCGGCCGAACTCCGAAATCTGGAGCTGACCGCCGTTGATATCCTCGCCGGCCGAGGCACCGCGATCGACCGCACCGAAGCTCTCCTCGAGCTCGGCGTCGTCATCCTCTTCCTCTTCATCCTCGGCGTCGGGGTTATAGGAATCTGGATCGCCGTCCTCGCCCTGCTCGGCGCGGGCGAGCAGGCGCTTCAGATCATCGGGCATACCGGCGTCGCCGGCATCGTCCATACCCTCGTTGTTGTTGATATCGTCTGCCACGTTACCTCCTCATGGTTTGCGTGGTCCATTAGTTCCCTACCACGGAGACGAATTACCGGGAACACCGGATAACCCTCCTAGGTTTTCCAGGTGCCCCAGGTTGCCCTGAAGGATGAGGGCGCGCGCCTTGCGTGCGGCGGCCGAAATCCTGAAGGGTAAGATGGGGTGCCTGGGAAAGCTAGGCGTCTAAGAAGCGTGCATCATGCGCGTGTTTCTCGATGTACTCGCGGCGATAGCCGACCTCGGAACCCATCAGTTCGCGCACGGCGCGGTCCGCCACCACGGCGTCCTCGATCGACACGCGCTGCAGGATGCGGGTCTTGGGGTCCATCGTCGTCGAGGCAAGCTGCTTGGGGTCCATCTCGCCCAGGCCCTTGTAGCGCTGGACGGTATAGCCTTTGCGCTTCTTGGTGATCTTGCCATCCTTGGCCTTGCCGTCCTCGTCGTTGTCGTCGGGGTTCAGGCCCAGGCTCTGAATGGTGTCGCGCAAAATCTCGTCTTCGGGCTGGCGGCCGTTGGGATACACGTAATGGATCTTGTTGCGCACCTTAATGCCAAAGATGGGCGGGCAGGCAACATAGACGTAGCCGGCATCGATCAGCGGACGCATGTACTTGTAGAAGAACGTCAGCAGCAGGATGCGGATATGCGCACCGTCGACGTCTGCATCGGTCATGATGATGATCTTGTGGTAGCGCGCCTTGGTGATATCGAAGTCGCCGCCGTCGCCGGCACTCGTCGTGACACCGCAGCCGATCGCGGTAATCAGCGACTGGATGGTGTCGCTCGAGAACGCGCGATGGTCACCAACGCGTTCGACGTTCAGAATCTTGCCGCGCAGGGGCAGAATCGCCTGGATGTCTCGGCGACGGCCGTCCTTGGCCGAACCGCCCGCCGAGTCGCCCTCTACGATGAAGAGCTCGGTCAGCTCGGCGTCGCGCACCGAGCAGTCAGCGAGTTTACCGGGCAGAGACGCCGTCTCGAGCAGGCTCTTGCGGCGGGTCGCCTCGCGCGCCTTGCGGGCGGCGTTGCGCGCCTTGCAGGCCTGTTGCGCCTTCTTGACGATCTCGCGGGCGGGCTTGGGATGCTCCTCGAGGTAATCGGCGAGGCCGTCGGTCACGATCTTGAGCGTGAGCGCGCGCATATAGGAGCTACCGAGCTTGGCCTTGGTCTGGCCCTCAAACTGCGGATCGGGCAGCTTGACCGAGATAACGGCCGAAAGGCCCTCGCGCACATCGTCGCCGGTCAGGTTGGCGTCTTTTTCCTTGAGCAGGTTCTGTTTGCGCGCGTAGTCGTTGATCACGCGGGTGAGCGCGGTGCGGAAGCCCTCAAGGTGCATGCCGCCCTCGGGAGTGTAGATGTCGTTGGCAAACGACATGACGTTCTCGCCGTAGCCGCTATTCCACTGCAGGGAAACCTCGACCTCGCCCATCTTGGCCACGGGAGCGTCCGGGTCCGATTTGCCCTCGATGTAGATGGGCTCCTTAAAGGCCTCGGGGACGTCCTTGCCCTCGTTGAGGAACTTGACGAAGTCGATGATGCCGCCCTCGTAGCAAAACTCCTCCACGTGGGGAGTCGCCTCGCGCTCGTCGGTCAGCACGATCTTGAGGTTCTTATTGAGGAACGCTGTCTCCTGCAGACGGTTGTGCAGCGTATCGAAATCGTAGATGCAGGTCTCGAAGATCTCGTCGTCGGGCCAGAAGGTGACGGTGGTGCCCGTCGAATCCGAGGTGCCCACGACCTCCATCTTCTTGACGGTCTTGCCGCGCGAGAACTCCATCTCGTAGGTGTTGCCATCGCGACGAACCTGAACGACCACGCGCTTGGACAGTGCGTTGACGACGGAGATGCCTACGCCGTGCAGGCCGCCCGAGACCTTATAGGCCGAGTTATCGAACTTACCGCCGGCGTGCAAGATCGTCATAACGACCTCGAGCGTCGGGATCTTTTTAACAGGGTGCTCGTCGACGGGGATGCCGCGCCCGTTGTCGACGACCGTGATGGAGTTGTCGGCGTGGACCGTCACCTGGATCTCGGTGCAGAAACCGGCCATGGCCTCGTCGACGGAGTTGTCAACGATCTCCCACACCAGGTGATGCAGACCGCTGGCGCTCGTCGAGCCGATATACATGCCCGGGCGCTTACGAACGGCCTCGAGACCTTCGAGAATCTTAATCTCGCCGCCATCGTAATCGTTTTCGTTTGCCACACGTCCTCCTTCAGTCAAGAAAATGTGTACAGCCTTACTAGTTTATCGTAAAAAAATACCCTCGGGACCGAGGGTATTTGGCTCTACAAGGCCACCAGATGCGATTTAAGGCTCTTTTTTGCTTTGCACGCCCTTGGCCCACTCGGCACTGGCTCTCATGGCATTCTCGAGGGCCTCGCGCAGTTTTTGGTCTTCGATGGGCGCCACCTGGCGCTCGATCTCGGTGCACTCGGCCTCACTTAGGTCGGCGTGCGGGGCCGGCGGGCGCTCGGTCGTCGCCGGGCGCAGGCGCTCCTTGGCGGCGGGCGGCGTGTGACCGGGCGCGGTGGTTTTGAACACCAGGCCGTCCACATGCGCACCGGCGCGCTCCATGCGCGCGCGGATGATCTCGCGCAACAACGTCATTTCCTGCGTCCACGAGGGCGAGTCGAGATACACCAGCAGCTCATTGGACTCGGGCAGGTAGCGCAGTCCCGTCACATGCCGCCCCTCGCGCGTGCCCGAGCATACCGCGTTCCATGCGCGATAGACCGTGCGCGACTCCTCGGCGGCCTCCATCTGCGCACGGCGCTTAGGCGTTGCAGCCGCCAGGATGCGCTGGCGCTCTGCGTTCAAAAACCCGCTGAAGGCGACTGTCTCGCTCTCGCGCTCGTAATTAGCACGTCTCACCCATGCTCACCACCTTGGCTCGATCAAGCAGGTCATCGGTAAAGTACCCCAGGTTGGTCGTAGTTATGACCGTCTGGATATCATCGCCAATCAGCCGCAGGAAAGCGCCGCGACGCTCGCCGTCGAGCTCGCTCATCACGTCGTCCAAAAGCAGCAGTGGGGCGGTGCCCAGGACATCGCGAGCCACGGCAACCTCGGCCACCTTCCAGGACAGCACCAGCGTGCGCTGCTGTCCTTGGCTGGCAAATGAACGGGCGGAGCGACCCGCCACGGTAAACTCAATCTCGTCGCGATGCGGTCCCACCAACGTCACGCCGCGGCGAATTTCCTCGTCGGCATGCTCGTCAAGGGCGGCCAGCATGCGCTCGTACGCCCAACCCTTCAGCTCTTCGCGATCCTCGACCTGGGGCAAAGCCCCCAGCGTGGACGCATAGGTCACGTTGGCGGCCTCACCTGACGCTACTTGCCCGTAGGCAGTGTGCACATGGCCCGCCAGCCGGTCGAGCAGAGCCAACCGGTGCACGAGCAGGGCCGAGCCCGCGCGGGCAATCGAATCGTTCCACGCGCCGAGCATCTCGCGGCAGCACCAGGTCTCCTTGAGCAAGGCGTTACGCTGGGTCACGCAGCGCCCATAGGTGCTCGCAAGATCGGCATAGCGTGCGCTCAGTTGCATGCCAAAGTCATCGAGGGCGGCGCGGCGCACACTGGCGCCACGCTTAACCATGTCCAGATGGTCGGGGCAAAACAGCACGCTCGGAAGAACCCCGCGCACACCGGCGGCAGAGCATCTCTTGCCGTTGCGGCTAAACGAGCGCTTACCGTCCTCCGCGCTCAATCCCATATCAAGCACGCGGCCGTCGCCCTCGAGCCTCAGCTCGATCTTGCACGAGCCCACGCCGTCATGGACGAGCTCGGCTGCGGTCGGATGCCTAAACGAGGCGCCGCTCGTCAGCAGCTGCAGCGCCTCTATGAGATTGGTCTTTCCCGCCGCGTTGGGTCCCGCAAGTATCGTCACGCCCTCGTCCAGGGCAAGGCGATAGCTATCGAAGCTGCGGTAGTGCGCGACGGAAAGATCGCGGGCGAACATGGTCATGGCGCAGCGCTAGATGCGGACCGGCATGACCAGGTACAGGTAGTTGATCTTGTCGTAGGACTTAAAGATGCCCGCCTGCGAGTAGCTCTTGAGCTCCAGCGTGATCTCCTTCTCCTTGGACAGGGCATTGAGGCAGCCGAAGATGTAGTGGTAGTTGAAGGCGATGGTGCCCGACTCGCCCTCGGCCTCGACATCGATCGTCTCCTGCGCAAGGTCCTGGTCATTGGAAATGGAGGACAGGCCCATCTGACCGTTCTCGACATCGATCTCGAACTTGACGGCGGGGTTGGCGCTCGCGATAACGGCCACGCGCTTGAGGGCGGCGTTAAAGGCGGCGACGTCGATCTTGACGCTCGTCACGCACGAATCGGGGATGAGCTGCTTGTAGTTGGGGTACACGCCCTCGATGCGACGCGACACGTAGGTGGTGTTGCCGGCCTCGAAGACGACCTGGGTGTCGGTAGCCCCGATCATGATGGTCGCCTGGCTGGCCATGATGTTCAGCGCGTCGTTAAAGGCGTCAGCCGGAACGTTGAGCTCAAAGGAGCCCTCGAGGGTCGAGGTCTCGACCTGCGTATCGCACACGGCCAAGCGGAAGGAATCGGTCGCCACCAGGCGTACGGTGTTGTTCTCGACCTTCATGTGCACGCCGCCCAGGATGGGGCGAGCCTTGTCGGTCGAGGTGACGCGCCACACGCGGCCGACCATTTCGGACAAGACATCGGTCGGCAGCTCCACGGCACTCTCGATGGCATAGGCCGGAAACTCGGGGAAGTCATTGGCATCGAGCGTGTTCAGGCGGAAAGAGCTCTTCTCGCAACCAATCAGCACCTGGCGCTCGGACAGCTCAAAGGTGACCGGGGCATCGGGGAGGGTCTTGGTGATATTGGAGAGCATCTTACAGGGAATAACCATCTCGCCCCCTTCTTCGACATGCGCCGCGATGCGATGACGGATCGAGATGGTGTAGTTAGAGGTCTGGAATTCCAAGATGCCGTCTTGGGCCTTAACGAGCACGCCCGACAGGATGGGGAGGGTGGATGCCGAAGCGACACCCTTCATAACGACGCCGATGGCTTGTGTAAGCGAGCTCTGGCTGACGGTGAACTTCATCTTTTAATACCTTTCTATAGATATAAATATCTTAATAATAGTAATAGCACTGACGAAACTGTTGATTACTCCCAAAGACGCAGGTCAGACCCAGAAAGAGAATCGACAGCAACCTGTGTGCAACAGGGGTGGTTTTCCACGTTCAAAACCTGCGCAAAACTTTTCATCACCGCGGGTTGGGTTTTAGACACCTTATGCCCGTGGTTTCGACAAGTTTTCAACAGGTGTCTCTATTTCCCTACGAGCGCAGTGTAATTTTATCGCGCAGCGACTTGAGGTCTTCGGTGACGGCGCGGTCTTCCTGGATCATCTTCTGGACCTTTTTGTAGCTCGTGCTGACGGTCGAGTGGTTGCGGTTGCCAAATTCGGCGCCCACCGCCGTGGTCGTCATCTCGCACATCTCGATGGCCAGATAGATGGCAATATGGCGTGCTTTGGCGATATTGGCGTTGCGACGCGGGCCGATGAGCTCCTCGTGCGTCACGCCGTACTGCTCTTCGATGACGGACTGAACCGTCTGGACGTTGATCTTTTTGGCCGATGTGTCGAAGTACTGGCTGGCGATGGCGTCGATATCGTCAAAGGTGAGCTCCCCGCCCTCGCGCTCGCGGTCGCCCGCCTCGCCGGCGCAGCGCTCGCAAAAGCTCTCGAGTTCGCGGATGTTGGTGCCCGAGACCTCGGCCATGTGTTTAAAGTGCTCGTCGGTCAGGTGCCCGCCGTCGCCCCCATAGGCCGCCAGCAGCGAGTCGTCGCCTGCCTCGGGAGCGGCGACGATGGTGTTCTCGTAATAGCGCTGCAAGATCTTGTATTTCATCTCGTAGCTGGGCTCTGCGACCAGGCAGAGCATGCCGGCGTTGAAGCGGCTGGTCAGACGCTCGTCCATGCTCAGGTCCTTGGGGGCGCGGTCTGCCGCGATGACGACCTTCTTGTTGTTGCGGATGAACTCGTCCATGAGCTGGAAAAAGTAGTCCACGCTCGCGCGCTTGCCGATGATGTTTTGGATGTCATCGATGATGAGCACGTCCACGCCGTGGTATGCCTGCATGATAGGGGCGTTGCTCTTCTTTTGGCGGTCGAACTCGGTCATCAGGTCGTCCAGATATGCCTGGGAGTTGGCATACTTGACCTTGATCTCGGGCGACTTCTCGGCGAGCTCGTTTTTGATGGCAAGCAGCAGGTGCGTCTTGCCCAGGCCCGATTTGCCGTAGATGAACAGTGATGTGCACGTGCCGCGCTCGTCCGCGAGGGCGGCAAACTTGAGTGCCGAGCGATAGGCATGGCTGTTCTCGGGGCCGTAGACAAAGTTCTCAAAGGTGAATTTTGAGTTCGCGGCGAGCGGGGCTCCATCCGCATTCTGCTCGGCCGGCACGGTCGGTGCCGGCATGGGTGAAGCGGGGGTCGCGGCTTGCGTGGACTTAGTCGGCGCTCCGCCCTTCATCTGGTTCATCATGCGACGAAAATCATCGGCCGAGAGCGTGTTCTTGATTGCAATGCCCGAATCCGCGCCCGCCGCTGCGTCGTGAGCGATGGGCATGTGCGTGACGGGTGCGTTCGTTGACGTCGCCGCCGCGGTCGGCAACGGTGCCATGGTTTCACGGGAAACATCGCCGTGCTGGTGCTCGATTGTCGGCACGTCGCCTGCGGAGGCTGGCGCCGCCGGGGAAGCAGCGGATTCCGCCGCGGCGCCTTGCGGTGCCACGATGTCGAGCGCAATCGGTGCAAAGGCGATTTCTTCCAGATAGGCCTCAATGGCCGGTTGATGCTTTTTGAGCTGCGCGATGGCAAAGCGCGAGGGGGCCTCGATCGTGAGCGTATCTTCGGTCAGGCTTATGGCGCGCGATTGCCCCAGCATGTTGATGAGGCGTGCATCTTGGCCGTCGCGCTGGCAAAAGGCGATGGCATCCCCCAGGATGATGCTTGCTTCCTCGTCCACTGTCTCTCCCGTTCTTTAGCTCTGAGCTCGCACGCGAGCGGCGCCGAGTTCGGTCAGATGGTATTTCTGGCCATGCTTGATGACCAAGCCGGCCTGCGCCAAGTCATTGAGCGTGCGTGACCAAGTGGGGGCCGAGTTTCCAAACGCCCTCGCCAGATCGGTTGCACCGCACGCTTGATTTTGCGCCAGATAGCCCAGCGCGGCGTTGCCGCGATCGCTTACGAACACGTCCGGCTGTGGCTGCGCATACTGATTTGCTGCATTAGGATACATCATTTGAGCTGCTGATTGTTGAGAACTCTGCATCGGCGGCATTTGCTGTTGAAAACTTTGAGGCCACTGTTGGTAAGGCTGCGGAGTCATCTGCTGGGCCCAGGGGTTGTACTGCTGCTGCGGCATCTGCTGGTACGGCTGCTGATATCCCTGCTGGTACTGCTGTGGGAACTGCTGGCCATACCCCAGTGGCGGCATCTGCTGATATGGATATCCCTGTTGGTACGGCTGATATCCCATTTGCTGGCCACCCGGTGCCCCCGTCGCCTGCTGCATTGCTGCTGCATCCTGATCCGCCAGCGGCATGGCCTCTGGCACGTTTGGCGGCATCGACATCGACGCCGCCTGGGACTCTTGTGTAGGAAGCATTCCGGGCGGCTGCATCTGTCCCACGCGGGGCTGCATCTGTTGCGTTGCCATGGGCTGCTGCGCAAAAGCTCCCGGCAGGGGATATGCGGGCTGCTCCGTCTCGGGCCGCACGGCAGCACCGCGCCCGCCGGCGCGTTCGATTTCCTGCACGCGTTTAGGATCCAGGCTTACCGTAACCACGGTGCCGTTGCCCATGTTGTCCTCGATGGACACGGCCCCGCCGGCGTTTTCCAAATACTCCTGCACCATGGGAAACCCTGCTCCGGTTCCACGGATATAGCGCTTCATCTTGCTGTTTGCGCTGGTAACGCCAAAGTCGAAAGCGCGCTCCTTGTCGTCGATGCCGGGTCCTTGATCAGCAAAGCGGATGGTGTCTCCGCCGTCCAGAATCGAGATGATGGGCTCGGCAAAGTGCGCGTGGATAAAGTTTTCGACAATCTCGCGGATGACCATGAGCGAGATATGGCCACCTTGTTCTTTCATGCACTGGTAGACGGTGTTGGTCGTCTCTTCCAAATACGTGCGGACATCTTGCGGATCAATGACGATCACACGCGGTGTCGACAGCATGTCGTCATAGACGGCGATGCGCGCGGCGTACATGGCTTTTGGCGCCTGCGTGGTCGTCTGCTCGCCTTCCTCACGCTCTTCGCGCACGCCGGTGATGTGCTCGTTGTCGGGTGCCGGGTCTCCGGAATCGACCATGGTGTAAAAGTCGTCAGACATGCCGCTCGCAATCTTTCAAAAGGTTTCGAACAAATAGTAGCTCACCGTGCAATGTTTCTCATCTTTCGACAACTTTTCAAAACCTGTTGAAAACTTTGGAAAACGGACGAAAAGTTCTCAACATTGCCAACATGACCTGTTGAAAACTCGATGAAATATCGTGAAAAGTTGCCATGCACCGCTAAATCGAGCTCGGCTTATGGGGGAACCGTGTGAACTGCGCAACCTTTTACCTTTGATTTCTTGACATTTGAACATTGATTTCCCTACAATCTTCAAGCTCACGTGTCTATATCTGCGTCCGCGCCCCCGCGGACACTCGAAATGCAGCAGGAGGAACTTAAGATGAAGCGTACGTATCAGCCTAATAAGCGTAAGCGTGCCAAGACCCATGGCTTCCGTGCCCGTATGGCCACTAAGGGTGGTCGTGCCGTGCTCGCCCGTCGTCGCGCCAAGGGCCGCAAGCGTCTCACTGTCTAGCAGCGATACACACATCTCGCATGAAGACTATTAAGTCTCGGCAAGATTTCGAGCATGTGTTCAGTCAGGGGCGTCGTTTCAATCACCCTCTGATTCGAATGACCATATGTGAATCGGTTGGCGAAGGCGACTCCGGAAGGGTCGCCTTCGTTGGTGCTAAACGGCTCGGTTGTGCTGTCGTGCGCAACCGTTCTAAGCGTGTGATGCGCGAGGCCGCCCGCAGCTGTGGATTTCCCGTTGCGGGTTATGACATCATCTTGTTCGCAACTCCCAAGACGAGGGTTTCTTCGCCTCAGGAGATGGACAATGCATTGCGTTCGCTTATGAAACGCGCCGGCGTTGCCGGGGAGGAGCGATGAGCAATCACGTTTTGCGACGTGTTGCCATCGCTCCTATTCGCATATATCAACAGGTTATTTCGCCCTTATTGCCTGACGCCTGCATTTATTACCCAACGTGCTCGCAATACGCCGTCCAGGCGATTGAGAAGTACGGTGTTTTGAGAGGCTGCTGGCTTGCCGTGAGGCGCATCGCTCGCTGCAATCCCCTGCACGTCGGCGGTTATGACCCTGTGCCCTAGCGGGCACTCGCTATCGGAGGAAAACTTACATGTGGGATTGGATCGTTAACATCCTTTTCGAGCTGCTCAAGCTCATCCAGACCTTTGCGGTCGACTGGGGCCTGTCCATCATCATCCTGGTGGTCATCATCCGTCTGCTGCTGACGCCGCTTATGCTCAAGTCGACTAAGTCGACGGCACGCATGCAGGTGCTGCAGCCCAAGATGCTCGAGATCCAGGAGCGCTATGCCGACGATCCCCAGCGTCAGGCCGAGGAAATGCAGAAGTTCTACAGCGAGAACAAGTTCAACCCGATGGCTGGTTGTCTGCCGCTGTTGATTCAGATGCCTGTCCTGTTCGCCCTATTTACGCTGCTGCGTAACCTGCCGGACTACTTTAACGACGGCACGTTCTCGTTCTTTAATATTCTGCCCGACCTGACCACCACGCCGAGTGCCTCCTTTGCCGATGGCTTTATGGTCGCGCTGCCTGCGCTGGTCTGCCTGATCCTGTTCTCTGTCCTGACCCTGATTCCGCAGCTCTATATGTCGCGCAACCAGACCGGCCAGCAGGCTCAGAGCATGCGTATGATGGCCGTTGTCATGACGGTCATGATGCTTTGGATGGGCTGGAGCCTTCCCGTTGGTGTTCTGCTGTACTACGACGTCTCGTCTGCTTGGCAGGTTATCCAGCAGATTTTTGTGACGCAGAAGGTCATCGACAAGGCGAAGGCCGATGAGGAGGAGCGCCTTAAGAACGCGCCGCTGCAGGTTGAGGTCACTCGTCGCGAGAAGAAGCCGCGCCCGCACAAGAAGAAGTAGCGGGATATCAATCTTATTTAGGTACCTAACTTTTGGAGTACGTTATGTCTGAAGAGATCATCGAGGATATGCTTGAGGAGGTTGCCCCGCAGGTCGCGGGCGATTATCCCGAGATTGCACAGCGCTACAAGGCCGGTGAAGAGCTGACCGACGAGGAGCTCGACACCATTGCCGATGTCGCGATTTCCATCCTGCGTTCCATCCTTTCGCACTTCGATGCCGCCAACTCTCCTATCGATGAGTATGAGGGCGACGAGGGTGAGCTGATTCTGGATGTAACGGCTCCCGACCTTGCTGTTCTCATTGGCCGTCATGGTCGCACCCTTGATGCCCTTCAGGTTATGTTCTCTTTGCTAGTGAGCCGCAAGCTTGGCTTTAGGTATCCGGTTGTAGTGGACGTCGAGGGATACAAGAGCCGCCGTCAGGACAAGGTTGCCTCCATGGCTCAGTCTGCAGCCGAGCGTGCCATCCGCACTCATAAGAGTGTTTCGCTTCCGCCCATGAATGCCTATGAGCGTCGACTGGTTCACATTGCACTTCGTGGCAATGATGCCGTCGATACTCATTCTGAGGGTTCTGACCCTGATCGCCATGTGGTGATTGTTGCTCGATAATCTGCTCGAGCTTATGCTAAGGGGACGTGGTTTCCACGTCCCCTTTTTTTGTCAAAAGTTCTTGATACACTGATTTTTGTCAGAAAGGAGCTTTCGTTGTTAGTACTTACTGATCAGCAAGCTGACGAGATGTTGACTCGTCTAACTTCCTATTGCAAAGAGTATTCCTTGAGCGTATCTGATGTTGAGCTGAGGAAATGTATTCAGCATTTGGATTTGGTTCTGGAAACAAATAAGACAACTAATCTCACCCGTATTCTTAACGTAGAAGATGCTGCGGTACTTCATATCCTCGACTCACTTGTTTTGCTCCCCTATATCAATAAGGCTCCTGAGGGAGCTTTGCTCGATATGGGGACAGGTGCGGGCTTCCCTGGTATTCTGTTAACCATAACCACGCATCGTGAAGCTACTTATATTGACTCTGTTGGTAAGAAGGTTGATGCCGTCAATTCTTTTGTTCATGCTCTTGGGTTGAAACATGCTCATGCGATTCATGATCGCCTTGAAGAATATGCTCGAAGCCATAAGAAGCAGTTTTCTGTCGTAACCGCCCGCGCACTTGCCCCTCTACCGATTCTTGTTGAGTATGCGGCTCCGTTCCTCAAGGATGGAGGTCTATTTGTTATCACCAAGGGTAATCCTTCGGATGAGGAGCTAGTTTCCGGCATGTCGGCAGCTAAGATTTGCGGCTTCACTTTGCTTCTTAATGACGCAATCGATTTGCCTGAGGGCTTGGGCCACAGGGAGTTCATTGTTCTCAAGAAGAGTCATCCAGCATCCGTTTCATTGCCTCGTGCAAATGGCATGGCTAAGAAGAATCCGCTTGCCTAGATGTTTCACGTGAAACATAATGGATACTAACAACTTGCAGTGTTTCACGTGAAACATGGCGGTTGATATCGAATCGGAATGTTTCACGTGAAACATCCTCCGTTTGACAGCTTTAATACACACCAGGAGGGACCGTGGGATTTCGCGACGTTAAGCGTTCTAAGAACGCAAAAGACACGCGTATCATTGCAATCATCAATCAAAAAGGCGGCGTCGGTAAGTCAACGACGGCTGTAAACCTTGCAGCAGCACTGGGTGAGCAGGGTCGTAAGACACTGATTGTCGATTTTGATCCGCAGGGAAACAGTACCAGTGGATTTGGAATTGAAAAAGAAGACCTTGATCACTGCATCTATGATGCATTGTTGAATGATGTGCCGGCAGAATCGCTTGTTCTTGATACAAATTGCAAAAAAGTATTCGTAATTCCAGCTACGATTCAGCTTGCAGGTGCCGAAATTGAGCTCGTAAGCGCAATTGCTCGTGAAACCCGCCTCAAAGATTTGCTTGAGCCGATTCAGGACGAGTTCGATTTTATTTTCATTGACTGTCCTCCTTCGCTCGGCCTGCTTACTATCAATGCCTTGACCGCAGCAGATAGCGTTTTGATTCCAATCCAGTGTGAGTATTACGCACTCGAGGGCGTTACGAAGCTGCTTGAGTCAATGAAGATGGTCAAATCACGTCTGAACAAGGGCTTAGACACCTATGGCGTGCTTATGACCATGTATGACTCACGTACTTCTTTGTCGAATCAGGTTGTTGAGGAAGTTCAATCGTACTTTGGTGATAAGGCATTTAAGACGCTGATTCCCCGTACGGTTAAAATCTCTGAAGCTCCGTCTTTTGGAGAACCGGTAATTACCTATGCACCTCAAAACAAGGGTGCAAAAGCGTATATGAACCTTGCAAAAGAGGTGATCAAGCGTGCCTAGTGCAAAGAAACGTGGCGGATTGGGGCGTGGACTCAATGCTTTGGTCTCTGAGGCCGAGTATGAGACCGGTGGTTCTGCTGCATCTGCTTCAAATGTCGCATCTGAAACAAAACTATCTATTGAGGATATCGTTCCCAACCCTAATCAACCGCGAATTCACTTTAATGAAACTGAACTTCGCGAGTTGAGCGAGTCAATCCAAGAACATGGCGTTTTGCAGCCGCTCTTGGTTCGCAAGCATGGAAACGGCTATGAGATCATCGCTGGTGAGCGTCGTTACCAGGCGTCAAAGCTTGCTGGTCTTGAGGAACTGCCTGTCATCATTAAAGATGTTAATGATGAAGAGATGCTGGCTCTTGCTCTTATCGAAAACCTTCAGCGTTCTGATCTGAATCCCGTCGAAGAGGCTAAGGGCTATCGCCAGCTCATCGATGCTAGCGGTATGACCCAGGAGGCATTGTCGAAGGCCGTAAGCAAGTCGCGCTCTGCAATTACAAACTCGCTGCGCCTTCTCGATCTCCCCGAATTAGTTCAGCAGATGATTTTTGAGGGTAAACTTACTGCTGGTCACGCACGTGCGATTCTTGCAGTTCCCTATGAGGATGCTCGAATTCGACTTGCAGAGAAGGTTGTTGCGGAGGGCCTTTCCGTAAGAGCGACAGAAAATCTTGCTCCATTGTTTTCTGCCGGAGAGACGCCTAAGACGCCGAGGCCTGCAACGCCTCAGTCTTTTAAAAAGGCTGCGCGTGTACTTCGTCAGGTATTTAATACCAACGTGCGCGTGAAGAGCTCGCGTGGAAAGAATAAGATTGAGATTGAGTTTAAAGACGAGGAAGAGCTCTCTCGTATTCTTGGTGAAATGATTCAGTTTGATCAAGGAGGCCACGATGAGGAATAAGATTATTACTGCGATTGCGTTGGCGACGACTGTCGCGGCTGGTGCCTTTGCTGGCTTTAAGATCGCGACAGACGATGAACTTCGAGGTCGTTTGCTTCGTAGTGCGCATGATATCGTTGATACATCCAAGAAGAAAATGGATGTTATGACAGAAGATGTTGCCATGCGCACTGCTCAGGTAACGAAAAATCCTAAGATTAATCAAGGTTGGGTTAGCAACCAATGGGAAAATGTAGGCTATTAGGTACCTAACAATTACCCTGCATATTTTGAGCGGCCCTTGTCTGATTCATGAGACAAGGGCCGCTTATTTTGTCCGTAAAAAATGGGAAAGCTAGCAACGGTCCAAAATTGAGGTCAATAAATGAAATGGCCCCGGTTGCATATCCTGCAACCGGGGCCATTCGATGTTTCACATGAAACGTTTTGGAGTGCGACTCCCCTATGCGTTCTTCTGAACTTTGAAGCGCTGTTTCAGCTGTCCGCAAGCGGCGTCAATATCGTTACCACGGGAGTTACGAATCGTGGTCTCGATGCCACGGGACTCAAGACGACGCTGAAGATCCTCAACCTTATGAATCGGCGACGGCTTGAGCGGGCTGCCCTCGATGTCGTTAAGTTGAATCAGGTTAACGTGGCACAGCGTTCCCTCGCAGAAGTCGCAGAGCGCCTGCATCTCGGGATTCGTATCGTTGACGCCTTCGATCATGGCATACTCATAGGTCGGGCGGCGGCCAGTCTTCTCGGTGTAGAGCTGAAGCGCTTCGTGAAGGCGAAGCAGCGTGTACTTCTTAACACCGGGCATGAGCTTATTGCGCGTCGACTGGATGGCGGAATGCAGGGAAACGGCAAGAGTGAACTGCTCGGGGATATCGGCAAATTTGCGAATACCGGGAATAACGCCGCTGGTAGAGACGGTGAGGTGACGAGCGCCGATGCCGATGCCATCGGGGTCGTTGAGGATACGCAGTGCCTTGAGAACCTCGTCGTAGTTGGCAAACGGCTCGCCCTGGCCCATGAAGACAACGCTTGTGGCACGCTCGCCAAAGTCGTTGGATACATGAAGCACCTGGTCGACGATCTCTTGAGCGGTCAGAGAGCGCTTGAGGCCGTTGAGACCGGTAGCGCAAAAGGCGCAGCCCATGCCGCAGCCTGCCTGGGTGGAAACGCAGACGGAAAGCTTGTTACGACGGGGCATGCCGACGGTCTCGACGGAAATGCCATCGTGGTACTCGAGCAGATACTTGCGCGAGCCATCTTTGGAAACCTGCTTGGTGAGTTCAGTCGGCGTATCAAAGGCAAACGCCTCTTTAAGCTGCTCGCGGAAAGCCTTGGGAAGATTGGTCATATCGTCAAACGAACAAACGTTCTTCTCAAAGACCCATTCGATGAGCTGCTTCGCGCGGAAGGCGGGCTGGCCAAGTTCGGCCACGAGCTCGCGAATATCGTTTTGGCTCAAGTCGCGAATGTCCTGAGATTTAGTCTTGGGATTCATGGAAGCCTTTCGATTTTGGGGAAACGTAGAGGGTATCGCTACAATATGGTATCAGCTGCAGAAATTATAGAGGAGGAGTCTGCCCATGCCGGGTAAAAGCCTAGAGAACATGCACGTAGCGGTCTTGGCGGGCGGTCATTCCGCCGAGCGCGAGATCTCGCTCGATTCGGGAAAGAACGTTGTGGTGGCACTGAAGGAAGCCGGCTACACCTCGGTGGAGCTGCTTGACACGGCCGCTGATGACTTTATGGTAACCATGGCGACCGGCGGATTCGATGTGGCATTTATCGCCATGCACGGCGCCGGCGGTGAGGATGGCGCCATGCAGGGTGCCATGGAGACCCTGGGTATCCCCTACACGGCCTCGGGCGTACTTGCCAGCGCCTGCGGTGCCGACAAGGAGGTCTCTAAGCTCCTATACGCCAAGGCGGGCATTCCCATTGCCCCCGGCCTTGCGCTCGAGGTGGGCGACGAAGTCGATATCGATCATATCGTCGAGGTTTGTGGCGAGCGCTGCTTTGTGAAGCCGGCCGTCAACGGTTCCAGCTATGGCATTTCCCTGGTCCATGAGCCCTCCGAGCTGCCCGCGGCAATCGCCAAGGCGTTTGAGTACGGCGACAAAGTGCTGGTCGAGAAGTGCATCGAGGGTACCGAGGTCACCGTCGGCGTATACGGCGAAGATGACGTGCGCGCCCTGCCGATTGTCGAGATTCGTAAGCCCGAGGACTGCGAGTTCTACGATCTGGACGTGAAGTATGTCGACCCTACGGATATCCATCGCATTCCGGCGCAGATTTCACCCGAGAATTACGCTCGCGCTCAGGAACTTGCCTGTGCCGCTCACAAGGCCCTCGGTTGCCTGGGTATCTCGCGCAGCGACTTTATTGTGAGCGAGGACGGCCCCGTTATCCTCGAGACCAATACCATTCCCGGCATGACCGATACGTCGCTGTATCCGGATGAGATCCGCCACACCGACGACATGACGTTCCCGCAGGTCTGTGACAGCCTGATCCGTATGGGCCTTCGTCGAGCGGGCATTGCATGCTAATCGAGGACGCGGTTTCGTCAGGAACGCCGCAGTTTGTCATCGACTCCTATGCCACGCTTGCCGACCGCGCCAAAACGCAGTCCTTCGGCCTTATCGAGGAAGATGTGATTATCCTCGATACCGAGACCACGGGTCTTTCGGTGCAGGACAACGAGCTGATCGAGATCTCGGCGGCCCGTCTTTCGGGCCGCGAGGTCATCGACCGCTTCGATACCTTCGTGCATCCCAGGCAGCTGATTCCCGCCGAGATTACCGAGCTCACGAGCATTACAAATGCCGATGTTGCAGATGCCCCGTCGGCGGTTGAGGCCGTCGCCGCTCTCGCCGATTTTGTCGGTGGCTGCCCGGTGATCGCACACAACGCCACGTTCGACCGCTCGTTTATCGAGTCGGTCAAAGGCGGCGTCAACGTGAGCGATATTTGGATCGATTCGCTGGCGCTGTCGCGCATCGCGCTTCCGCGCCTGGCCTCGCACAAGCTGTCTTTTATGGCCGATCTGTTTGGCTGCGACTCGGTATCACACCGTGCCAATGCCGACGTCGACGCTCTGTGTGGCGTATGGCGCGTGTTGCTCGTGGCGCTCACCGACTTGCCCCAGGGCCTCATGGCGCGCCTAGCCGACATGCATCCGGACGTGCCTTGGTCCTATCGTCCTATCTTCTCATTCTTGGCAGGGCAGAACCCTGGTTCTATCTTCTCTCTCAGCGCCGCTCGTGCTGACGTTCTCAAGGCCGATCGCGCCGACGATCGGGTGGACGCCGATGAACTGCCGGTTCTCAAGATGCCGAGTCGTGAGGAGATTGAGGCAGACTATGCGCCAGGTGGCCTAGTCAATCGCATGTATCCCACCTACGAGCCGCGTGATGAGCAGATCGCGATGGCGCTCGAGGTCCGCGATGCGCTGGTCACGGGCACTCATCGAGTAATTGAGGCAGGCACAGGCGTCGGCAAATCGATGGCCTATCTGGTACCTTTTGCCGAGGCAGCACGCCGTAACAACATCACGGTTGGTATTGCGACCAAATCGAATAATCTTGCCGACCAGCTCATGTACCATGAGCTGCCAAAACTTGCCGAGCAACTGGACGGCGGTCTGTCATTTTGCGCTCTCAAGGGGTATGACCACTATCCGTGCCTGCGCAAGCTTGAGCGCATGAGCCGCGGCCAGGTCGAGATTACCACCAAGCGCGATCCGGCGGACACGCTCACGGCGGTCGCGGTCATTATGGCGTACGTCTGCCAATCAGCCGATGGCGACCTCGACTCGCTCGGCATTCGGTGGCGCAGCGTCAACCGTCCCGACTTTACGACGGCCTCGCGCGAGTGCGCTCGTCGCCTCTGCCCGTTTTTCCCTGATAAATGTTTGGTCCACGGCGCTCGCCGTCGTGCGGCGCACGCCGATGTGGTGGTCACCAACCATTCCCTGCTGTTCCGCAACGTCGCGGCCGAGGGCAGGATTTTGCCTCCGATTCGTCATTGGGTAATCGACGAGGCCCATTCCATCGAGCGCGAGGCACGCCGTCAATGGGCGCGCGTGGTGTCGGCGGACGAATCACGCGTTCTGTTTGAGCGTCTGGGTGGCTCGAGCACCGGCGCGCTAAGCCAGGTTTCCCGTGATTTGGCAACCTCCGAGGGCTCTACGCTCTATCTGGGCCTTACTGCCAAGGCGACGTCGACGGTTGCGCGCGCGAGCATGGCGATCGCCGGCGTGTTCGATGGCGTTCGCGAGCTCGGTCGCCGTGCCCGTGGGGGCTATGACAATGCCAATCTATGGATTGGCCCCGAGCTGCGCGAATCTGACGACTGGCATGATTTCTTACAGTCGGCCTACGCTGCCATCGGCACATTGGAACAAGCTGACAAGAGCGTCGACGCGCTGGTACAAGCCGTCGCCGCCGACAAGCCCGAGGTTGTTGTCGACCTGGGTGATATCTCGCGCCGCCTGCACGAGCTGGCCGAGAACCTCAAGCTCATCATTGACGGCACCGATGAACACTACGTGTATTCGCTGCAGGTCAATCGCAGGCTGCGTGCCGGCGGCGAGTCGATGACCGCGGAGCGCATCGATATTGGCGAGGCCTTGGCAACCGAGTGGCTGCCCGAGGTTCACACGGCTATCTTTGCCTCGGCGACCATGACGGTGTCCAAAAGCTTTGAACACTTTAACCATGCGGTCGGCCTCGATCGCATCGGTGCTTCAACATCCTCATCGCTGCACTTGGACTCGAGCTACGACTTCGATTCGAACATGGCTGTAGTCGTTGCGGGCGATATCCCCGATCCGCGCGATCGTGAGAGCTATCTTACGGCGCTCGAGCGCGTGCTGGTCGACGCTCATCTTGCCATGGGCGGCTCGGTGCTCACGCTGTTCACCAACAGGCGTGACATGGAGGAGCTGTACGATCGCGTCGAGCCCAAGATGGCTCGTGCGGGCCTGGAACTCAACTGCCAGCAGCGCAACTCATCTCCTCGTCGCCTGCGCGACCGGTTTATCAACGAGCCAACCTCATCGCTTTTTGCGCTTAAGGCCTTCTGGGAGGGGTTTGACGCCAGCGGCGAGACGCTGCGCTGCGTCATCATTCCCAAGCTGCCGTTCTCGAGCCCCACGGACCCGCTCTCGTGCGAGCGCAACCTGCGCGAAGACCGCGCTTGGGCGCGCTATTCGCTGCCTGAGGCAGTGCTCGAGGTCAAGCAGGCGGCCGGCCGCCTTATCCGCTCGTCGACCGATTGCGGCGTGCTGATTCTGGCCGACCCGCGCCTGGTGACGAAGGGCTACGGAAAGAAGTTCTTAACGTCGCTGCCCACGAGCTCCTACCAGCGCATCGAATCGGCGCAGATCGGGCACTATCTACAGCTGTGGCGTGCACGCCACGAGCGGCGGCGCTAAAGCGGACAGACGAGGGTTTTTGCCATATCGCACAGACGCTTTGACAGGGCGGGGTCATCCAAGATGCGGATGGCTCCGCCCGCTGCGATTATCTGGCTCAGCAGCCAACGCTCGGAGCCGTAATGTACGGTTACCGTTGCCATGTCTGTCCCGCTGCGTTCGATTAGGGTGATGCCGGCCCAGTCCAGATGCTCCGCCATATCGAATGGCATCAAGAGCTTTGCGCTACGCTGCGTCCGGGCAAGGGAATCGTGGAGGGATGCAACGTCCGGTGCGTGAGGCACGACGGAGTCTTCCGTCAAGGCGAGTCCCTCGATTTTATCCATGCGATAGGTGCGCTGCTCATCGACCGCGATGTCCCAGGCAATCAGATATGTTTGGTCGCCGTTTGCTGTAATGCGCAAGGGGTCGACCAGACGCTCGCGTGGCCGCGCATCGTCCATCGAGCGATACGAGATACGACAGCGAACACCGTCCTGAATGGCGCAGCTCAGCTGCTGCCAGTGCGACCCGTGGTTGACGGTGTCAAAGACGTGCTGGTTATAGCCGAGCTCTTCGGGTAGAAGAGCATGTCGAATTCGAGCCGCCGCCTGGGGCTCGATCCCCAACGATTCAAGTTCGTGGTTGAGCACAGCGCCCTCGGCGGCACTCAGGCGCAGCGGTAGTACACGCCCGGCGTCACCGGTGAGGACCACGCGCTCGCCGTGGCATTCGCAGATGATACGCGCACCCGATTCTCGGTCCGCGAGCGTCGAGACGATCTCGAGAATCTCGTCGAGCGACGCCCCCGTGATGTCAAAGCGACTGCAAATCTCGGTTCGTGTCATGCCGCTCTCGCCGGCGGCGTAGAGGGCCTCCATAATGTCGATGGCGCGCGAGAGCCTCTGCTCGCTGGTGAGTTTACGCACGGGCATGCTCGTGCACCGTCCTTTCAATGAGGTGGTTCCACGCCTGCTTGAGCGATTTGGGGGCCATGGGCCTCATGCCGTCCATGGCGTGGGCCATGCAAAATGAGGCGGCGGCTTCAAGATCGCGCACGTCAACGGTCCAAGTCCATCCCGAATCGGTGTGTGCGAGCTCACCTCGCCCGCGCGTGAGGCCGTTGATCATATCGATCTGCGTCTGCGGGGCGAACGAGAACGTAGCCGCAACGGGCGGGCGGTCGGCAAAATCGAATTCAAAGAACAGGTAGTCGTTGAGATTGAAGTCTGCAGGGATGGCGTAGGCCTTCGAAGGACGCCAAGCGCGAACGATACGGTCGCAGCGGAATGTCCTGATGTCGTCGGTGGCATTGTCGAGGCCGCAGAAGTACGCAACGCCCTCGCGCTCGAACATGCCGTAGACGCAGACGGTACGCTCTTTCTGCTCACCGCGTCCGTTCTGATATAAAAATCGCAGTGCGCATCGCTCGGCAAAGGCGCTCCATACCGCATCGACGGTGGGAGAGCGGCGGATCGGTGCTTCGTCCGCCGTCGTCCTGCCGGTGAGGTAGGCAATCTTGGAACGAATATCGGCAAGCGGCGCGGCAAAAGTGGATGAGCCGGCCGCTATTGTCTGGTCGATAGCGTTGAGCAGGATATCGGCGTCGTCTGCGGTGATGAGGCCGCCTGCCGCAAACGTGTGCTCGCGGTCGATTGTCCATGAGCTTTCCTCGGTCTCCTGCGCGCCGGCGGGGCGAACCTCCTTGATTAAGATGCCGCGTTCGAGCAGTTTGTCACGATCGCGCCGAAACTTGCGCTTATCCGAGTCGATATTGCCCGAGCCATATCCCAGGTCAGAATCCAAGACGATCTGCTCGGTCGTCAGCGGTTCGGGGGAGCTGTTGAGCACAAAGAAAAGATTGAGGATGCGCTGAGCCGTTTTATCGAAACTGGGCTCCGAATTCCCCTTTTTAATTGTCGCGGTCGCGTCGCTTGCCGTCATAGAGTCCTCGCATGAGAAGGTGGTTTGCTGCCATGATTTTAGTCCGATATGGAGATTAGGCTATATCCTTGTCCGCTCGGGGCGTTAAGATGGCCCGAATTCGGTCGTTTGCGCTCGCTCGGGGTATACTTTCGACTATATACGGTTCTAATGTGCATGCATTGGGCCTATTTGTCGGATTATGGATGTGGAGCGCACATGGCGAACACCCAGAACTATATTAACCACCTGCTGCAGAACACCGGCATCACGCCGGCATGCAGCGAAGAAGAGCGCTTGGCTGCCGAGGATATCGCTCAGATCTTCCGCAACCACGGCTTTGATCCCGAGGTTCAGGAGTTCAATGCCCCGGCGCCCAGCAGGTTGGCATTTGCCGTTACCGGTATTCTTGCGTTTGCCGGCGCCCTG
The DNA here is from genome assembly GCF_040093305.1 of Collinsella sp. CLA-AA-H302. NCBI lineage: Bacteria > Bacillati > Actinomycetota > Coriobacteriia > Coriobacteriales > Coriobacteriaceae > Collinsella > Collinsella sp. CLA-AA-H302. The sequence goes on from NZ_JBBNJW010000014.1 coordinate 31,003, forward strand.
CTGATGGGCATCGGCGGCGGCATCGGCTTGGTCGGCACCTTGCTGGCCATTGTCGGTGCCGTTCTTTACGTGCTCGAGCGCACGGGCCATCCCGTGGTTTCGCGCCTGGGCAAGACGGGCGTGAGCCAAAATGTCATCGCCTACCACAAGGCCTCGGGCCCGCTCGCGTCTCCGCGCAACCGCCCGGTGGTCGTTGTCGCACACTACGACTCTCCCCGTGCTGAGCTGCTCGCCCGCGAGCCCTATGCTTCGTATCGTGCGCTCATCGCCAAGCTGTTGCCCGTTGCCACGGTTGCCCCTGCTGCCGTTGCCATCTTGCGTATCCTGCCGCTCCCCGGCGCGCTCAAGGTTCTGCTGTGGATTGTCGCGATCCTCGCTTCCCTCGTTGCGCTCGCCAACGCGGCAAACATCATTTCTAACCGTTTTGTGCTTCCCTATACGTCCGGCGCAGTGTGCAACAAGTCTTCTGTCGCCGCTATGCTCGGCGTTATGGACAACGTTGCTCCCTTCCAGGGCGAAAACGAGTTTCCCGACGATGTTCCGTTCGATACCTATTTTGGGGAGCAGAAGCGTCGTGCCGAGGAGATGGCGCGCGCAGCAGCGGAGTATGCCGCGGCCCAACAGCAAAACGACTACGGCAACACCATCGAGTATGAAGAGCCTACCTACGCCGAGGACGAGTTCGGTCAGCCGATTGCTCCCGACGCTCAGACCGAGCCCGAACAGGGCGAGGCTTTCGACGAGCAGATCGAGGGCTTTGAGGGTGCGTCTGCCGACGAGACGCTGATTGGCGCCATCGTGCCCGAGGATCAGAATCAGGCTGTCCAGGCCGAAGAGTTCAATGACGAGGTTCCCACTGCCGAGCCGGCGGAGGAGCCTGTCGCGGCCGAGCCCGAGCCCAGGCTCTATCGCAATGCCGCCGGCAACATCCGCTTTGGTTCGGATGCCATCCGTGCGCTCGGAATGCTTCCCGAGTCCTGCACGCTCGATTACGAGGAAGGCGAGGAGCCGACGTTTGAGCCCGAGCCTGCCCCCGTCGTGACTGCATCTGCGCCCGTTGTCGCCGTGGATGATGAGTCTGCCGCGGTTACCGCTGCCGTTGCCGAGCCCGAGGCGGTGTCCGCGATCGATCCCGCGGCAGGACTGGACATTTTGGCTCCCGCCGCGCCGGCGCAAGACGTTACGGACGAGTCTGACGACGATTACGTTGAACAGCCGAGGCGCGTGTCTTACGAGAGCGATACTGATTTCTCGGCCGAGATTCCCGCGGCAACGCCCCATGCCGATATTGCATCTGCGTTCTCTTCGATTGGCGCCAGTGCTTCCAACTTCTTTAAGGGTGCGCTTGCAAAGGGCAAGAAATTTGTCGACGATTTCGAGGAGAAGCGCGCTGTCGCACGCGAGGCTGCCGAGCAGGAGGCTATCGCTCAGCAGCAGGCAGCCGAGGCGGCACGTGAGCGCGCGGCGCAAGAGTTCGAGCAGAACGAGGCTATGCAGTCCGTGCCCGTCGACGCTGCCGAAGCTACAACGTCCTTTGAGTCCCAGCAACCGGCGTCCACGGATATTGTTGAGGCGACGACGTCTTTCGAGGCTCAGCAGCACGTCGATAGCACCATGTCGTTTGATGCCGCGCAGTTCGATTCCACGATAACGTTTGAAAAGCAAGGCACCGCGATTGCCGAGCCCCTTCCTGTTTCCGATGAGCAGGGCGCCGTGGCAGACGATGACGAGCCTATTGATGCTGCCGAAATCCAAGATGCCGCCGAGGACGAGGCCGCCGAGGCCAACCCTGACGAAGAGCAATACGCGGCAGCCGAGCAAGATGATTCGGCCGAGGTCGAGCAGGAGGAAGTGCCTGCGGTTTCCGAGGCTTCCGAGACAGATGAGTCGAGGCCTTACTCCACGCAGATTTTCACCATGCCGGCCCCGAGTGGTTCCGGTGCCACGGTTGCCGATGTTGCTCCCACCCAGGACGAAACGGTCGATTCCCTTATGGCCCAGATTTCCTCCCAGGCATCACCGCGTCCGCAGATGAATGTTCCCGATCCGGCGTCGGCTCCGTCGCCTGCACCTTCCTCGTCTCCGCTGGCTTCGGTCCCCGATCCGTCGCTGCCGTCGATGAAGCAGGCAAACGTTGCGTCTCGCACGTCGCTGTTCGACCTTCCCGACCCCTCCGCACAGGTCAACGACCCCTTTGCTACCGCTCAGGGTCCCGAACCAACATCGGCACCCGTTGCGCCTCCTAGGCCCGTTGCGTCGGGCGCTCAGCCGATCGAGACCATTTCGGCTCCCGCCCCGGCGGCACCCAAGTCTCGCAAGCGCGGCCTGGGCGGCCTGTTCGGTCGTAAAAAGAAAAACGAACAGGACAGCATGAGTGATTGGCTGGGCGTCGAAGACGATTACGATGCCAAGAAGTCCGGTCGCGGCATCGGTTCGTGGGATAATTTCGAGGACGATAACGATGGCTGGAAGGGCGGCGCTACGTCTTCCGACGGCGCTTCTTCCGAAGATATGCTCTCGGCTGTCGCCTCTATGGGCGACGATGAGCTGCTCGGTCACGATATCTGGTTTGTGGCAACGGGCGCCTCGGATTGTGATGGCGCCGGTATGAAGGCCTTCTTGGCTTCGCATCGCGATAAGCTCCGCGGCGTCTTCTTCATCAATCTTGAATCCGTCGGCGCCGGTAGGCTTTCGGTGGTGACGGTTGAGGGCGAACAGCAGCTGCTCAAGGGTGATCGCCGCATCATGAACCTGGTCAGCAAGGTGTGCAAGTCGTTCCATGTCGATTGTGGCGCGCTCGAGATGCCCTATGCCAAGACCGATGCCTATGCCGCGCTCGAGGCGAGCCGCCGAGCCCTCACCATCGCCGGCGTGGACGGCACGCGCCTGGCTTGTGCTCGTACCGAGGACGACCTGCCCCACAATGTCAACCCGACGAACATTGCCACGGTATCCGAGGTCGTGACCGAGGTTATCCGCCGTTCGTAGACGGAGCTCTAAGGAGTCAACGTGTTTTCGTATATTAAGCGCCATTGGCCTGTCTACGTGATTTTGACCTTGATTGCCATTGCGTTGGGGTTTGGAGCTGCCTATATCGTGGGCGCGAAGGGCTCGACCCCCGCCTCCGCAATCAGCGAAGAGGTGGAGCAAGAACAGAGCACGGGCGCCGATGGGATTCCTGAGTCCGAGCAAGCAATCGTTGATGGCGGATCTTCGTCTGCAGAGTAGATACGGCGATTTAAATGATTGAAAGCGGGCGAACCGGGGGACTGGCTCGCCCGCTTTTTCATCGCGCTAGCGCTTCTTTGGGATTGACCTAAGGCGAGCGAACCATAGGGCTGCGGCACCCGAGGTCAGGAGCGCGGTGATGCAAGCGGCGATGGGGGCTGATCCTGTTGCCGGTAGGTCCTGCGGTAGGGTACAGCGTTGAATGACACTGTCCTCGTCATGTGACTCAAGTTTATCGCCGCCGCCGTTGCGGCAAAGATCGACGCGTGCGCTGTTGGTGAGTGCAGTTTGGGGTGTATAAGCCGACGTTGCCTGCATGTGCACGACTGCGCCCCGAGCATCTGTGCCAAGGGTTGCTCTGGCATCGTCAAGGTCGTCGTGCTCATCTTTGAGATCATCGCGGGTCCAAGAATCCGCATCGCTTCGAGTCGTAAAGTCGGCGGCTACTGCACCGTATTCAATGCGAATGCCCGTCACGACGGTATTGGATGCAAGGTCGAGTTCTTTCGCCTCCAATGTGGTGGATTCCGTGGTCGAGACATCCGCCTTCCAGAGGTGCCAGCCGTCGTAATCGACGAGGCGGCAATCCTCACCCAGACTCTCTTTTACTTCGTCGGACTCAAGCCAAGGATTTTCGTGCCCATCGTCAAGCGTCGCGTTTGCCGACTCATCGACGTCTGTCGAGTCCAACGGCGCCGTGCGATACCACACGTTGCACAGACCGTTGAGGTCGCCGATGGCGACGGGGGTTTCGATTGAGACGAATCTCGCCGTATCGTCCTCGGCACACTCAAGATCATCGGTAATTGTGAACTCATCAACCCAGGTAGCTGAATCGTTTCGAGCATCGATGGTATAGGAGAAAAGCCCATCCGTATTGGTTTGCATCGCGGCGCGGTTTTTTCCATCGCCGTTAGCCAACAGACCCTTCCCGATAGGTTGGACAAGTTCCTGACGCTTGTCGACCTGTCCTTTGATCTCGATGGGCGCATCCTTCATCGCGACGGATTGGACTTCTCCCGTATCCTTTATTTCAAACGTTATCTCCTCGGCAAGGTCATGGGTCCGCGGAGACATCGTTTCGCGCAACGAGTAGGTGCCGGGTGCAAGATGTTCGATGCGGTGCGGCTTGTCGGATGAGGTCCAGGAGTCTATTTTGGTTTTATCGGGACCATATAAGGTGAGCTGTGCGCCTTTCACTTCCTGCTCTCCGCTTGCATCGACCTTGGAGATATCAACCTTGGTGTAATCGTCGGATACGTTAAGCCGTGCTTCCACAACGGGTGTTTTCTGGTCGGCATAGGTAAGGTCGACGATATGATGCGTCCGGTCGAGCAAGAAGCCGGTCGGCGCTTGAGTCTCGACAACCTCGTAGCGTGCAGTGCCAGATCCCAGCGGGAGGTCGTCCGCGCGTGCCTCTCCAGTTTCATCCGTCGTGACGGTAGCGACAGTCTCACCGTCGAGCGCGGCAATGCTACCGTCGGGGCGCACGATATCGCCTGAGGCACGGATCTCAAAGACGGCGCCCGCGAGGCTGCTGCCGTCTACGGCAGCGGTTTTAACGATCCTGATGTTTCCGGTCGCGGCGTGGTCATAATACGAGGCGATTGCAACGGGCGTTAGGTTCATGTCGGCGGGTATGTTTACCTCGATCTCCTCGCCGACAAGATAGGGCTCTTTGGCCGAGGTTTCGCGTACATAATAGGTGCCCGGCACGAGCGATTCGGGCAGTGTGACGGTCCCGGTCGCGTTAGTCGTAAAGGTGTCCATTACGTTATGTGTTGGATACCAGCAAGTTTGTGAGACAGGTTCGTGATTGCTGTCGAGTAGTTGGAAGGTGAATCCGGCTAGTGGAACAGAAGCGCCTGTTTGGGCATCGCGTTTTACAATTTGGAGATGCGTCGACAGAGCGTGGTTGTCCACGATATATTGAAGCTCGGCGCCGTCGGAAATCTGATTGGCCCCGACGGTCCATTCCCCTGCACGTTTAAAACCCTCGGGGACGGTTTCCGGAACCTCGCGAACGGTGTAGCCGGCGCGGTCGTATGGGATGGCTCCGTGGACACCGGCGGGTCGCTTGCCTGCGCCGAACCATGCTTCTGACAGATCTTTGGTGGAGGCAAAGCCATAGATGTTTGTGGTCAGTGTGCCAACAACCTGCTGAGAGCTGTTGCTGACAACCTCAAAGACAACACCTCCCGCCGGCTGCTCCAGGCCGGATTGGTCGCTATTGCCGTAGTCCTTGAATTTGGAAATCTCAAGGTCAAACGCAATGGGGGTATCGGAAACGCGAGATTCGATCTCGACCACGCCTGAATCGCCGAGCTGATCGGCTCCGACGGTGTAAGACCAGCTGTCACCGGAGGGCAAATAGCCCTCGGGCGACTCCGATTCATAGATGGTAAAGGTTCCCAGCGGGACATCGGTGAGGGTAGCTTGACCGCTTTCATCGGTCCTGAGGGTTTGTGTCCATCCAAGGGTTGATTGCGATACGCATACGAATTCTGCTCCTGCGAGCGAAGCCCCAACTTGGGGGCCTGCATTCGTTGCGGCGTCGAGCTTTACAATGCGCAAGGTAATGGTGCCGGGTTGTTCATCAATGGTGACGTATCCGCCGTTATCCGTCGTGGTAAAGGCAATGCGATCGTGCCGGGGGATATAACCATCTGGCGCTGTTGTCTCAACTAGGTAGTATGCCGTGTTGGGTAGGAGTGTTGCCTGTGCTCGACCGTTGCCGTCCATCTGGATGGTGCCAACACGTGCGTCGCTGGCGCTCTCAAAAATATCGAATGTTGCCCCGGTAAACTGATAGGTATTGTTTCCGCTGGTAATAACGGTGTTCGCAGACTGCTTTTGGAAGGAAACAGAGACCGCCGGCAGTACATAGAGCATGTCTTGACGTCTGCTGCCGCCCGATACGGCCCCTAAATAGCGCCGCGCGCGGTGCGGAGCGGCTTTGATGCTTCCTGATTTTGCGCTGTCGTGGAGCCACCGCGCAGCCGCCACGACTTCATTGTCGGCGGTAAAGCGCCCGCTCTTGGTTTTGCCCTGAGCGGTCGTGTAGGAGTAGGTGCCGTCGACATGGGTGGTGCCGTTGAGCATCCATACGGCAAGCTGGGTGACGGCGCGGGCGCGATCGGGTGAAAGATGGTAACCGCCAAACGACGTGGCGGTAGGATATCCGTGACAAACGATTGCTGCGAATTCGTCGTCGAGCCACACCCAGCCTTGATCAAAGCTGAGCCATGGGCCGCCCGGCTTGGTGGGGCCGGGACGCTCCTGGTTCATGCAGTAGGCAATCGAGGCGTCTTGAGCTTCATACTTGCCGATAAAGAAGGGCCCACAATCATCGCTGATAGTGCGGAAGCCGAGCTGGTCGTAGCCATCGACGGCAAATGCGGCTCCCGGTGCCAGGCAGCCGAAAAGCAGGAAGAGGAGCAGGAGCAGCGGACCTGTTGCGATTGTGCTGTGGACAGAGTGCGTGGGTGCGTTGGACATGGCTGCTCCTTATCCCTCGTGCGCCGCATGGGGAGGTTGCGACGCGTAGGATGAGGCTACCCCCGAGGTTCATGCGGGTAAGTACCGGAGCCTGACCAAAAGCTTGCCCAATTCCTGACAAATAGAGCTCAAATACAACAATCAAGCAAAAGCGCAGGTAGAAGATAAGGAGAAAAGGAGGCCAAAGGTCCTTGTCTCCACAATTGATACGATTTTCAAACGAATCTCCACAGCTAAAACAAGTATCGCCACCCTTGTATCGAACAAGACAACCGCGTTATACTATCCCCCACATATGCGGGCATCGCCAAGTGGTAAGGCATCAGCTTCCCAAGCTGACACTCGCGGGTTCGAGTCCCGTTGCCCGCTCCAGTAAAAAGCACAAGCACGGCGCCATCACGGTGCCGTGCTTTTTTCAATAAAGTGCCGGGACTCGAACCCGCCAGGGTGCGAGCGTTAAATAAACGCGAAGCGTTTATAGCGAGCAGGCAAGGTCGCCGATAGGCGACCGCAGCCGGTGCGGATTTGCGAAGCAAATACGCGGATGTCCCGTTGCCCGCTCCACCGAGCACGGGAGACCTCGGGAACGTCGGGTCCAACCCGCTTTGCCCGTGCATGTGTGCGGACCGGGCCTGCCGACCGCAGCCGGTGCGGATTTGCAAAGCAAATACGCGGACGTCCTCACGGCCGCTCCAATTCCAAAATGTTAGGTTGATGCCTGCTGCCCATACTTGCGCCTGCGCACGGTACAATGGTTGGGTTACGACCAACGTGCCAATAACCAAAAAGGAGCCGCTATGATCGATCGCTATACCCGCCCGGAGATGGGACACATCTTCTCCCTCGAGAACAAGTACGCCATTTGGCAGGAGATCGAGGTCCTGGCCTGCGAGGCCCAGGCGGAGCTCGGCAAGATCGGCATTTCTAAAGACGAAGCCCAGTGGATCCGCGACCATGCCAACTTTGAGAAGGCGAAGGTCGATGAGATCGAGGAAGTCACGCGCCACGACGTCATTGCCTTCCTGACCAACATGAAGGAATACATCGATGCCGATGTTCCCGAGGGCGACCCCAAGCCCAGCCGCTGGGTTCACTATGGCATGACCAGCTCCGATTTGGGCGACACGGCTCTGTGCTACCAGCTCACCCAGGCCTGTGACTTGATCATCGAGGACGTCAAGAAGCTCGGCGAGATTTGCAAGCGTCGCGCCTTTGAGGAGCGCGATACGCTCTGTGCCGGCCGCACTCATGGCATCCACGCCGAGCCGATGACCTTCGGCATGAAGTTTGGCTCTTGGGCCTGGGAGCTCAAGCGCGATCTGGATCGTCTTGAGGACGCCCGCAAGAATGTTGCCTTCGGTGCCATCTCGGGCGCTGTCGGCACGTACAGCTCCATCGAGCCGTTTGTCGAGGAGTATGTCTGCGAGCACCTGGGTCTGGTCCACGACCCGCTGTCCACGCAGGTCATCTCTCGCGACCATCACGCCTATCTCGCCGGTGTCCTCGCCACCACGGCGGCCACCTGCGAGCGCATCGCTACCGAGGTTCGCAATCTGCAGAAGACCGATACGCTCGAGGCCGAGGAGCCGTTCCGCAAGGGCCAAAAGGGCAGCTCCGCCATGCCGCACAAGCGCAACCCCATCACCATGGAGAAGGTCTGCGGCCTGTCGCGCGTCGTGAAGTCCAACGCCCAGGTTGCCTTCGATAACGTCGCCCTGTGGCACGAGCGTGACATTTCGCACTCCTCTGCCGAGCGTGTCGCCCAGGCCGACAGCTTCATCGCCCTCGACCACATGTTCCAGTGCCTCATTCGCGTTATCGACGGCCTGCAGCTGTATCCGGCCCGCATGATGGCCAATCTCAACAAGACCCGCGGCCTCATCTTCTCCTCCAAGGTCCTGCTGGCCCTCGTCGATACGGGCATCACCCGCGAGGATGCCTACGCTATCGTGCAGGAAAACGCCATGGCCACCTGGCATGAGGTGCAGGATTGTGTCTCTGGCCCCACCTTTAAGGAGCGTCTCGAGGCCGATCCGCGCTGCACCGTCAGCCAGGAGAAGCTCGACGAGATCTTTGACCCGTGGGACTTCCTCACCCGTATCGACACGGTCTTCGATCGCCTGGAGCAGCTGAGCTTCGAGTAGGGTTGACCTAATTCGACCGCCCGCAGATGCATTTCAACCATTGGCGCCTTGCCCGTCTTGGGCGAGGCGCTTTTTTCGCTGCTGAATCGGCTCCCGGTAATAAAATGAATCCTACTGCTGTTTCGATGAAAGGAGGCGCGTGCCCAGACGTATCAAGCGAGCCACCATTGTCTCGTCTGTGCTCATACTCCTTGTTGCCGCCTGTGCGGTCGCCCTGACGTATACCGCTCGAAACAGCTCTCCCTCCTCGAATGAAACCGACAAGGATCTCCCGGTACTCAAAATCGGCGTTACGGATAACGATCCCTATGTGTATATCGATACCACGGGCGATTACGCCGGTATCGATATCGATATCGCGCGTGAGGCCTGCAAGCGTGCTGGAATCAAACCGCAATTTGTTGACATATCTTGGAATGATCGCGATCGCCTGCTCAAAAACGGCGATATCGATTGTCTGTGGTGCGACTATTCGCCCTGTTATCGCGAAGATGATTATTACTGGACTGAGCCGTATCTGACCGTGACAGTCTCGGTTGCCGCCAAGAAAACGAGTGGTATCAAGGGTTTGGAGTCTCTCGATGGAAGCAAGACCATTGCGGTGATTGCGGGTTCGGTGAGTGAACGCCGATTGCTTGCCGGGGACCTAGGGATCTCGCCGGATGTGCACATCAAATCGTATGGTTCTGCCGAACTCTGCAAAGCTGCCCTGGTCAAAGGTTATGTTGACTGTTGGATGGCGGACGTTCAATCGCTCGACCGGCTCGTCGCGCAGTATCCCGGTGTTTATCGCGTGTTTGCCGACAACGTTATGACAGTTGACCTGGGCGTTGCGTTTGAGAACAGCTATGAGGGGGAGTACGTCAAAAACCTCAATACCGTGCTGTTCGACATGGACCGAGATGGCACGATTGAGCGCATTGTGGACAGTTACAAGGCAGGGGCGACGACAGGCAGGCAAGGAGCGGAATCATGACAAATGATGGGCGCCGCTTGCATCGAAAGCATTTAGTTACCGCGGCTGTCGCCGTTGTGACCAGCATTGTCTTGTTGAGCCTGCTGTATACGGTCGGCACGCATCGCTGCCTCGATAAGACGCTTGGGTTTGGCCGGGAAGCCATGGTGTTTTTACAGGCCGCCTGCGAAAAATATGACCGATATGAGCAGGGAAGAAAAACCGAGGCGACGCACAATTTGGATGCCGCGGTCGAGTCATTCGCGACGTTCTTGCCGTCTGACCGCGTCGAAATTAACGATGCACTGGTCGAGGAGTATGTCCACAACGAGCACCTTTCGGGAATGCTGGTCATGGACGCCGACGGCCATATGATCGCTCATTACGATGTCGACGGTCGCGATCCGCTGATGCTGTGGCGAGAGGAGCTGGCCTGTTCGTCGGTCGCATCGATGTATCGAGGCTCCAAAGTGTCCTACTCGACCGTCGTAGAGCGTCGCGGCGTTGACTTTGCCGTGACCGCCGTTCCGTACGGCGATGGCGTAGCACTGGGGTATCGATCGCTTGCGGCTGATTCCGCCGATGATTATTCGTACACGATAGCCGACGTGCTCGTGAACAACACGTTTCACCAGAGTCCAACGGTGCTGGTGATGTGTGATGCGCAAATCGTTTCCTCAAACGATTCGACCGTCAATATAACTCTTGCTCGACTTCTCGTCGATAGTGGAATTGACTGGAAAGACGAAGGTCTAACACGTGTCGAATATCGGGGGGCTACCTGGTATGCCGTGCGTGCGGCGTATAAGGACTACCGCCTGTTTGCGCTGTATCCCAAATCTGAGGTCATGTCTGGCAGGATCACATTTGTCGCCGCTGGCGTCTTGGTGAGCCTTGCGTTTTGGGTCGTGGTGCTGTTGGCTCAAAATATCGTTGACCACCGCAATTTGGCCGAAAAGGATAAACAGCTCGGCATTATCAATGCCATAAGCGCTATCTACGATTCGACCTTCCTTTTGCATCTCGACGCCCTCGAGATCGAGGGAATCAATATGTCGCCGGCGATAGCGAAGATATTTGCCGAGCACAGCGAGGCATATGACTTTATGGACACGGTCTGCCGGGATATCGTGAGCCCCGAAAGCCGCGAAGCGGTTGTGGAACTCGTAGATATAAGTACGCTCCGTGAACGTATGGAGGGCGTGCCGTACTTGGCTGCCGAGGTGCGAGATTGTCGAGGTGCTTGGTACTCGCTACAGGTTGTCCCCCAGCATCGCGATGAGCAAGGCCGGCTGGAGTCGGTCGTCGTGGCGACGCACAACATATCGATGGTCAAGCATGCCGAGGAGCTGTCATACCAAGATAAACTGACGGGGCTTCGCAACCGCAACTATCTTGAATCGCGCGGAGATAGCCTGGTAAACGAGGGCTTGCCCGTGAGCGTGATTATGGTGGACTGCAATTATCTCAAGCGGACCAATGACATCTATGGTCACGAGATGGGGGATGAACTGCTGCGACGGACGGCGTCCGTGCTGCGGCGGGTGGCTGGTGCGGATTACCTGCCGATGCGCGTTGGCGGCGACGAGTTTTTGCTGGTTTGCCCCCATACTGACAACGAGTCTGCGCTCGGGCTGGAACAGGATCTTCGTCTCGGTCTTGCCGCGGTAAGTGATGAGGCCCTGACGGTCAGCGCGTCGATTGGCGTGGCGACCGTCGAGACGGCTGGAAATACGCTGGCCGATACATATCGTGTCGCCGACCACGATATGTATCGGGAGAAGCGCACGGTCCACGCACAGGGTACGGACTGCTAATCTTGCCCCTACGAGTCCATGCATCGTAGGATGTTGAATCGGTGCCCGCGATACTTTATCGCCTCGGACGGGGATAATAAACGTCTGAAATTTCTTTCTGAGAGGGGATCTCAATGATTAGTTTTGACTACAAGCCGCAGGGTGTATGCTCTCGCAATATTCACCTCAATCTCTCTGACGATGGCAGCAAGGTGCTGGGCGTTGAGTTTACCGGCGGCTGTGACGGCAATCTCAAGGCAATCTCCAAGTTGGTCGAGGGTGCTCCTGCCGATCGCGTAATCGAGGTTCTCGCCGGTAATACCTGCGGTATGAAAAAGACCTCTTGCGCCGATCAGCTCACGCGCGCTATCGAGGCCGCTCGCGCCGAGATCGCCTAATGGGTATCGCCGATCACATCAAGAATGGAATATCGCGCCGTGGCTTTGTGCTCGGCGGTGCTGCCGCGGGCGCTGCCACGGTGCTTGCCGGTTGCTCGAAAAAAACGGGCAGCAGCGACGATGCCGCCGGCGAGCCGCAGGTTATCAAGGACGATTCGAAGATTGTCTCGATCACTGATGAGTACGAAGCTGTTGATATCGATCTTGAGCCCACGGCCTCGTGGACGCTGCCGCTGGGCACGCTGCTGTACTACTGCGATGGCGACTACGCCGCCGCGATGATGGCGCCTGCTTCTGCCCTGCATGCCAATACGCTTGGTGTGCTCAACCTGGGCGATGGCTCGCTTACTACACTTATCGAGGATCCCGTTGAGGGAACCGGCTATGCGTTTTACGACGTTCGCGCGGGTGATGGCGTGTTCGCATGGGTCGAGATGAACTTTGCCAATGCGTCTTGGAAACTCTATGCGCAAAACCTTGCAGGCTCCTCCCTTACCGGCACCGCTGTCGAGCTCGACCGCGGTGGCGAAAACTACGATCCGCCGCTCTTCACAGCGTATGGGTCGTCGGTCATCTGGTATAAGATGCCCTCGTCCGGCGGCAGCAAGACGAGTAACGATTCGTACTGCTACCGTCAGTCGCCCAGCGAGTCCAAGCCTGAGACTATTTGGAAGTCGACGGGCCGTTTCGCATCCGCCCCGCGTGTGAGCGACGGCATTCTGACCATCTCGCCCCGCGTGCACAATGATGAGGGCGTCTATTACGGTATGACGGCAATCGACCTGACCGACGGCAACAACACGAAGCGAGCTCAGCTGGTGCTTCCTTCGTCGGTTTCGCCTTTCGAGGCCGTGTATATGGGCGACACCTTCGTGTTCTCCATTGAGGCGACGTATAGCGGTGTGGGTAGCCTGGGCAATATGGGCACCTATATCGGTAACGAGGGCGGGCCGTACCTCTTCCTTTCGCGTGAGCCGCTCGCGTGCGCTGCGGGAAGGAAAAATAAATACCTGGTTAAAGTCCAGGCGTCGCATTTTTTGATTGACACTCCGGCTAAGACCTACGGCTCGCTTCTGTCGCCCGACCGAGCCCTGGAGTATGGCGATTATCCTGCTACGGCGGGTAAATCGAGCTCGTTCTTAACGTACGCAACGGTGCGAAACAGTCAGGGAATTCCCGAGACGGTTACCGCTCGCTTGTTCTCTCTTTAGTCTCCGAGGGGTTAAAAAGGCGTCGACAGGGGAATAAACGCGTTGTAATTGTGAGTACCGCCCGCCGAGCTGCCGCGTCATAGTGGCATCCGGCGGGCTCAGGTGCGTTAAAATGGGCTTGTTCTTAGCTAATTGAGACAGGGGGGCCGTGTTATGGCTTCAGATGCAAAAAAGATTCTGCTGGTCGAGGATGAGAAGGCAATCCGTGACGCTGTCGCTGCCTATCTCGAGCGCGAGGGTTATTGGGTTGTGGGCGTGGGCGACGGCCAGTCCGCTATCGAGGAGTTCGAGAAGCATCAGTTCGACCTGGTCGTGCTCGACCTTATGCTCCCCAAGATCCCCGGCGAGCGCGTTTGCCGCACCATTCGCGACACCTCGGATGTCCCCATCATCATGCTGACGGCCAAGGGCGAGATCGAGGACCGTATTATCGGTCTTGAGCTCGGCGCCGACGACTATCTGATTAAGCCGTTCTCGCCGCGCGAGCTCGTCGCCCGCGTTCGCGCTCTGTTCCGCCGTGCCCATCAGGCCGACGAGCCCGCCGTCGAGGTACTCGACTTCGGCGATCTGGTCATCGATATCTCGGGCCACAAGATTTTGGTCGAGGGCAAGGAAGTCGACCTGACGGCTTCCGAGTTTAAGCTGCTCACCACGCTTGCCCGTCACCCCGGTCGCGTCTACAACCGCATGGAGCTGGTCGAGAAGGTGCTCGGCTACGACTTTGAGGGCTATGAGCGCACCATCGATAGCCACGTGAAGAACCTTCGCGCCAAGCTGGGCGATGATCCCAAGAAGCCCAAGTGGCTCTACACCGTCCACGGTGTCGGCTATCGCTTCGAGGCTCCGGCCAAGACCGATAAGTCGGACGAGAAATAGGGAAATCACATATGACACCTGCGCGCTTTGAAATCGGACAAAAGCACAAGCAGGAGAGCGAGGCGGGTTCCAAGGCTAGTTGGAACACGCCTCGTTCCGATTCACGGCCAACGATGAGCTATCCCTCGCGCATGGCACTTGCTTTTGCTCTGACATCGCTCATGACGGTATTGGTGCTGGTGGGCGTGGTCTCTGTTGTGTGGGGCACGGTCTTTTCGGATTACACGCGCTCCAATATCGTCGAGATCGCCAATTCTGCTGCCGAAAAGCTTGCGACGTCGTATGAGGAAAACGGCAACTGGACTGCGGGCGAGCTGCGCACGGTCGCGACATCGAGTTTGGTATCCGACGACCTGAGTATGCAGGTCGTCAACAAGAAGGGCGTTGTCGTCTATGACGACTCATGGCCTTCGGCAAGCGCGACCGCCGATGTGCGCGAGAGCGAATCGGCGTCGAGCAGCTCGAGCGGTAAAAAAGCATCGCATAGCCCGGTCTCGTCTGCTCCAACCGACTCCGATAGCGTTGCCAACGTCGAAATCATAACGTCTTCGGGCGAGCATGTCGGACAGGTAAAGCTATGGGCCATCGGCTCCGATGCCTTGCTCACCAAGGCGGATTCTGCATTTAGGGAGAAGACCTTTAACGCCATGGCCCTCGCCGCGGTTGTTGCAATCTGCATTTCGGTCGTTATCGGATCGCTCGTGTCGCGCATGCTCACCAAGCCGATTCATCGTATTACGAGCACGGCCAAGCAAATTCGCGATGGCGATCTGTCCGCTCGTACTGGTTTGCGCGGTGATGACGAGATTGATCAGCTGGGTGAGACCTTCGATGAGATGGCCACTTCGCTCGAGAAGGATATGAAACACGAGAAGCGCCTGACCTCAGACGTGGCTCACGAACTTCGTACTCCGCTTATGGCCATGCTCGCGACAGTCGAAGCCATGCAGGATGGGGTGTATCCCACCGACGACGAGCATCTGGAAACCGTTGCATCCGAGACACGTCGCCTGGCCCGTCTGGTGCAGCAGATGCTCGATCTATCGCGCATGGAAAACAGCACAGCGCCGCTCAACCTTGAGCCGGTGGACATGGTTCCCTTCGTGCGTTCCATCGTCAACGCTCAGGAGCGCCTGTTTGTTGACCGCGATCTGCGCTTGCGCTTTGCAGATGAAATCCAGGGTCACGACGATGTCGTCGAGGCCGATCCCGACATGATCACGCAGTGCGTCATCAACCTCATGAGCAACGCCATGCGCTACACCCCCGAGGGCGGTTGGGTCGTGGTGTCGGTGCTCAGTGACCGCAAGCATGTCAGTATTGCCGTTTCGGATACCGGCATCGGTATTGCCAAGGACGATCTGTCGCGCATCTTTGGTCGTTTTTGGCGTGCCGACGCCAGTCGCGCCCGTGAGGCGGGCGGTCTGGGCGTGGGCCTCGCCGTGACTAAACAGATCGTCGAGCGACATCATGGCTACATTTCCGTGGAGTCGGAGCTTGGAAAGGGTACGACTTTTACGATTCATCTGCCTCGCGAGCACACGGCGGACGCGGCATCTACTACAATGGAGCACTAGCTTTTCGCTATTCGGTGAAGGAGGGGTTTCATCCCTGCCGCTCCGAGTTTGCGAAAACGTGCGGGAAAGAACCCGCATTACTGTCGTATTTTGGTAAGGAGTGACTCACGTGACAACGATGGAGCGTCGTCCGGATTCCCGTGGCAAGGTTCGTGATATCTACGATGCCGGTGAAAACCTGCTGATGGTCGCCACCGACCGCATTTCTGCGTTCGACTTCATTCTTCCCGACGAGATTCCGTTTAAGGGAGAGGTGCTCAACCGCATCTCGGCATTCTGGTTTGATAAGTTTGCCGACATCGTTCCCAACCACCTCGTTTCCATCGACCCGGCGGATTTCCCTGGGGAGTTTGCTGAGTATCGTGACTACCTCGCCGGCCGCGCCATGCTGGTTAAGAAGGCCCAGACGATTCCTATCGAGTGCATCGTCCGCGGCTATCTGACCGGTTCGGGCAAGAAGACCTACGACGAGAACGGCACCGTCTGCGGCATCCAGCTGCCTGAGGGCCTGACCGAGGCTTCCAAGCTTCCCGAGCCGCTGTTCACGCCGTCCACGAAGGCCGAGATTGGTGACCACGACGAGAACATCTCGTTCGAGCGTTGCTGCGAGATCGTGGGCGAGGATATCGCCACGCAGATTCGTGACCTTTCCCTCAAGATCTACAAGGCCGCTGCCGAGTACGCCGCGACCCGTGGCATCATCATTGCCGACACCAAGTTCGAGTTTGGTGTCATCGATGGCAAGGTCACGCTGATCGACGAGTGCCTCACGCCCGATTCCAGCCGTTTCTGGCCTGCTGCCAGCTACGAGGAGGGCAAGATCCAGCCCAGCTACGACAAACAATTCGTCCGCAATTGGCTCAAGGCCAACTGGGATATGACGGGGGAGACCCCGCACCTGCCCGCCGAGGTCATCGATGGCACGTCCGAGCGCTATCGCGAGGCCTTCCAGATCATCACGGGCTCCCAGTTCACAAGCATGAAGGAGAACGCATAAGTGAGTACCCGTAGCGCCACGAACAAGCGCACGCAATCCCACGAGGTTACCGGGGTTGCGCGCAAGTCCGCCGCATCTGCTAAGCCTGCCCGTCAGGCAGCGAGCTCTGTCCGCGTCGTGCCGGCTTCGTCTAAGGCACGCCGCAAAGAGCTCGAGAAGGGCGAGAACCTCGAGGGCCTCTCTAAAGAGGAGAAGCGCGCCCGCAAGGCTAAGCAGCGCGCCAAGGAGGACCGCATCTACACGGTGTCGAATATCCTTCTCAAGCAGGATGAGGACTACACCAAGCGCCGCCGTATTTGGTGGGCTGTGCTCGCTATCGGCATGGTGCTCGTCGTGGCAATCGGGGCTTCGCTCTACTTCGCTCCCGCTGGCATGGTGTCCAGCCCTGTCCAGATGGTCGGCATCGTTTTGTCCTACGTCGTCATTTTGGGTGACTTTATCTACGACTTCGTTCGTATTCGTCCCCTGCGCAACATGTACCGCACGCAGGCCGAGGGCATGTCCGAGAACAAGCTCAACGCCCTTATCGAGCGCTCGGCTGCCGAGGAGGACAAGAAGGACTCCAAGAAGAAGTAGCGTTTGCATGCATACTTATCGCTAAGATATAAGGCGCGTCGTTTTTGCGGCGCGCCTTTTTACTGTTCTATAGATAGATGGAGTGGCACATGATTCGAGCTGCCCTGACGGTCGAAGAGGCTCTGGAGGGCATGAAGGCCCTAGAGCCCAAGATTAAAAACTATGCGCGCCTGGTTGTCCGCAAGGGCGTAAACGTCAAGCCCGGCCAGGAGGTTGTCGTTCAGTCTCCGGTCGAGTGCGCGCCGTTTGCGCGCGTGGTGGTCGCGGAGGCCTATGCCTCCGGTGCCGGTCACGTGACGGTTATTTGGGCCGATGACGCCGTGACGAGGCTCACGTACGAGCATGTCGAGAAAAGCTATTTTGAGCAGACGCCCGAGTGGAAGCGCCTGCAGCTTGATTCACTGGCCCAGGATGGTGCCTGCTTTATCTTTATCGAGGGTGCGGACCCTGCCGCTCTTAAGGGCATCGATCCCGCTAAGCCTGCTGCAGCTTCTAAGGCAAGGAACACGCAGTGCAAGGTCTTCCGCCGCGGACTGGACTACAACATCAACCCGTGGTGCATCGCCGGCGCGCCGGTCGTTGCCTGGGCGCGCGAGGTGTTCCCGGGAGACGCCGATGAGGTTGCAATCTATAAGCTGTGGAATGCGATTCTGCACACCGCGCGCGCCGATGGCCAGGACCCAGAGAGCGACTGGGAACTCCATGACGCCGCATTCGAAAAGAACCTGCGTTTTCTGAACGACAATCGTTTCGACTACCTGCATTACGCCGCGGCAAATGGAACCGATCTGACGATTGGCATGACGAAAGGTCACGAGTGGGCCGGCGGCAAGGGCAAGACGCCCGAAGGGCACCCCTTCTTCCCCAACATTCCCACCGAGGAAGTCTTCACTTCGCCCGATCGCATGCGCGCCGACGGTATCGTGTACTCGGCCATGCCGTTCATCCACCATGGCAATAAGGTCGACGATTTTTGGATTAAGTTCGAGGGCGGCCGCGTAGTGGACTACGATGCCCGTGTGGGCAAGGCAACGCTCGCAAGCATCATCGATACTGACGAGGGCGCTGCTCACCTGGGAGAGGTCGCGCTCATCTCCAAGAACACGCCGATCCGCGAAAGTGGCGTACTGTTCTACGATACGCTCTATGACGAGAACGCTAGCTGCCATCTCGCGCTAGGTGTCGGTTTCCCCGAATGCATCGAGGGTGGGTATGACATGTCCAAGGAAGAGCTCCTGGAGCATGGCGTTAACGTCTCGAGTACGCACGTCGATTTTATGATTGGCACGGACGACATCGATATTACGGGCATTACGCCTGATGGACGTGAAGTTGTGATTTTCCAGAACGGCCAATGGAGTTGGGAATAGTCCCAGACCGTGGTACAATGCCACCCGCGGGCCGTTAGCTCAGCTGGCAGAGCAGGGGACTTTTAATCCCAAGGTCCAGGGTTCGAACCCCTGACGGCCCACCATAGAATGGAAAAGCGACTGGCGGATGCCGGCCGCTTTTTTGTTGCCGCGACGCGGGTTCGAACCCGAAAGGGCGCGGAGCTGAGTAAACGCGTGAGCGTTTGCCAGCGCAGCGCGCAAGGCGCGAAGCGCCGCAGCGGCCGCCTGCGGAGCAGGCTGAACCCCTGACGGCCCACCCAAAGTAAGGAATACGAAATGAAAACAAATAGATACGGAATTAGCGGCAGCACATTAAAGATAATAGCAGCCATTTCGATGGTTCTCGATCATGTAAGCAGGATCGTCCTGACCAATGGAATCATGACTCACGCATCGTACAGTCAGATATCAGACGAACAGTGGGCGATTCTAAGCGAGGCTTCGGATGTGCTTCATGTTCTTGGCAGAATTGCATTTCCCTTATTTTGCTTTTTGATAGTTGAGGGATTTTTGCATACTCATGACTTAAAGAAGTACCTGCGAAATATGCTTGTCTTCGCAATCATTGCGGAGCCCATATACGATTTCGTCCAAACCGGGCAACTATTTGACCTTCGGCAACAAAATGTTATGTGTGAGCTCCTGCTTTCCTTGGTCTTTTTGATTGTTCTGGAAAAGATACAAAGTCGTTCAAAACGGAAAAGATACATCGCAGAAACTGCTCTGATTGTTTTGACAGCACTGGCAGCTGAATACACTAAACTAGATGGCGGTGTGTATGGCATTATGCTTGTGGCTGCATTCTATTTATTCCACGACAGCAAGGCCAAGATGTTCTTTGCTGCAGTATGTGCAGTGCTCCTTTCGTCATGCCATATAGTTGGCGGCGGATTTGAGTTTGCTACAGCTAATGTATTTAATCCTGATGTTGCTGCCGCGGTCGTTTCGTTGCTGCTTATCAATCTTTATAATGGTAAGCGAGGGCTGAAGCTCAAATATTTCTTCTACATTTTCTATCCGGCACATCTTGCTCTGCTTTATGGTGTCTCACTTATTGTTTTGAACTGTCTTTAAAAACTCTCAAACAAGTCTCTGAAAACGAAACAAATTGACCCTAAGACTGCTTGTGAATTTCCGGAAGAACTGAGAGATGCGAGGATAGGCAACGAGGGCTGCAGAGAGATGCTTCTCAGTTCTCTGGCGGATCGCACGTATCTGTATGAGGATCACTTCCACACACTCATTAATAACAGTGATAAACACGGCAGATCCTCAAAACATGAGGCTGTGGAGGTCGAACGATGCTTCGAAAGCATGAATGGCAGCGAGAAAATGAGTTCGGAAGCGCCCTCTGGATGATCCAGCATAGAATAGAAAGCGATCGGCTCCGGCTGGTCGCTTTTTTGTTGCCGCGCCACGGGTTCGAACCCGAACTTCTCTATATATAAGAACGCTTGGCGAACAAAACCTGCCTTTTACCGACGGGAAACAAATAGCTGATGCTTTTGGAGTAAAGTGGCGCTCCAGAGATGACCGATGCCTTAACACCTATAAACCAGCTGGTCATCGCCAATATCAGAAGCCAATGCTTCAGTTTTAACCTCAGTGATGCGACTGAGGGACCTATTCATTTGTGAACATAATATGGAGTGCGCGATTCCCGCCCCCGGCGCCCCTCCGGTCTGGCAATATATCTCCTTGCCGCGCGGCCCGGTGGGACCGGATCAGCCGCCAGGCGTGCACCTTGAGAACCGGATACTGCGAGGATGGACACATTCAGTGTCGCATCCGGGCAGACATCGAACCATTT